>JAUVRX010000013.1 GCA_030597375.1 Acidobacteriota bacterium
GGATTCGGCAAGGCGAGCGAGCGAGCGAGTGCGGTCGATTCTGAGTCGTCATGAGCCCGAACCCTTGGAGGCATCGGTCGCGGCATACCTGCGGGAGATCATGCAGCAGGAGGCTCTGGAGACTGGCCTCGAAGCCCTACCCGAGCTGGCGCTGGACGACACGCAGGTAGAGGCACTGGAGCGGAGCTCTACGGGCTGAAGCCTGCCATCTACCCTTGCCTCGGCCATAGGGATGACCGTAGATCCATCCGGTCCCGCCTCTTCTGAGGATCGGCGGCGACCTGGGACTCATTCCCCAGAAGCAGCTCGAGGAAGAGAGCGATGCCCAACTGATTCGCGAGGTCTGGCGGCGAGCCCGCATCAAACCGCCGATCTGCTGCTGAACCTGCTTCAGGGTCGCTCAGGAACTATTTCGGTGTAGGCGTTCCAGTCCACTCGATGCGTGGGGCTCATGAATAGTTGCGGCCGGGAGCGATCGTGTAGCATTCTTCGGTGGACCTTGGTTGGGGGACCTCGGTCATCCCCGCGGTAGCCAGCGGCGAAACAGCCAGGAGGAGGCAGTCTTGAACCCGATCGTCACCATTCCGAAGCGTTGTGCATTCATTCTGTTTGCGGTAGGAACTCTTTTCGCGACGGCCAAGGCCAGTGCCGAACAGCTCGGTCTCCAGCAGATCTGGGTAGGGCACGAACTGGTGGAATGCCCTAGCGACCCAGCCCGCCTCTGCTATCTGGTCAAGCAAGAGCAGTACGACGAATGGGAAGCGTTCGAAGGCAGCATCGGTAATTTCCACTACCGCGAAGGTGTCGCCGACCTCCTGCTGGTGGATATAGAGCTCTCGGCATCCGGCGGTGATCGACCTGGGACCCGATACAGGGTTGTCCAGATACTCGAGGAGTTCGAGACGTTCGACGAACCGGAGACTCCCTCTCGAATAGCGTCGAATGCCGAGGAGTCCATCGAGTCGACGGACCTTCCTGAACCGGCCATCTCTCCGGCGCCCAGCCCGATCGAAAGTACGGCAGCAGCTCCACCACCCTCTCCCGAGCCGACCCCGGTTGAGGAGGTAGCAGCAGTTCCATCACCCTCTCCAGAGCCCACCTCGGTCCAGGAGACGACAGTAGCTTCAGCGCCGACCCCGGTCGAGAAGGTGGCAGAGGCACCGCCACCGCCTACTCCCGCACCCAGCGCCCCACCGGCTCCAGGTGAACGGCATCGCGGCATCCTGACCATCGGCTCCGGAATGGAGGCCCGATCCTTTACCCCTTGCGGCGAAGAGGTCGGAATCTGGATCGAGGATGAAAGCGGGGCAAGTCTCTGGAAGGTCTACAGGGAGCGGGTCGAGGCTCCCAACCATCCCCTGATGATCGAAGTCCGAGGCGAGCTGAGCCCGCCCCCCATGTCCGGCTTTGGAGCCCACTATGATCGACAGCTCACCGTGATGGAGGTACTGCGAGTCGATGAAAGCAACATGGATTGCACCGAGTGGCCTGCCGACGTGGCCGCCGCCAAGCCTGCAGAGGTAGTCACCACCAGGCCTGCAGAGGTAGTCACCGCCAGGCCTGCAGAGGTCGTCGCCACCCTGCCTGCCGAGGTCGTCTCCCACACCACCGAGCCGATCGAGGTTCTCATCTCGGGAGGTCCGCCCTCCTGGAGACTGAGCATCGGCCCGGGCGGAATCGTCTTTTCGGGTCCAAGCGCGCCCGAGTCCATTCGTTTTCCCTATGCTTCTCCGGAGCGTTCTCCCACTCGCGCAACCTACGTCACGGCCGTCGTGGGCCCACCGCCGCATGCCCTCAAGGTGGTCATCGACAGGGAACCCTGCCCCGACACGGAGACCGGAGTCCGCCGCGATTTCACCGCCTACCTGACGCTGGACGGCCGTTGGCTGCGGGGCTGTGTGATCGAGGGACACCCCGTCTCGGCCAGGTAGCAGCCATCATCGAACCGGCGATGTTCCGGGGCTCCTAGCCCCGGCTTCAGCGTGGCTCGCATATACTCTTGCGCCAGCGCCCGGCGTAGCCAAAGGTGTCGCGCCAGTTGATTCGATGCAAACAGACGTCAATCGGACGAAGACCTGTGAAGAGAGTGACAGATAGAGACCCCACTTTTGCGCTACTGTTTCGTCGCCTGCTCATGATGAGACAAACCCCATTCCTGTTGGGCGGCCTGCTTCTGCTGCTTCCCGTCCTGGGCTGCCAGAGCACTCGATCTGCCCCTCCCATCCAGGTCTTCTACACCTCATCGGAAGAACCGACGACTCCCGAACCCGCGTCTGAGGAGGAGACCGCAGACGTCCAGATCGTCGAGGCTGATGACGGTGCCTTCCTGACCGCCGATGAAATCGACTCGGAGGATCTCGACACTCCGGCCTTCTCCGAAGACCTTTCGGATGACGGGCGGATGGGCGAAGCTGACTATGACCAGATCCAGGCCCTCTTACAGGATTCCCTCGAGGCCTACGAGTCGGCCGACATCTTCTGGAAACAGGGCAGCTTCGAGGATGCCTTCGCAGCCCTGGACCACGCTTACGAGCTGATGTCGGCGGCACCTCCGAACGGTGACCCCCTCATCGCGCAACAAAAGGAGGACCTCCGCCACCTGATCTCTCGACGTGTCATCGAGATCTACGCCTCCCGTCAGACAGCGGTTGGAGACATCGACCGATCGATTCCGATGGTCGTCAACGACTACGTCGAGCGAGAGATCAAGAGCTTCCAGGGCCCCGAACGGGAGTTCTTCCTCGAGTCCTACGTCCGCTCTGGCCTCTACCGGCCGATGATCGTCGAAAAGCTCCGAGAGGCGGGTTTGCCCGAACAGATCAGCTGGCTTCCTCTGGTCGCGAGCGGTTTCAAGGTTCGGGCCATGTCCCGAGCCCGCGCACTCGGACTCTGGCAGTTCATCTCCTCTACGGGCTACCGTTACGGCCTGGAGCGCTCCTGGTGGATCGACGAACGGATGGACCCCGAGAAAGCCACGGCGGGCGCCATCGGGTACCTGACCGACCTCCACAACCTGTTCGGCGATTGGCTTACCGCCCTGGCTGGCTACAACTGTGGGGAAGGTAACGTGCTGCGCGGCATCCGCAGTCAACACGAGGGCTACTTCGATCAGTTCTGGGATATCTACGCCCGATTACCCCGCGAGACTCGACGCTATGTTCCCCGTTTCCTGGCGGTCCTCCAGATCGTCGAGGATCCCACGGCCTACGGGTTCGACCTACCTGATCCTCTCCCTGCCCTCGAATGGGAGCCGACCGAGATCGAGCGCTCGGCCGAGTTGACTTCTCTCGACAAGGTCCTCGGCCTGAATTCCGGCACCCTGGCTGCTCTCAATCCGGAGCTGCGTCGAAAGGCCACCCCGACCGAGCACTATTCGGTCAAGGTACCGACCGGACAGTCCGAGATTCTGCTGGCGAGTCTGGACCAGGTGCCTGAATGGGAGGCTCCCTCGACCTCCTACACGGTCCATCGCGTCAGGAGCGGCGAAACCCTCTCCGGCATCGCGGGCCGTTACGGTACCAACGTCCGAACGCTGATGGACATGAACCGCCTGCGCAGCGCCAATCGCATTTGGCCGGGGCAGCAATTGCAGGTCCCCGACGGCCGCCCGAGAGCGACCTACGCTTCCAATCCGATACCTGCGGGCCAAGAGATCCAGTACACGGTCCGCCGTGGCGACAGTCTCTGGCTGCTGGCCAGCCGCTATGGCACGACGATCGACCGCATCAAACGCGACAACAACCTGACCCGTACCATGCTCAAGCCAGGCCAGTCGCTGAGAATTCGAAGCGCTTCGTCGGCTCCAAGTGGTGGCAGCAACTACGTTGTCCGAAGAGGCGATACCCTGGGGCGAATCGCCCAGAGACAGGGGGTCTCACTCAGCCGGCTGCTGGCTGCCAACGGCCTGTCCAGTCGCAGCACCATCTATCCCGGTCAAAGGCTGTCGATACCCAACTGAGGCCAGGCTCCTTCCCGAGCCGCGCCTCATTTCCGCTGCCGCCGGATACCAGGAACTTCGGACCGGCGCGCCTCGTGGCACCCCTTCGCACCCGTGAAGGTATCGACCTCGCCTGCGGAAAGCGGTACATTGGGCAGGGACCGAAGCGAATCGAGAGATGAGAATCTACGTCGCAGTTACCGACGACCGACTGTTTCAGTTTCTTCGGGCTCGTCCTGACCTGGACGAGATCAACTTCCTGCAACCCGGCGGAAGACGGAAATTCCAGGCGCTTCAGCCCGGGGAACCCTTCCTGTTCAAGCTCCACAGCCCTCGGCATTTCGTCGTTGGCGGCGGCTTCTTCGCCTATTCATCACTGTTGCCAACCAGCCTCGCCTGGGAGATCTTTGGCGAAGGCAACGGCGCTGTCACTCTCCAGGCTCTCAGAGGAAGAATCCAGAGATACCGGCGACAACCGGCGAAGCGCGGTGAGGACTATGACGTCGGCTCGATCATCCTGGAACGACCGTTCTACTTCGATGAGGCCGACTGGCTGCAACCGCCCAGGGACTTCGCCAAGACTATCGTGCAGGGCAAGGTCTACGACACCGCGACCAGCACAGGACGGTTGCTCTGGGAGGAAGTGCGCCTTCGCATGTCGCCTCTGTATGCGGGAAACATCCCCGAACCCCAGAGCGAGATGTTCGCTGAGCCGGCGACGGCACCACCCAGGCTGGGACCTGGTGCCTTTCGGATCATGGTCACCGACGCCTACGAGCGCCGCTGTGCCATGACCGGAGATTCCACCCTGCCGGCCCTCGAAGTCACCCACATCCGTCCGCCTGCGCAAGGCGGACTTCATCGCCTTGACAACGGCCTCCTTCTCAGGTCCGATCTGCGACGTCTCTTCGATCGTGGGTACCTGAGCCTCACCGACGACTTCAAGATCCGCGTCAGCGCCCTCCTGGGTCGGGACTACGGTGGATCCGAAGGATATCTCTCACTCGACGGACTTGCCATTGAGACTCCTGCGGCCGTCGAACATCGTCCCCGGCCAGCCTTTCTGGATTGGCATCGCCGCAAGGTGTTTCACGGTTGATCGCGCCCACCTGATCCTCATTCAGAAAGAGCTGCAGGGATCGAACAGCCTTTTCCCTGGCCCGCACTATTCATGACCCCACGGCATCGAGTGGGCTGTACGCCGAACCCTGGACGCCCCCTATCTCGAACGACCCAGAGCGGCGGCCTGCTCAGGCTACGACGCCACCTACCCTGGCGAGCCCCTCTTCGGTGGCCTGGTAGCCGGCCTGCCTCTCCTCCACCAGACCGGCAGCCAACATCTCCCTGAGGCTAGCTCGGACCTTGAACAGAGGCGTGGCCAACTCAGCGGAGATCTCCTCGGGCGACAGGGGCTCGGATGCCAGTTTCAGGAGCTCCCGAGCCGAGCTGGAGAGCGATCCATCTGGGTTCAGACATGCCATTACTTGGCCTCCGGCAGCTCCTTGGTGCAGAAGTACCAGTCCTTGCACTCCACACCTTCGGTCTCGACCCGCTCCTCGGCGGCTTCCTGGGTCTGCGGCGGCGGGATGATGACGCGATCCCCTGGCTGCCAGTTGGCCGGGGTAGCCACTCCATACTCGTCGGACGTCTGCAACGCCTTGATCAATCGAATGATCTCGTCGATGTTCCTGCCGGTCGTCAGCGGATAGTAGATCATCGCCCGCAACATCTGGTCACCATCGATGATGAAGACACAGCGAGAGGTCTCGGTCTTGCTCTCTCCGGGCATGATCATGCCGTAGAGGCTTGCTACCTCTTTGTTGAGGTCGGCAATGACGGGGAACTCGATCTTGATCCCCATTTTCTCCTCGACATTGCGTACCCAGGAGATGTGCGAGTAGACGCTATCGATGGACAGGCCCAACAGTTCGGTGTTCAGCTCCTTGAGCTTCGGCTGAGCCTTGGCGAAACCGATGAACTCGGTGGTGCACACAGGTGTGAAGTCCGCCGGGTGGGAGAACAGCACGACCCAGCTGCCCTGGAAATCCTCGAGACGCAGGGTGCCGTGCGTCGTCGGTGCTTCGAACTGCGGAGCCGGCTCCCCGATTCTGGGAAGACGTGGTGCAATCGTGGCTTCGACAAGGCTATCCATATCCATATCTCGTGATCTCCTTTTGGGTGCAAGAATACGGTGACTTCCAGTTGAAGAAGATGTGCTGACCTCTCCTCTCTCCCTCCATCCTAGTTAAGAGACACAGTACGACGCAAAGGTTCCAGGAGCGAAAGAGCTGTCACATCCCGCTCAGATGGCAGCCGAACCATGGATCCAGCGATCTTGAAAGAGGAGATCAGGACACGAATCGCGCTTCGACGAGAGTCAGGTCGTCGGACTGCCTCACATCCACCTTGACAAAACCACCCTGGTCGTACTACCGTGGTAGTTGTAATGAAACTACCGCGGTCGTTTTCCGTAGTATTCGAAAGTCGAGGAGACATCATGGCCAAGACCCACACTCTCGGAGACCTTCAGCTCGCGATCATGCGCGTCCTCTGGGCAAACCAGGAGGCTACCGTGGCTCAGGTCCACGAAGCCCTCTATCCCGAAAGAGGCCTCGCACCCACCACCGTTGCCACGATGCTGGTGAAAATGGAGAGGAAAGGGGTCGTCCAACACCGCAGTGAGGGTCGCCGCTTCGTCTACTCCCCTACCGTGAGTGAGGCCAAGGTCCAGCGCACCATGGTGGGAGAGCTCACCGAGCGACTCTTTGGTGGAGATGTCACAGCACTTGTCAGCCACCTGTTGTCCGAACACGATACGAATGCCGACGAGCTCGAAGAGCTCAAGCGACTCATCGCCGAACGCGAAGCTCAGGAGGTTTGAGATGACCACTTGGATCTCGGGCTTGGAAGCCTTGCCCCAAATTCTGACGGCCTGGATGCTCACCTACCTGCTCCATAGCTCTGTCATCCTGGGTTCGGCCTGCCTACTCTGGAAGTGGCTCCCCGGTACCGCTCTGCCAATCAAGGAGCTGTTCTTGAAGCTCGCACTGGTTGGTGGCATTCTCACCGCCAGCCTGCAAGTCGGCCTAGGTATCCAACCCCTCGGTGGATCCTGGGAGCTCGCCTCCACGGGCGACCCTTCGGGCGAAGAGGCTGCGATCTACCTGGCGGCGGAAAGCACCGGTGCGACCCAGGATCCCCTACCGGCCGGACCTCTGCGGCGTGACGAGACCACGGCCTGGGGGCAACGAACCGCCACCTTCAGCATCTGGCTGAGCCTCGCCTGGCTCCTCGGCGCAGGAATCCTGACCGCCGGCCTCCTGATCTCCTACCTGCGACTCGATGCTCTCTTGATGGATCGACAGCGCCTCGACAGAGGGCCGCTTTTCGAGCTTCTGCAGCGCTTGATGCGACTCACCACCACCAGGCTCACCGTCGGCCTTGCGAGCTCACCCCGAATCTCCATTCCAATGGCTCGGGGCCACCTTCGAGGCGAGATCTGCATGCCTCGGCGAGCCCTCGAGGAGCTATCACCCGAGCACCACGAGATCATCCTGGCTCACGAGCTGGCTCATCTGGAGCGCCGTGACCCCAGTTGGTTGCTCCTGGCTCGCACGATCGAGAGCCTCTTGTTCTTCCAACCGCTCAACAGGATGGCTCGGAAGCACCTCCAGGAAGTGGCCGAGTACCGATGCGACGACTGGGCGGTGCAGCAAACCGGCAGACCCATATCGATGGCAAGGGTTCTAACGGAGCTTGCCGAGGCCAGTCTACGGTCCCGGGGAGCCCATCTGGCTCCGGCCATGGCCTCGGATCGCTCCCGACTGGCCCGGCGAATCACACGATTGGTGGACCGAGACTACCCCCGTCCCGAGGATCCGGTATCCAGATGGATGCCGATCGGAGCAACGGTTGCCCTCGCAGTACTGGTCATCGTCGCCCCAGGCTTTTCCATCGGCGATAGCGCAGCCCAAGGTCCCTCAGCGGCACCGATAGTGCCGCCGGTAGCCGATGTCACTTCAACAGGCGAAGCACCCGCCCTCCCCCCCGATGCCCCTCTTGCCGGCTTGACGGAAACCGCGCTGCCACCCGAGCCCCCTCCTCCAGCGGTGCCCTCCAATGATCCCGTCCCTGTCGTGCCTCCGATCGAGCCAGTGCCCCCCTTCGAGGCCGACCTCGAGAGCGTCCTGGAAGTCGCGATCGAGCCCATGATCCTGGACATCGAAGCACGCCTCCAGGTGGCGATGACCGCCTTGAATGAGGAGCTCGAGGTTCATTTGGAGCCCATCGGGGAGGAGTTGGCTCTTCAGCTCGAAGTTCTTCAAGAGACCCTGCAACCGGAGCTCGAGGCCATGGCGCACGAGCTATCGCAATTGGCGGTCGAGCTCCATCCCAGCGAGGAGGCGCTGGCAGAGCTCGAAGAGCGGGCGCGCCGTCTGGCCGAGACGGCGTCACGGACTCCGGAGGAGATGGAGACACTCCGCCAGGAGGGAAGGAAACTGGCCGAGTCCGGGCCTTCGGACGAGGCGAGCGAACAGCGTCGCGACAACGCAAGACAGATGGGCGAGAGCGCCCGTCCCTCTGAAGCGGAGCTGACCCGGCTCAGAGAGCAAGCTCAGGAGCTGGCCAAGTCCGTGCGGCTGGACGGGGAGAACCTGACAGAGCTGCGAGACCGGGCCAGGGCCCTGGCCGAGCAGGCGCGTCCTTCACAAGAGCAATTGGAGCTCCTGCAGGATCGCATCCGAGAGACCATGGAAGAGTGGCGAGCCCAGCATCTGCAGTACCTCGAGGAACGGGAAGAGTCCGAAAGCCCGGAACCGCCGCAGCACTGACGCCTCTTCGCCTCGACGCATCGAGTTACAGGCACCTCGTCAGGCTATGCCGCTGTGAAGCCGGTCACAGTCTGCTCCCACAGAACGCCCTACAGTCTTCAAAAGGGGAGTGTAGTGAATCTGCCGTCTCTCTCGAGGTTGCATTAGGAGATCTCATTCCGTGCTCGATCGCCCATATCGATGGGGTTGCCTCGGATCTCATGACCGCATCGGAGGGCTCCTGACAACAGGCGTCGTCGCCCTGGCGTGCCTTGCAGCGCCCTCCTTCGGACAGCCCCCGTGCACCCCGCTACCACCTCCGAGCGGCACCGTGGTCGAGATCCAACCGTCGCAAGCCGATCAACTGCGCAACATCGTGGGCAACGCGTCGTCGGGTACGACCCTGCTGCTTCACGACGGCCAGTACGACCTCGACGGCGGCGACTCGAGTCACAGGCTCTCCTTCAATACTGCCGGTATCACCCTGCGCTCTGCCAGCGGCAATCGGGACGCCGTGGTTCTGGATGGCTTCTATGCGACCGATGAACTGGTCAGCATTCATGCCTCGAATGTCGTCATCGCCGACCTGACCCTGACCCGGGCCTACAACCATCCGATCCACATCTCCGGCCCCTCCGGCCAAATCATCACCGGGGTGACGATTCACAATGTACGGATTACAGATCCTGGCGAGCAGGCGATCAAGATCAACCCTGTTAGCGGCGGATTCACCGACCACGGCACGATCGAGTGCAGTCTGATCGAGCTCACCGACGCCGGCCGACCGAAGGTTCGCAACTGCTACACGGGCGGCATCGATGCCCACCAGGCATGGGGATGGTCGATCCGCCGCAACCGGATCGAGGGCTTCTGGTGCCCGGATGGACTCTCGGAGCACGCAGTCCACTTCTGGTCATCGTCGCGCGACACGATTGTCGAGGAGAACGCCATCGTCAACTGTGCGCGGGGTGTCGGCTTTGGTCTCGGGAGGACCGGAACCAGCCGTGACTATCCCGACAACCCCTATCCCGAAGTCGAGTATGTCGGGCACTACGATGGAGTGATTCGCAACAACTTCATAGCGGCCACGGACTCACGCCTTTTTTCGTCGGAGTACGGTTTCGACACCGCAATAGGGTTGGAACAGGCACATGGTACCGGCATCTATCACAATTCGGCCGTCTCGACTCAGAGACCGCGCTCATCGTCGATCGAGTGGCGATTCTCGAATACCCTGGCCGAGCTCACCAACAATCTCGTCAGCCATATCCTGCTGTCCCGAGATGGCGCTCAGGCCACACTCACCACCAACCTCGCCGGCGCCCCGCTCGCCTGGTTCGTGGATCCGTCGATCGGCGATCTCCACCTGACTACAGCCGCAGTAGGGCCCATCGACAACGGCACCCTTCTGCCGGTCGGTGTCGCGGACGGCGATTTCGACCTGGAGCCGAGGGACTCTGCTCCTGATGCCGGCGCTGACGAAGTGACGGGCATCCTCTTTCGCGACGGGTTCGAGTCCGGCAACATCGACGACTGGTCCGCTTCCATACCCTAGGGGTAGGGGTTCAGGCGGACGGGCATCCATGAGGTGCCGGCCTGATTCTTGCGCCGCAGCTTGCCTTGGAGGCCGGATATTGCAATCCTCAGCCCATCCAAACTGCTCCACCGACCCGACGGAGGGGAGAACCATGGGTAGTCAAGAACGAGAATCGGAGAAGAGATCTGGGCTGAGCCGACGGCAGCTCCTGGGAGCCGGGGCTCTTGGAGGTGCTGCAGCCCTTGCGGGTCCTCTCGCCTGTTCACGGCCGAGGCAAGCCGAATCCGAAGACGACATCGGAGGGTTGTCCCCGGCCCCTTCCGACGACTTCGAGTTGGCAGAGATGACGATTCTGGACCTCCAGAAGGGCATGCAGACGGGCCGATGGACAGCACGCGAGGTCACGGAGATGTACCTGGAGCGTATCGAAGCCCTCGACCGCCAGGGTCCCGAGCTACGGTCCATCCTCGAGATCAACCCCGACGCCCTGGCGATCGCCGACCAGCTCGACAAGGAGCGCCGTTCGAATGGGGTCCGGGGACCATTGCACGGCATACCGGTGCTCCTGAAGGACAACATCGCCACCGCGGACCGGATGACCACCACAGCTGGCTCTCTGGCCCTGGAGGGCTGCATAGCCCCTCGGGATTCGTGGGTTGCTCAACGTCTGCGCCAGGCCGGAGCCCTCCTGCTGGGCAAGACCAACCTGAGCGAGTGGGCCAACTTCCGTTCCAGTCATTCTTCCAGCGGTTGGAGTGGGCGCGGAGGACAGTGTCGCAATCCCTATGCCCTGAATCGCAATCCCTGCGGGTCCAGCTCCGGCTCCGGTGTGGCTACATCGGCCAATCTGGCGGCTGTCTCTTTCGGTACCGAGACCGACGGCTCCGTGGTCTGCCCATCAAACGCCAACGGCCTGGTCGGCATCAAGCCCACAGTCGGTTTGATCAGCCGCGCTGGAATCGTTCCCATTTCCCACACCCAGGATACCGTTGGACCCATGACCAGATCTGTAGCGGACGCTGCAGTTCTGATAGGAGCCCTGGGAGGTATCGATCCTGTGGACAGGGCGACAAGTGGAAACCAGGAAAGAGCCCACCTCGACTACACCACCTTCATGGATCCGCGAGGGCTCTCCGGTGCGCGAATCGGGGTCGCCCGGCAGTTCTTCGGCTTTCATCCTGGAGTCGAGACCGCCCTCGAGGAGGCCCTTGCCGAGATTGCACGGCAGGGCGCAGAGCTCATCGACCCGGTGGAATTCGCCACCCGGGGTCAGTTCGAAGACGCGGAATACACGGTTCTACTCTACGAGTTCAAGACCGACCTCAATAGCTATCTGGCAGATCTGGGGCCTGACGCCAAAGTGGAAAGCCTGGCCGATCTGATTCGCTTCAACGAAGACAATGCCGATCGTGAGATGCCGTTCTTCAACCAGGACATCTTTCTCGAGGCCGAAGCCAAGGGTGATCTCAGCAGTCCGGACTATCTCGAGGCCCTCGACATCTGTCGCCAGGCAACACGGGACGATGGTATCGACGCGGTCATGGACCAGCATCGGCTCGATGCCATTGTCGCGCCTACCGGCGGACCGGCATGGACGATCGATCTCATCAACGGCGATCACTTTCTCGGCGGCAGTTCCAGCTATGCGGCGGTCTCCGGTTATCCGAATATCACGGTGCCTGCCGGCTTCGTCCATGGACTGCCCATTGGCCTATCCTTCTTTGGCCGGCCCTGGAGCGAACCGACCCTACTCCGACTCTCCTACGCTTTCGAGCAAGCGACCCGGGCACGCAGGGCCCCGGAGTTCAAGACGAGCCTGACGAGTTGACGATCACCGCAGGGTCACACTCCAGGCAAAGAGGATCTGAGCCCCATAGTAGAGCGGCAAACCGACCAGGCGATTGACGAAGCCTGGATGCAGGAATCGGTTTCTGGCCACGGCCAGATCCGACAGATAGAAAGCCGCAGGTGCCGCGAGGAACACCATCTCGCGACCATCGGCCCACGCACCCACCCCGAGCGCCAGCATTCCCGAGATGACCAGGATGTAGGCCAGGACAGGTGTGCGGAACGCTGGGTCGACGCTCCGCAAGAGGCCACGGCCTACGACCCAGGCAATCACACCCAGCGGAATCACAGCGACCAGTACCCATCGAGCCTGGACCCCATACACTACGAACGCAGCCGAATAGAACAGATGCCCGACGAGGAAGCTCAGAATCCCGGCTCTGAAGGCAGCCTTGTCATGAGGGATCAAGAGCACGTCACCTAGCCAACAGATCAGCAACCCGGCCAGGATCCAGCGTCCGTAGGTGCTCTCCAGAGCGCCGTGCTGCACGGCAAGCGCAACGACCGCTGCCGATGCCAGAGGTTTCGTGAGCCAGACTCCTGGTCGCCACCTCTTCCCTTCGCTCCACAGCAGAGCCGCCACGAGTGCAACGATGAGCCAGACGATCAGCACGTCACCAGAGTATCGGAAAAGCTCGCCTGCAGTATGACGGGCCATGCCCCTGAGCATGGAGACCCACAGCGAGCAGTTCCACCCAGCGTCTCATCGATCTGCAGCGCCAGGGCACTCCTCGGGCATTCTCAGTCTCGCCCAGGATCTAAACTTGATATTGTGTAGTATGTACTATACACTACACATTATAGATGCCCCGATTCGGTAGCCATATCCGTAGATGTCGCGAAAAGCTCAAGAAGGGTGACCGCACCTATTCCGTTCGCCAGGTAGCGGCCCGTGTCGGGGTCGAACCGTCTTACCTGAGCAAGGTCGAGCGCGGCCACGAGGCGCCGCCTTCGGAGGCCAAGATCCGCGCCCTCGCCCGCGAGTTGGGCGAAGACCCGGACGCTCTGCTCGCCATGGCCGGGAAGGTCGCCAGCGACCTTCAGGAGGTCATTCGCCGAAGACCCCGCCTCATGGCTCAACTCATTCGCGGAGTCCAATTCATGCCGGACGTCGGCTTGCGCCATCTCGTCGTCAGAGCCCGGCGAAAGAGGATTTGAAAGGAGACCCAATGATCCAGCTAAACCATGACCAGTTGCTGTTCTCGTTTCCCGAAGTTCACCCGGACGCCAAGCTGATGGTCGAGTTCCAGCGTACGCTGCGAATACCGGACGGAGAAAGAGAGTTCCCGCTCCTTCCAGGGCTCGGGCGTTTCCCCCTCTTTCCGGTTCAAGACCTCGTGGCACAGGGCAAGGCCCCCTGGCTCGAGCAGGTGGAGGCGATGCTACCCATGTATCAGTCCGAGGCTATGTGGCTGAGCTTCCAGCCCTCCTACTCGGTGGCTCACGAGACCTTCTACCCCTTCGCAGTGAAAGTCTCCGCGGGTCGCAGAGACGCCGTTACCGGGCGCACCTGGTCCCCCGCATTGCACCGCAACCCTCAGGATTACCTCGTTCTCAGTCAACAGTCGTGGCTCGGTGGCTTCTCGAACGGTCACGGCACCGTGCATCAGTTCGTCGCCGTCCCCTTCGGTAACAAGGAAATAGGAGGGGACAGCCAACACAACGGTAATCAGGGGAGGCTACAGATCGAAGTCTTCCCGCTGGCGCGCCGGGCCTTCGATCTCTACTTTCCATCGGATGCCTGGAAAGCGCACCTGCCTGCCGACACCGACCGACCCACCGGAAATGGGAACGAACCCAGGGACCCACACTCAGAGCTCGAGCCTCAGAGACTCAACGCTCATTCCTTTCGCCACGAGGACTGGGATCGAGAGACGCGGGCGCGCTACTCCCTCCACCTGGCCAACTCGCTGCAGTGGTGCTCCATGACCGGCAGCCCTCCACCCTCCCCTCCCCTCTCGACCACCCTGCCAGGCCGGATGGCGGCAACTGTGGATTCCAGCAGACTGACGCCCCACCGACCCTGGCGGGCTTCGAAGCAGGATACCAACTAGTCTGGTGCCCGATCCTGCTGCTCGGCGCCGCCTCCACGGATCAGCTGACTACTCGATCGAGGTCGAGAAAACAGATAGCCCTGGCCATAGGCGAATCCCATCCGACGGCAGACCTCGGCCTCTGCCTCGGTTTCAATTCCTTCGGCGACGAGATCGATCCCCAGGTCCAGGGCCAGTTCAGCCAGGCTGGCGAGTAGCCGACGACGGGCGGGGGGGGCACCGTCGATATCTTGGATCAGGCTGCGGTCGAATTTGAGAAAATCGGGCGGTACATCGGCCAGCTCCAGAAGTCGAGCCTGACCGGCGCCAAAATCGTCGTACACGAGAAGGACATCCAGGCGCTGCAGGTCGCCCATGAGCCGCTGGATCGTCGCCGAGTCGGTCACCGCCGCTTCATGGATCTCGATCGCCATCCGGACCTGCGGAAATTCGGATTTCGCTCTCTCCAGCGACTCCAGCAGACGACCTTCACGTAGCTCCCGGGGGTGGGTGTTGAAGAAGAAGCGGGGAACGCCTGTGAACGAGGCGCACTCGGCAAAGCTCTTCTGGCGCAGAAGCTCGCTGAGCTCGACCTCTACCCCGAGGACCGACGCCAAGTCGAACAGCTCGGAGGGAGCCGTCGGCAGGCCTTCGAGATTACCCCTACCGAGGACTTCGTAGCCCAGGAGGTCCCGTTTCCTCAACCCTACTATGGGTTGGTAGACATGTCGCACGCAACCCCGCTCGAGCAGTGCTCGAAGCTTCTCCGCCCTCTCGACGATCAACTGGGGCAGTTTCGAGCTGATGATGGCCGTCGAACCGACCAGCGACTCGCTACGCTCGGCCTCCATCACACCGAGGCGGAATTCGAGTGTCGCGAAGTGCAGGATGTCCCCCTCATCGAGAGGGACATCACCGATCAGAGATTCCTGGTTCAGGTAGGTACCGTTCGTGCTTCCAAGGTCGCGTGCCATCAATCGGCCCTGGTGCTCGAAGAGCTCGGCGTGTCGAAACGAGATCACCTGCAACGGCAGGGTCATCTCGAGCCCTGGCTCGCGTCCCACCCTGAAGGGCAACGAATGGATCGGGACCCGGTAGAGTCTGCCGCTCTCGTCCATGAAACCCTCCAGATACCAGAGGGGTTTCCTCAGAGCTCGAGTCAGATCGGTCACCTCGATTGCATCTCCGAATCGGATCGACAGGCCCTCGCCTTCGCTACCTACCCGAGGGTGGTCGTCATTCTACAAGCAGACCTCTCTTACCTCTGCTGAAGATCTAACAACAGATCGCAGGCCTCCCGAGGCTCGAACCGACCGCACATCTCAGGGCGATGGAGCCTCCAAGGGTGCCGGTAGGAGGATCGGAGGAACGCCCTGCTCCTGCATACGGGCATTCAGGGCTGGCAGTGCTTCGGTGAACAGTGCGTTGATCTCATCCAACTTGTCGAGGAACTCCGTTTCGAGCTCAGCCAGGTAGTCCATCTGTGCCGCAGTCGGAGACGCGAATTGCCCATCGACCTCCCAGGCCAGGGATTGCAGGCGTTCGCTGATTCTGGGACCTTGACTCCAAAAGGGCTTGTCCTCGCCCCGTGCGAGGCTCTCCAGAAGCTCCGAAGCCGCCTCCTCGTACTCGTCGACCTCGCCCACCAGAGCATCAGGAAGGTCCTGCTTCATCTGCTTCGCGGTCTCGCGGCGAGCGCTCAACTGAGCGGCCACCCCATCCATTCCACGCAGTCCGTCGTTGAGGACAGACACCATCTCCTGTAAGGCCGAGACGGCCTCGAACTGCACCCGCAGATCCTCGAGACTGACCTCGACGCTTGGATCGACTCTGACTTCGACCGGCGCCTCGAAGGCCTCCTCGTCGACGATCAATCGCACGGTATACGTTCCGGGAAGAACCCACGGACCCTTCGGGGGGCCTCGGAATTCGCTGGCTTCGGGTTTAGCGTCTTGGCGTTGACGAGGACCGTCCATGGCCAGGTCCCAGGCCACCCGATTGAGTCCTTTCTTCCGACCGAGAGCTTCGCTATCCAGTGTCCGGATCACGGCACCCGATGGGTCGAGGATCTCGATCTCGAGGCGATCCTCTCCGGTGTCGTCATCCGCCTTCTGAGCGCTCGCAGATCGACCGGAGTCTTTGGACTCCTCGGATTCGCCTTCCCCTTCCCTCTCCAGGTCCTCACTGAGGTAGTAGGTGATCAGGGCCCCAGTCGGTGGGTTGGGTGCCTGGTGTCGCTTGTCTCCCAAACCATAGCGGGTGAACCGGGCTGGGTACCTCAGGGCCGGTCGCATGCCAAAGAGACGAGGACCTTGCTCGTGGTTCGAGGCATCGAATTCCTGCAGAGCTGTCGCATCATCGAAGACCCAGATGGCACGCCCATGCGTCCCCAGGATGAGGTCGTTCTCCCGCGGATGGACCAGTACATCGTGGACCGCCACGGTAGGAAGATTCTTCAGGTGAAAGCGCTCCCAGGTTCCTCCCCCGTCGTGCGAGGCATAGAGTCCCAGCTCGGTTCCCGCCCAGAGCAGATCCTGGTTCCGTGGATCCTCGCGTACAACCCAGACCCAGGCACCCTCCGGCAGGCCGTCCGAGACGCGACGGAAGGTACCGCCGAAGTCATGGGTGACGTAGATGTGGGAACGAAAATCATCGAACATGTGCCGATCGAAAGCGACGTAGGCCATGCCGGCCGCGAGCCTCGACGGCTCGATGTGAGAGACCGGAGAGAATTCGGGCAAGTCCGGCACATTGGCCGTAACGTCTTGCCATTCTCCACCGCCGTCACGGCTCACATGGAGCCGTCCATCGTCTGAGCCAGCCCAGAGCACTCCGGCCTGCACCGGCGACTCGGCGAAGCTGATCAGGGTCGTGTGGTATTCCGCGGTGGTGTTCTCGGTCCACGCCGGTCCGCCCGCTTCCCCCTGCTTGTCGGCATCGTTGGTGGTCAGATCAGGGCTGATGATCTCCCAGCTGTCGCCGAAGTCCCGGGTCTTGAAGACGACATTGCCAGCGAAATAGACGGTGTGGGGATCGTGGGGAGAGGCGACGATGGGAGCGTTCCAGTTGAAGCGGTACTCCAGTACACTCACCGGTCCTCCATCGTTCCGTCTCGGCTGCGGCGAAACGTCGATCTGCTGGCGGGTTCGCATATCGGTCCGGAGGATCCCACCACCCTGGGACTCCGAGAGGAAGAGCTCTGGATCCTCCGGATGAGGCACGACCCAGTAGGCATCGCCAAAGCTCATCATCCTCCAGTCGTCTTCCAGGATTCCCGCCGGTTCCCGGGTGCGGCTCGGCCCATACCATGTACCGTTGTCCTGAAGACCTCCCCCCAGGTAGTAGAAGGGCTCCCGGTTGTCATGGAAGATCTGGTAGAACTGCGCGATCGGCAGATTCCGGATCGGTTCCCAGGTACCTCCGCGGTCGTAGGAGACCGCGATGCCCCCATCCTGACCTTGCCATATGCGTCGTGGGTCGAGAGGGTCGATCCAGAGGCTGTGAAAGTCCACATGAGTGCTTCTCGAGATGCGCTCGAAGCTCTTGCCGCCGTCGATCGAAAGAAAGAGTCGACTGGAGATCGCGTAGACCCGGTTCTCGTCCTGGGGGTCGACCCGCATATCCGTGTAGTAGAGGCCCCGAGAGACGATTCGAACGTCGTCACTTCTTTTCTCGAAGGTCTTGCCGCGGTCGTTGGAGCGGAAGAGCGTGCCCTCGTCAGACTCGACGATCAGGTAGACGACCTGGGAATTGCTTGGCGCTACTTTGACGCCGATACGTCCCATCAGCTTCGGCAGGCCCTCCTCCAGCTTCTCCCAGTTGTCTCCCCCATCGACCGTCTTGAAGACACCTCCCCCTTCGCTACCCGTCGTGTGTGTCCAGGGCTTGCGTTCGAAATGCCAGAAGGCCGCGTAGAGAATATTCGGATTGGTCGGATCCAGATCCAGATCGGACACTCCGTGTCGATCGTCGACATAGAGGACCTTCTCCCAACTCTCTCCGCCATCCGTAGAGCGGAAGACACCGCGCTCCTCGTTGGGACCGAAGATGTGGCCCAGGGCGCCGACATAGACGATGTCGGGGTCCGTCGGATGGACCACGATGCGTGAGACATGACGGCTGTCCTCGAGCCCCATGTGCTTCCAACTCTGCCCCCCGTCGGTGGACTTGTAGATTCCGTTGCCAAACGAAACGCTGTTGCGAACGTTGGCCTCTCCGGTACCGACGTAGATCACATCTGGGTTCGACGGCGCCAGCGCCATGTCACCGATGGAAGCTATGGGTTGATCGTCGAAGATGGGCTCGAAGTTCAAGCCGCCATCGATCGTCTTCCAGACTCCCCCCGAAGCCGCACCCACATAGAGCGAGTTGGGGTCGCCCGGCACGCCTTCCACATCCGCCACACGGCCGCTCATGTTCACCGGACCGATGTTGCGCCACTCCAGGTGATCGTAGGGCGTAGCCTCCGGATCTTCAGTTGCCGTTTCAGCAAGCCCGGCAACAACAAACAAGGACCCCAACAGGACACCTACAGCGCCGAATCGAGACTTTGGATTGACCACGAAGAACCTCCCTCCAGAACCTCAGACAAGGTCTAGATCGTACCAGACCGACCGTTCTGCCGACTACACTCATGGTGCAGGAAAAGCCCTCGAACACCAACGGACTGGGAGCCTCCATCGGAGCGTTCATGACCTGAGATAAACTTCGATCTAGAGCGTACCTTCGAGCTGTTGGGAAGCAACCGCGCCGCCAAGGCCTGGTGGGTGAATCAGCGATCTGCGCAAGGGAGGATCGACCATGGATCTCGTAGTCGGTGCAACGGGCGATCTGGGCGGGCTCATTACCCACCGGCTCCTGGAACGGGGCGAACCGGTCCGGGTCCTTGTCCGCGACACCTCCGATGTCAGTCCCCTGAAAGCGGCCGGGGCCCAGTTGGCCTTCGGCGACCTGAAAGAGCTCACCTCCGTGGACGCAGCCTGCAAGGGGGTGGATCGGATCATCTCCACAGCAACCGGTGCTTCGCGCGGCGGGGACGATTCCGTGGAGGCGGTCGATCGGCAGGGTCATGCCACCCTTCTTCGATGCGCCGAGAACGCCGGCATCCAGCGAATCATCTATGTTTCGGCAAACGGCTTCGAGACCGACTCGCCTGTCGAGCTGGCACGCGCCAAAGCCTCGACCGCCGAGGCGATCCGCTCGAGCGGCCTCGACTACACGATCCTACAACCCACCCTGTTCATGGAGTCGTGGGTAGCCTTCGTGGTCGGCGCCCAGATTCAGGTCGGCGACACAGTCCAGGTGATCGGTGACCCGGCGCGCAGGTACGGCTTCGTGTCCATGCAGAATGTCGCCGACCTGGCGCTCGCAGCGCTCGATCATCCCGACGCCCAGCGGGCCGAAATCCCCCTGAGCGCGGGCTCCTGCTCGTATCAGCAGATCGTCGCCTGGATCGCCAAAGCCACGGGTCGAGAACTGCATGTACACAGTCTGCCACCCAGCACCGAGATCCCGGGCTTCCCTCCGATCCTCAACGAGCTCTGGTCGTTCGCGGCCACCGGCGGATTGGGACCGCTGTCGACGCCGAAAGTCGCCGAGAAATTCGGCTTCGAGATGATCCGTCCCAGGGCCTTCATTCAGAAGATGTTCCGGTCGGACGGCTAGAGAACAACAGGAGAATCGGGAAGCTCGTTCTTGCTGCCGCCGTCTCCCGGGAAGGTCCGGGTGAGGATGGAGCCTACCGCCCGCACCCCGCAGAGCGCCCCCTCCTCGAACCGACCCTCTGAGAACCTGCCCTCCATCTGCCGGCAGATCCCGGCCCACTCGTCGGCCTCGACGCTGGCCGAAAAACCTCGATCTGCAAGGATTTCCACCCTGTGGTCGGCGAGCAGAACGTAGATCAGGACACCGTTGTTCTCTTCGGTATCCCAGACGCCCAGATCCCCGAAGATCTGGGTAGCTCGGTCACGAGATGTCACACCACGCAACGCGGACCAGGCATCGAGTCCGTTCTCGATTGCGAAGCGAATCTCTCCCCGATGAGAAGTCTCTGATTCGCCGATGGCGGCTTCGATCGCCTTCAGGGTCGCCGGCGGAAAGCGTCTCATCAACGTCCACCTCGTGGTACTCGCGTGCCGAATGCAACGAGTCAGATCCATCACCAACTCCCGGAGGCGCCGCCACCTCCAAAGCTGCCACCCCCACCACTGAATCCTCCTCCGCTAAAGCCGCCACCACCCAAACCACCGGAGCTCCAACCCCCACCCGGCCATCCCCGGGTACGGGGATGGTTCGACCATCCGCCGGCACCTCTTCGGGCTCCTGCAGCTAGCATCACGAAGAAGGTGATGGTGCCGGCGAGCAGCGCCACCGGCAGCATTCCGGCCACCAGCCAAACAACCGATCCGACGAGCGTGGCGTTGGCGAGGGATCCCCAGAGCCGGCCGAGGAACACCCGCAGAATGCTGCCACCTACGAAGGCCAGGATCAGCAGAAAGGGCAGCAGCCCACGGAGACCGGACAAGGGGCCAGGATTCCAGCCAGGTTGCGGCTCTGGGAGAGGCTCCCCTTCGGCCACGGCGATCATTCTCTCGACCCCCATCTGGATGCCATCGGAGATGTCTCCGGACCGAAAACTGGGCAGGATCGCCTCGCTGATGATCCGTTTCGAAGTCACGTCGGTGAGAGCTCCCTCGAGGCCGTATCCAACCTCGATGCGGACCTTCCGATCCTCGAGAGCCACCAGCAGCAGAGCCCCGTCGTCGATGCCATCCCTCCCCAGTTGCCAGGCCTCGGAGACCCTGAGAGCATATTGCTCGACAGCCTCGGGCTCTGTAGTCGGGATGATCAGGACAGCGATCTGACTGCCGGTCCTGGCTTCGAAGCCTGCCAGCCTCTCCTCGAGGGCCCTCAACTCGGATCGATCCAGCGTGCCGGTCAGGTCGCTGACCCGATCCTGCAGGTCTGGGACCGGGATCTCGGCGGCCAGATAGCCGGCGGACCACCCCAGGGCCAGGAAGATCAACCAGAGGATCGGCCGGTGGCAGCGGCTGTGAATACCCTCGCGGGGTCGCACCTCAGTTTCCGTCTCCAAAATCGACGGCCGGTGGCTGTGCCACAGCCGCTTCGTTCTCGACCTCGAAGGTGGGCTTGACTTCATGCCCGAAGACCTTGGCAGTGATATTTGTCGGGAACCTGCGAACCGTCATGTTGAATTCCTGAACGCTCTGGATGTAGCGATTCCGGGCTACCGCGATCCGATTCTCGGTCCCTTCCAGCTGCGCCTGCAGATCCCGGAAGTTCTCATTGGCCTTCAAATCGGGATAGCGCTCGACGACGACGAGGAGTCGACTCAAGGCGCTGGTCAGCTCTCCCTGGGCTGCCTGGAATTGGGCCACGGCCTGGGGATTATCGACCATCTCCGGAGTCGCCTGAAGTTGCCCCACCCTCGCCCGGGCTTCCGTGACCTCGGTGAGAACGCTCTCCTCGTGATCTGCATACCCCTTGACGGTATTGACCAGATTCGGGATCAGATCAGATCGGCGCTGGTACTGGTTCAACACCTCGGCCCATGCGGCCTTCACCTGCTCGTCCTGGGTCTGCAGCGTGTTGTACCCGCACCCCGGCAGGAGCAGTCCAACTACGACGACGAACAACCAATTCAATCGGCTCATGAAGTACCCCTTTCCCAACAATCTCAATCTCCGGCGCCCGTCACATTCGGTACCCCGGAATTCACCCTCAAACCATGATGCTCACACCCGGTGACCTGGCTCGGTTCTCTCGGCGCGCTTCAGACGCAGAGGTCTCAATCATCTCCAGGATTCTGGATCTTGAATACGACGGCAGCGACCGCCCCACCTGCCAGAGGTCCGACCAGGTAGTACCAGAGATTGCCAAAAGAGCCGTCGCCGGCAATCGCGTTCATCAGAATCGGGCCGATGCCCACAGCAGGATTGAATGCGCCACCCGACACCGGCCCCCCATGTAGACCATGATCATGAGGATCGAACCGATCGCCAGGGGAGCGAAGACGGTGCCGTCCAAGACCGTCAATCCAATCGTCAGGACAAGAAAGAAAGTACCGATGGCTTCTGTCAGATAACTCTTCATCAGGGTGCTGCCCTTCTTTTCTCCTCACTGCACAGGTACAACGAAGCTCTGTCGTCCGGCTAGTCTACCTCGCCACCTGCGGCTTTCGGAGGGCCGGCCGCCGCCCGGACTCGGATCCACCGGGTGGAAGGCCTTTTTGAGCTGGGCGAGTACCGGCCGCTCTCGACGTTGTCATTGCCGTATACTCGCCGCTCACTGACGGGGCGAACGACCTGGAGGATTCCATGCCCAAGTGGATTCGATGGCTCGCATCTCTGAAACTCAATACCGCACTCCTGGTGTTCATCGTGCTCGTGCTCGCGGCGGGCACGATCGTCGAGTCCAGACTCGGGACCCAGGCCGCCAGGTTGATCTACTACGCGCCCTGGTTTCAGGGGCTTCTGGTCCTATTCGGAGTCAATATTGCCTGCTCGCTCTGGGAACGCTGGCCCTGGGGTCGGGAGCGCATCGGCTTCGCCCTCACCCACACATCGATGTTGATCATCCTCATTGGCGCCGGCATCACTCAGCTCGCCAAGGTCGAAGGACAACTGGCGCTGTGGGAGGGACAAACCAGTAACGTATTCGTGGATGCCAGCAGGCCAGGTCAGTTGGTGGAGCACACTCTTCCCTTCCACGTGCACCTCGATGCATTCGAGATCGACTACTACCCCGGCACCATGCGCCCCGCACAGTTCCGAAGCCGTGTCCGGGTCGGGAATCCTCCAGTTGGCCAGATGTACCCGGCCGACATCGAAATGAATCACCCACTCGCCTACGGCGGCTATCGCCTCTTTCAGAGCAGCTACCGCCAGGAGGACGGGCGCGAGATGACCATCCTCTCGGTCTCCAAGGACCCTGGCCAACCGGTGGTGTTCGCCGGCTACGTGCTCTTGATCCTCGGCATGATCACGGTCCTGATCACCCGGCTGAAGCAGCACCGTCGTCTTCCACCAGAGCTCGGAGAGGGCGGCACCACTCTCAAGCTCGTGCTCCTCCTCCTGGTCCTCGGTCTCGCGGCCGGGGGTGGCGCCCTCTGGGCTGAGGTCGACCCCGCCAGCTTGCCGGGTGATCCGACCGTTGAAGCCCTGCGTTCTCTCCCGGTCCAGCACGACGGCCGTGTCATGCCGCTGGACACCGTGGCTCGAGAGGGCGTTTGGAAGGTCACCGGGAAGCGCACCTGGAACGGCATCGACCCTGTGGCCATGGCCGTCAGCTGGGTCGTCGAGCCCGAGCGTTGGAGCAACGAGCCCATCGTCAAGATTGGAAGCGCGCCTCTCGTCGCAGAGCTCTCACTACCGCCCGGCACCCGGTACGGGTCGTTTCAACAGCTAGCGTCGATTCCCCGTCTCGTAGAGCTGATTCGCGAGGCCCGCAACAGATCGGAGATTGAAGAGCCCCTCGATCCTCTACAAAAGGCGGCCCAGAAGATCGAGAGTCGCCTTGTCTGGCTGCAACAGTTCACTACGCGGCGAACTCTCAGACTGATCCCCGACCCCTCCGATCCGCAGGCGACCTGGAGTCAGCCGGAGCGCCTGGAGAGCCTTTCGGACCTCGTGGCCATCGAGAGGCAGCTGCGGGCCTCGAACATCGCCGGATATCCGACTGAGAAGGCCATGAAGCGAGAGATCCTCTACAACCGGGTGCGGCCAAGCCGCGTGGCCTGGATCGTTCTCCTGGTCGCAACGATCGCCTCCTTCCTCTCCTGGATTCGAACGCGCCCATGGCTGGACTGGATTGCCGCCGCCGCCCTGTTTCTCGGCTTTGCCGTCATGACCTGGGGTCTCGCTACCCGTTGGCAGATCGCTGGCAGGATTCCGGCCTCCAACATGTACGAGTCGATGCTCTTCCTGGCATGGGGGGTCGGTCTCTTCGCTCTGATCGCCATGGGTTCGATCCGCAATCGTCTCGTCGTCCTCAACGCGGCCACGGTCTCGACCCTCACCATGTTCCTGATCGATCTATTGCCGATGGACCGATTCGTGCACCCCATGCCGCCGGTCCTATCAGGGACTCCATGGCTGGCGATCCACGTACCCATCACCATGGTGAGCTACTCGGTCTTTGCTGTCGCCGTACTGCTGGCTCATCTGCAGATCGGTATCGAGATCTTCGGCAAGGACCGACGGGAGCTGGTCCACACAACGAACCGATTACTGTATTGGTACATCCATGTCGGCTCGATCCTTCTGGCGGCCGGGATCATCACCGGCTCGATCTGGGCGGCTTCCTCCTGGGGCCGGTACTGGGGCTGGGACCCGAAAGAGGTGTGGTCGTTGATCGCCTTCCTCGCCTACATGGCGATTCTGCACGGTCGCTTCGACCGGATGATCGGCCCCTACGGCACGGCCGCTTTCAGTATCGTGGCCTTCTGGACCGTCCTGATGACCTATCTCGGTGTGAACTTCGTCCTCTCCGCCGGTCTGCACTCCTACGGCTTCGGAGAGTCCAGCGTGGTTCGATGGATGGTGATCCTGGCGCTCCTCGAGATCGCCTTCCTGGCGGTGGGCTGGATGGCCCATCGCCGACGGCCCAAGCCCTCTGCGGGCCTACGGATCACTGGCTGAGGGGCCTACCCTCGTTCCGGGCTGGAGAAGATCACCAGGCCGAGGCGTCCTCGGATGGGCTCTTTCTGGCCCTCTCTGGATTCCTCCGTGCCCGCCTCCTCTGCCGATGTACTCGATTCGAACCCGGTCCCTTTCTCCTCGATGATCAGGACCTCCGGACGCCGATCGCCCAGGACATCGAGAACCCTGAGGCTGTCGTTGACTTCGCCAATTACGACCCTCCAACCGGGCTCTCGATGCAGTACCGCCTTGCTCGAGGTGTCGGCGACACCCGTGAAGACCAGGAGAACTTCATCTTCGATGAGAACCAGATCGGGAATGCCATCGAGGTCGACGTCCTTGCCATAACTCCAGGTTTCCGTCTCGACCTCCAGATCGGTCCTACGGGTCTTGCCATCGAAGCCCCCCGAGCCTGACCCCATGAAGGCCTCGATCACCAACTTGCCTCCCCCGAGCCCCTTCGGCTGGATCAGGATCACATCGTCGAAGCCATCGCGGTTCACATCGAACACACCGACGCCGGTGGGATACCAGTTGCGGGTCCGGGTCAACACCTCCAGGAGCGGCGCTACTCCCGATCGGCTCCGATCCTCTACCAGGCGAAGAACCCGGAACTTCTTCTTTTCGAAAATGCCGTGCTTGTCCGCCTGGACAGTCGACACAAGTAAGACAATCTCACCATCCAACAGCGCGTACTGGCTCTCCTGCACTGTCTCGGGTGTAGGCAACTGAGACCATCGCCCGCGGAAAGACGCCCCCGACCCGCCACCAGGTTCGAGGATCAGGGTTCGCAATCGCCTGGCACCGATCGATTCGGGGCCCACCAGGTAGGTGAGCTCGCGGTGCAAGCCTGGCCTGGGCAGAGCGGATACAAGGGGAGAAGATAGACGCAACCAACTCCCCTGCATCTCCGCCCTCACCGGTAGGCGAACCTCCTCGACCTTGCTGAGTCCTCCCCCTTCCTCATCCAGGGTGTACCACGTCGCATTCCCGACAGCGACCAGGATGAGCTCGGGGGCATCCACGGTCGAACCATCGAGACCCAGGCGCGCTCTGCTTTTCAGATCGACCCTCTGGCCTTCGAGAGCCAACTCGAGCCTGCCCTCACCGGTGAGCCGGAAGATCCTCCCGGGCTCACCGACGAAGAGCTCGGGAAAACCATCACCCGCCAGGTCCACGGCAGCCAGGGAATCCGCTCCCGCCGGCAGGACCACCGGCAGGTCGCTCAACTCCACTGTAGCTCCGAGACGAAGCTCATAGATGAAGCGAGGCCCCTCGGAGCCCTCGCCGTCCTCCACGAGCAGAATCAGAGATCGCTCACCCGAGGCGGATGCGAAGGCTTCGACAGCCGATAGAGGCCCGGGTAGCACGACCTCGATCAGGCTGGCGGCAGGAAACTCACTCGACCTGACGGCACCGATTGCGTTCGAGCCCATCTCTCCCCCTGCCTCGAGAGGTCCCATCCACATCGCCAGCAGCAGCGCGACCTGGGGGACTCCCAGTCTCTTCATGGCTCCCCTCTGCTCAGGTAGACGTCCAGTCGCGCTCTTGGCGTCACATCCAGCTCCTGCCGAACCTCGGGCTGAGTCACCATCAGGTCGGCCCTCCCATCTCCGTCGAGATCGCGGACCTGCACCAGACTCAGATCCTTCGGCTCTTCCAGCAATCGGATCGACAAGTCGGGTTGGACTGGGAAGCGGCAGCCATCACCGCCCCGATGAATCGTTACCTTGCGCCCCCGGCCGATCTGAACGAAGTCGGTGCGCCCATCCCCGTCGAAGTCCCCTGCGAACTGTGACAACTGACCGATTCTGAGATCCTTCAGGTTGAGCCGAAACCGCCCCGAGAGATCCAGGCCTTTCACCGGTTCGAACCGACCGTTTGCATCCTGGCACCAGACGTGGAAATCCAGACCGATGTTGATCCTCTGCGTGGCCAGAATGCTCAGGGCCTTGAGCAGAGAGAACTCGAGCGTGATGGTGATCAGATCCTGGCGGCCATCCCCATCCAGGTCCTGAAACCCTGCCGGCAGAGGGAACTCCGAGTCCCCCTCTTCGAACGCGTAGCCGATGACCTCGAACTCCTCATAGGGCTCCGGTTCCATTTCGAGACTCTGGCGGCTGCGATGTAACCGGTAGCGCACCGGCGGCCGCTTGGCCTGGCGAATCTCCTTGCGCATGCCGGCATCGTCGTCAGCCAGATCCTCTTCTGTGACGAACTCTGCGACGCCGTCGCCGTCCAGATCTCCGAAGTAGACGATCGGTGGACTCACCAGAGCGTCGCCAGCAGGCAACCGGAGCGGCGGCAGGAACCTGCCAGCGCCGGCGCTTCGCAGTACGTAGAAACGCTGCCAGTCGTGCTTCAGATCGGGCACGACGAGGTCCGGCAATCCGTCACCGTCCACCTGCCTCACTAGAGGTATCGGGTAGTGGAGAATCACCTCGCCGTGCACCTGGATCGTTTCCCCGGGCAGTCTCGATAGACTCACGAGATCCCCTGGACCATTGCCCAACGGCCCGAGGAATACCGCGATGCCCTCTGCAGTCGGCAGCAAGAGATCTTCGTCTCCGTCCCCATCGAGGTCGTGGAGCAACTCGAGATTGGGCAGGAAGGCACCGCTACCGGCCATCACCGGTTCTTCTTCGAGCCAGCGATCCAGCTGCAGGTGAGGTCCCTCGCCTTCGTCGCCGAATCTCAGCAGGGAGACTCCTTGGTCCGTCAGCGCGACGATCTTCGAACCGTCGCTGGTGGCTGCCATAGAGAGAATGGACAACTCCAGAGGCAAGGCCTCGGTGAGTGGCTCATAGCCTCCATCCTCGGTAGCGCGAAACACCCACAACTCCCGACGATCCGTCAGAGCGGGAATGACGGTGAGGACTTCGACGAACCCCTCGACCCCCTGCATCTCGCTGACTTCCTGAATGTCGATCTGATCCCACTCCGTATAGGCGACAACCACAGCCAGATCGAGCCGTCCGTCCTGATCGACATCGGCTGACAGCACGAGTGAGGGCGCACCAGGAAGCTCGAGACTGACCTGCTGTACCTTCTGATTCCGCGCTGCGGAGCTTGCTGGCAGGAAAAGACAGACCAAGCCTGTCGTCAGGATGAGCTTCCAGGCCGTGTCGAGGGTCATCCAGGCCATGAGCTAACGAGCGGCCCCCAGGAACCGGTCCCGGTAATGGCTCACCGGTACCGGCCCCAGGACCATCATGCCGTCCATGAAATCCTTCAATCGGAACTCCTCTCCCTGGAGACGCCGAACGTCCTCGTAGAGACCGTGCACCTGCCGGTACCCCAGGTGGTAGGAGGTGAGCTGTGGTGCGCTGGTCAGGGACCGCCGCCACATGTTCTCCGCGAACTGCTCATCCTGGAGGGCTTCCACCCGAACCAGGTGAAGCACCTCCTGACGAGTCATGTCCTGGGTATGCACCCGGATGTCGACAATGGTGCGAGCGATGTTCTCGAGCTGCTTCTTCAGGTGAGCCAGCCGATCCAGGGCACCCCCCCAGCCCAGGTCCAACATCAAGCGCTCGCTGAAGGTACCCCAGCCCTCGATATAGACACCGTCTCCAAAGAGGGCTCGCATCTTTCTCGGGTGCCGGGCGGCCCATTTGAGCTGCAGGTAGTGGCCAGGAATCAGCTCGTGGGGCGTGATCATGAGGTTGAAGTGATGGTTGAAGTCTCGGAAGAACGCTGCCAACTGCTCCGGCGAAGCGTCGTCTGGGGGTGTCGGCAAGAACAGGAGCGTCTTCGCATCGTCGGCAGCAAAAGGTCCCGCCGGGTAGACACCTCCGACAGCTTGACCGATAAAGAAATCGGGAGAGCGCCCGACGAACAGGGTCAGCGGCTCAGGCAGCGTGATGATCTGCCGCTGCCTGACGAAAGCCACCGACTCCTCGACCAGCTGCCGGTAGTCGGCGATGAACTCCTCGGTCGAGGTGGCTCTATCCTCACTGACCCTATGGAACAGAGCCCGCAGCAGTTGTTTGTCTCCAGCAGGGGGCTCCTCGTCACTCATGACCTCGGCCCAGACGCCACGACCGAGCTCAGCCGCCTCGCGGATCTTCGCGGCCAGGTCGGTCTCGGCCTCGCTCAGTACGTCTGCAAGCGGAGTGTCGATTCCGTTGACGATCTCGAATCGCAGTCGATAGTTCTCGCCCAGACGCGACGAGCCAGTCGCTTCGCCTGCCAGCTCTTCCAAGAAGCTCGCCAGGCCGGAGAGGGCCTGTCCCGCCGCCATCCCAGAGCTCACTAGCCCCTGCCTCAGGCTCGCGTCGTCGTTTTCAGTCGTGGCAGCCGCGAGGCCCTCGGCGTAGAACTCAGCCGAAGCACCTGCCTGGTGCGCGGCCCATCGGCAGAGCTCTGGAGCGATTTCGTCTTTGGGGGTGCCACCCAGCGCGGCCCGGGCCTGAGCTACCAACCGGGGAATCTGCTCGGCTCTGGAGGCCACCGCAGCCAATCTCTCTGGGCGGGGTCGATCCTCACGGACCAGTAGGAACACCGTCGCTTGACTGACGATATCCGTCCAGAAGAGTGGATTCCTCTGCGGCCTACGCAGTGTGTCGAGATCCAACACCTGCAGCTCGGCTTCACGAAGTAGCAGCTCCGCGTCCAGCCGGTCGTCGAAGTCGAGGTCGGGATCTTTCAAGGCGGTCTCGAGCTTCGCCACGACGCCCCTGTTGATCGCTACCCATTCCGAGAGCTTCCCGGGGGACAGGTCCTCGAGGGCGTCATCCCTCTCATGCAGCCCGGCCGCAGTAGCCCTCGTTGGAAACATCTCGAAGTAGGCGTCCAGGTAGTCCTCTACGACTCCGGCCTGGGCACCAGTCGTCATCAGCACCATGAAAATCAGGACGTATCTCATCGTTGACCTCTGCTCCACTTTCAAACTCGGAACTCGCGGCGATTCCTGCGCCTTCGAACGGGTAACTAGTATACGACCCGTCCTGATCTCGTCGAGTCGGGATGGAGTTGTGAGACGGAAACGAGATGGTAGGCTCGAAGCCAAGAAAATGAGGACAGGAAGCCGACTCGCGAGGAGCCCCTAATCCCCCTGGCTTGGTCCACGACCGGAGCTTGGGGACTCTCGAGATTCTGGCCTGCCGGTCCTCGGTACGTATTACACTCATTTCCGGCACCCACGGAAGTTAGATCGGTCACATCAGAAGCTTAGCCCGCATTATTCATGACCCCGCGAGCAGATTGTGGAAAGCGTCCGTCA
>JAUVRX010000205.1 GCA_030597375.1 Acidobacteriota bacterium
ACTGACCCGGGTTGAAGGACCTCAGCACTTCCCTGTGCTGGGAGTAGACCTTGCGCGCCTCGACGAACTGCCGGTGGCTGAACCCCAACTCGCTGGCAATCTGGCGGATCTGCGCTTCCTCCGCCGAAGTGATGGACTCGTCGGCCGCAGAGACCGCGAAGAGGCAGTCGAGAAGCTCTTGTCTCTGCTCCGCAGTCGAGACCTGCGCAAACTCACGGGTGACGAGGAAGTTCTCCGTGTGCCCGAACAGACGATTCTGGCTCTTGGCAATCTGAACTACCAGAATGGCATGGCCCTCGGGAAGATGCCCGAGTCGGCAGAGTATCTCTTCCATCTTGCGGGTCTCGGCCTCGCTGATGTCCAGATCGGCGTGCGCCACCCGACCGAGGATATAGGCGAAGGCGGCAACATACCGAGCCTTGTCGGCATCCATGGTCTCCAGCTCGGCGACAATCTTGCGGACCGTGGCCGTGTCCCCGGTCTCTTGGGAACTCTCCTCGCGCCCGATGCCCAGAATCTTCAAGAACGACATGAGCCAGACCTCACCGGTAGTAACCTGCGATCGTGCGAGCGTTCAGGCCAGCTCCCTCGACTCCGACCTCGATCTGGCGCCACTGCCGTCCTCCCACGTACTGCGAGTAGTAGCCCACGAGATACTGACTGCGCAGCTCCTCGTCGATCTCCACATAGACATCTCTGAGGTCCTGACCGACTCTGGCGAAGAACACTTTTCCACCCACCGAGGCAGTGAGGGTCTCGAGGCGCTCCAGGAAGCTCCGGATGCTGAGGCCCTTGCCCTTGGTCCGCATGATCTCGTTGTTGGAGAGGATCACGTAGATGGGAACACCCACCTTGCGAGCGAATCGCAGTGCTGTGCGGTAGGCGAAGTCGGGGTCCTGGTCGGCTCCGTCCGTGTACACCACGAGAGCCTTCTTACCTGGGACTCCCTGCAGCTGCACCAGGGAGTAGACGATGGCTTTCCAGATCCCGGTCTGACCGTCCGGCTGCAGGGTGTCGAGTGACTTGATGACCTCGGACAGGTCGGAGGTCGTATTGCGAGTCAATCTGGGCTCGGTGCCGAAACCGACGACAAAGGCCCGATCCCGGCGCGTCGCCAGGCCTCGCAGAAACTCTGCGGCCGCGAACTGCACGTCCGGCAGCTTGACGAACATGGAGGCGGAGCTATCGATGGCCAGACCGACCGTCAGCGGCAGGTCACCCGCATCGCTGAAGGTGGCAATTTCCTGGGCCACTCCATCCTCGAGAACTCGAAATCTGTCGCGGTGGAGGTCCTTTGCCGGCCGACCCTTGCGATCCGTCACGACCACGTAGAGCTCCATCAAATTGACCTGCAGGTTCTCGCTGGAGCCCGGGCTGTTGAGAAAGACCACATCCTCGGAGCTGTTGCCATCCTCCAGGTAGGCCACGACCCTAATGAACCCTCGGGGCGCCTCGGGTGGCACTACGACTCGCTGTCGGAAGGGTGGCGCATAGCGGGTCGCCACCAGGGTGTCCTTCCAGTAGAACTCGACACGATCAATACCCTGTCCCCGCCGCGGCTCCACCTCGGCATGCACATCGACCGATCCCGCGAAGCGTTGCGGTTCGCTTCCCTCCCCACTCGGCCTGGGCTTGACGATGCGAACACCGAAGACCCCCGAGCCCTCGTTGACGACCAGATAGTCGCGACCCAGCTCCGCTCCCGAGGCATTGCGTGCCACGACCTCGACCCGTCTCGGTTGCGGCAGCGGCCCCAGGTCGAGGGTAGCGTTGAAAGGCGGCGACATGCTAACCGCCTTGCTCTCGCCATCCAGAAGGAACTCCACCGAGGCCACCTCGGTCGAGGAGACGACGGTCTCCATCAGCGTGCGCCCCATGGCAAAACCCTGCCGGGGCGCCAGGAGGTGAATCACCTGGGGTGCCGGCAGGACCAGTGAATCCAGGCTGTCGGCGAGAGAGGCCGTCGCGCCGGGTTCCACAAAAGATGCGAAGGTGGCGCCCCAGGCACCGGTATCCAGCTCTTCTACCAGCACCACGACCGGGCCCTCCGGCTGTCGACCGAGTCCGACTTCAAGCACCCAATCCTCGGGTCCCTCGCCGTAACTGATCCGATCCCAACCAGGGTGCTCCTCATGGAAGACCTCCGGGAGCTCATTCTCCTTCGCAACGGCCACCGTGACGCGCAGGGGGGAGGATGCGACCTCGTTCGATTCGTAGAGGTCCTTCTTGATCACCAATCGGGCGCTCTCACCGTCCTCGCTCGGTTGCAGGGCTGCGACCAGAGGTAGCTCGCCCTCCTCCAGTTCGTTCTCGAGAATGCGTTCGGCCCGGGTCATCGAGACCGCTTGTGGGGTTTCCTCGGAGAGCCAGCGCCGATATCGGAGCACCGGGACCGAATCTTCGCCCGCAGCCACCAGACGCACCTCCAGCAGCTGCCGGTCGTCGGTCTCGATCGCACCGAGGTCGATGGCCAACCGCCGACGCCGCGGCAAACGCTCCATCAGGTCCGAGAGCTGGAACTTGCCCCGGATCAACTCCCCGCCTGTGGCTTCGGCCAGCGCCTGCAGCGGCATGGCAGGATCCAGAACCAGGGCTGGGCCAGCTTCCTGCTTCTGAGCCTTCCGCCGACGCTCCTTGAGCCATTTGAGAGGATCGATTCCGATGGTCGTCTTGTCCACGAGACGACCATCCTGCAGGATCACATCGACCTTGTCCTTGCCTTCCTGTTCTGTCGGTGCCCCTTCCCCGGGCTCCAGGAGCTCGTTGGATCTTTGTTCGGGAACATAGGGCAGGGCTACCCAACCGTAGGCCGCGAAAGTCTGGGCGACGTCGAGCGCCGAAGGGCTTATCGACCGTGGCGCCAACCGCGCAGCAGTCGGCTCACCGTATTGCCGCTCCAGGAGGGAACGGTAGAAGTCGTCGGGGTTGGCGTCGTATCCGCTGGCGATCATGACGATCGCTCTGGGTCCAGGTGAGGTCTCCTCGCTCACCCATAGCAGCAACTGCTTGTGGTGCTCGCGAAGCAGCTCCGTCTCGTCCCGGATCGCCATCCGTACTCGATCCTCCGCCTCGGCCGCGTCGCTCCTGGCGCCTCCCCCTGGACTTTCCCCATCGACTTCATCACCGACGATCCCCAGGTCTTCCAGCAGGCTCCAGCGCAACTCCTCCTGGAGATTGTCGGAATCCTCCCGAAGTCGAATCCAGTGTAGGGCCTGCTCCAGGACACCCGGATCGCGGGTGGCAGGCAGAGCGGTTTTCAGCTCGCGGCCAGCGAGAACGATCTCGACTGGCCCCAGACTCGTCAGCTCCCTGGCGCGCTCCGCCAGTTGTAGTGCGGCGTTGCCAAAGTCCAGGGGATCGGTGAGGACCTGATCGAACAACAGGACCACGCGCCACTCGCCACCTGCCTCTCCCACCTCTCCCAACTCGGAGGCCGGCGCGAGCTGGCCGGCGACGAGGGCCTCGATACGCCCGGCGAGCTGTTCGGTCATCACCGCACCTGCCGAGTCCAGGGCCTCCAGCTGAATCTCGGGCGCAGCCTGATCGACGGCGGCAGCCAGCTGACCTCCACCCACACCTGCCAATTGGAGGATGAGCCATGCCATAAAGGCAACTGGCGACGCGCACCGTCTCCGCAACCACCTGCCGGCAGCACAGCGGTTCTCACCCGGTTTGTTACTCGAACTCAATTCTCGACCTCATTACCTAGGATGGGTTCGGCCCTGCCATACCAGCCGTATTTGTCCTCCATTCAAGATCGGTGCCGACTCAGGCTAGTCTTCCTCGTGCTGAAGAAGCCTGCGATAGCCCCGATTCCAGTAGACCAGTGGCGCTGCGTCCGGCTCCGGTACGCTGCTCGCCTGCACCTCCCCCAGGTAGATGGTGTGGGTCCCGGCAGGGCGCTTGCCATGGATCGTGCAGTCGAGCCAGGCCAGCGCGTCCGCAAGGACAGGGGCTCCTGTCACCGCCGTCTGCCAATTGCCCTCGGCAAAGCGGTCTTCGTCCTTGACCCAGGCAAAGCGGTTGGAGAGGTCGAGCTGGTTTTCTCGCAGCATGTTCACCGCGAACACCGCACCCTCCTCCTCCAGCAGTGGATAACCGTGGTGCCGATGGTCGATCATGACCCCGATCAGTGGCGGATCGGGGGAAATGGACGCGAAGGCGGAAACCGTCAGACCGTGGATCTCCTTGCCGGCCTTGATGGTGACGATGGTGACCCCGGACGGAAAGTGTCGGAGCGCGTCGCGATAGTCTTCTGAGGAAACAGGCATGGGACCTCCAATCGGGCGGGCAGCTGGCCGTTGAAACTTCTGAGCTTTCAGCTCTCGGCCGAAGCCGGCACGATGGATGGATAGCTCTTCTGGACGTAGTCCTCGATGATCTGGCAAAAGGCCTCTGAGAGCTCGGAGTAGGTCCCTTTGAGGCTGGTCATCTTGCGACCATCGATGTAGACGGGGCAGTGCGGAGCTTCTCCGGTTCCCGGCAGGCTGATACCGATATTCGCTGCCTTCGACTCGCCTGGGCCGTTGACAACACAGCCCATGACCGCCACGGTCATCGTTTCGACGCCTTCGAACCGCTCCTTCCACTCTGGCATCCGCTCACGCACGTACTCCTCGATCCTCTGGGTCAGCTCCTGGAAGGTCGTCGAAGTCGTCCGGCCACACCCTGGACAGGCAGTAATGCTGGGAGCGAAGCGACGCAGGCCGAGAGCCTGGAGGAGCTCCAGACAGGCGTAGACCTCTTGCCGTCGATCGGCACCCGGTCTCGGTGTCAGGGAAATGCGGATCGTGTCCCCGATGTCCTCCTCGAGCACCACCGCCATGGCCGCCGCCGACCACACGAGCCCTTTCATCCCCATGCCGGCCTCGGTCAGGCCCAGATGGAGAGGCTGCTCGGTCTCGGAGGCCAGGCGGCGATAGACACGAATGAGATCGCGGGGCCGGGAGACTTTGCAGGAGAGGATGATCTGATCCCGCCGCAAGCCACATTCCAGGGCCAGATCGGTCGACTGGACTGCCGAGAGAACCATGCAATCGTTGAGAACCTCTTCCGAGCTCCTGCCCAGCCCCAGGTCGGTGTTCTGCCGCATCTTCTCCATCACCAGCTCCTGGTTCAGGGAGCCGCCGTTGACACCGATCCGAACCGGCTTGTCGAGCTCCAC
>JAUVRX010000225.1 GCA_030597375.1 Acidobacteriota bacterium
GCTCCTCTGGCACCCCCACCGCTGAGCACCAATCCGCCTCGGGGCCGGTCGGTATGTCCATCCTGCTCGTCGGGCACCGCACGGGCTGGAACAGCGAGAGCGACGCAGATGCAGGAGAGTCCTACGAGAGACTGCAGCATCTTCCATCCAACCCTGGTCATTTCTGTCCCCTCCGAATTGTGGTCAGACTTTCCGGGCCCATGCCAAGGCAACCGACTGCCGTTACTCTACCCTGAGAGCTCGGCCTGAGGGATGCGTGCTCGCTATCGATTTTGTGGCAGAATCCCCTACACGCAGAGTAACCCAACGATATCCGCACCAAGGAGAAACTTTCATGAAGAAACTGTCGATCGCTGTCGTATTTCTCTTGATGGTGTCTGCGAGCTTCGCTGCCGTCGATGTCCAGAAATCAGCCGATTTCCCATCTGCGATCAGCAGCCTGGCGATCGCACCCCTGCCCTGCAGTGAGGGTGTGAATTGCGTCAAGATCGAAAAGCACCTCAACAAGTCGGTGACGAAGCACTTCCCGGCCTCGGTGGTCGGCTCCGACCGAGTCAAGCAAGTCTTGTTCGAAATGTCGGTTGTCGAGCCGACCAGAGAAGCGGTCCTCGAAGCCGCTCGGCGGCTGGGCTGCGATGCGGTCCTCCTGCCCTCGCTTCTCGGCAGTGAGAGCAAGGATCATTGGAACGTCTGGACCGAGTACGACACCGGCCGGGTACACCAGACCGAAAGCAACTCGGTGATGAGCTCCGTTCAGGTCCTCATCATCAGCGTGCACGGCGACCTCTTGATGAAGGGCGAGGCGACCGGCGAGTCGTATCTGCAAACCGATCCGACTCTGTTTGCCGAGAGCCAGATCGACAAGATCCTGAGGAAGGCGCTCCCTTAGCGCCGTAGGGAAATTCCTCCTCCTCTTCGGGTTGCTCCTTGCTGCCTGCGGCAAGGTGGATCGCTGCCTCGACTCCGGTGGTTGTTGGGACTCCGTGGATCAGGTCTGTCGCATGGATGAGCCCAACGCACAAGAGCTCTGCAATCGGCAGCCCGAGGCGGACTGATTCCACCAGGCCGCCCCGCCGGCTTGCAGGGCGTTGAGAGCGGCTTAGATGTTACGATGCCCTTTGTTGTCCAATGGGGAGGCCGGACCCCGACCGGTGAATGACCGCTTGGGGTCTCGGCCATCAATCTTCGAACAGTAGGAGGGGAAACAATGAAGCACGCTCATTCAAGCGCAATGAGACTCGCCCTGATCGCCGCGATCGGCGTCCTGGCGCTCGGTTCAGTCGCGATCGCCCAACAGCCCGCACACCAACTCCTGAAGGCATGCCACGATGCCGTCTGGGATCAGGGTGAATTCAAGGACATCCCGAACGCCGGCATCTCCATTGTGTCGGGCGAGGTCCTTCCGAACGGCCGCACACGGGTCCATTGGAAGGTCGACTGGGACAACAACCACGCCAGAGGGACCTGCGTCGCAGAGCCGAATGGCAACATTTTCAAGTTCGAAGTGCACTCTCGCCAGGATGACTATGCGCATGGCGCCGGGGCAGACGAATGCTTCGACACCCATTCCCGGCGTTGGAAGACCCCTGATGGCCAGGTCTGCAACACCTGTACGCCCGAGAACGGATACCCTCAACCGATCACAGATGGCAACTTCTACTACGACGGGGTCGCTAGGAAGTGGCGCGACTCGGCGGAGCGTGGTGCCATCTGCCACACCTGCACACCGGAGAACGGATTCAACACGCCGGACTAGGTCGGCAACCACCATTCCACGATCGAGGGCCGCAGACCCAGCAAGGGCCTGTGGCCCATTTCCGTTATAGTGCGGCCCGAAAGCATCCAGGACTCCCACGGAGACATCATCGTGAAACATGCCGCATCGACCATCGCCCTGCTTCTCGCACCCGTGCTTTTGGCCCTCACCGGGGCCTGGCCCGTGGTCGCCCAGGATGCCGCTGCCACCGACCCAACCTCCGGAACCGCAGAAGAAACTGTCGAGGAAGCTCCACCGCCGATCTCGCTGGCGGATATTCCAGCCGAGAGGGCCGAGTTCGAGAAGAAGAGTCGGGACATTCGCAGCCGACTCGAGGATTCCCAGAGCCTCGACTCGATCAGGGAAGAGATCGACCCCCTGAAGGAGGAGCTGGCCCCCATCCTCGAGAAGATCCAACTCGAGGCCGCAGGGGAGTCCGGCATCGCGCAGTTGATGGACCTGGACTCCGAGGCGATCCGGCACGCGAACCTGCTCGAGGAGGCCACCACTCACCTCGACAGCGCTACCCGGAAGCTCGAGGAGGACCTCAGCGAGCTCGATTCGCTCACGCAGCGCTGGGTCGCTCTTCAGCAAGAGGCTACGGACCGGGGCGCTCCCGCCACCCTCATCGAGCAAACCAACGGCACCCTGGCGGAGCTCGAAGAGCTCACCGGGGCCGTCGAGGAACGGCGCAATGACACCCTGACGGCGCTCGCAGAGGCCACGGAGCTCTCCTCACAGGTCGCCGAGTATCGAGCTGGAGCCGCCGAGCAACGCCACGAGATGATGGTTCAAAGCGTCACCTCGGAGGGCGAGCCCATATGGCGTCTTCACTGGGAGCGCCAGGGAGGTGGCCTCTACCGGCACTTCGTCCTGCAACTCAAGAACGATGCCGGGCATCTGGCCTCCTACAGCCGCGACAACGCCGACCGGCTTGCCCTCATCTTCTTCGGATCGCTGGCCGTTGTGCTGGTCCTGCGATGGCGCCTCAAGGCGCCGGCTCAACGCAGAGCTGCAGAAGAGCCCGCCGCCGCGAGGGCTCTCGAGGTCATCGACCCTGCGTGGCCCATGGCCCTGATCCTCACACTTGCAGTCACAGCCTGGCTCGCTCCAACACCAGCGCCCAGGATCTTCTATCGCCTCCTGCTGCTCTTGATGACACTGCCAGCGGCGGCACTTACCCTGAGAATGGTGGGAAGCTCCCTCCGGGCATCGGTGCTCGCTCTTGTGGCCGCCCTGGTTCTCTTCCCTTTGCAGAGCTACCTCGAGCTGTCACCTCTTCTGGATCGCCTCGTGCTTCTGGCACAGTGCCTCGCGGTCGGTGCTGCCCTGACACTGGATCTGCGGCGAGGTCGATGGGCAACCGCTCTCCCGGGTCGGTGGCAGAAAACCGGCCCATGGATCATCCGAATCTCCATCCTGCTTCTGGGTGTCTCGAGCCTCGCAGCGATCTTCGGCCTGATCGGCCCAGCCCGGGAGATCCGCAATGGGGTCATCGGATCTCTCGGCTTCGCAATCATCATCAGGGCGATCTTCCTGGCGTTGGACAGCCTCGTGGTCATCTGGCTCGGGACCCGCTCGGCAGAATCCTTGCGGGTAGTTCGCAACGACCCGGAGAGAACCCATCGATTCCTTCGCAGAGCACTGGGAATTCTGGCCACGGTCGCCTGGTTGGCCTCCAGCCTCTTCGCCTTCGATCTCTCTGGGAGCGCCTCGAAAGCGGCTCAGCGTCTTCTCAGTCTGGGCATCACGGTACGAGATGTCCAGATCACCATCGGCGAAGTCCTCGCCTTCGTGCTCATCGTCAGCGCTTCGTTCCTGCTGGCCAGGATCATCACCCTGCTGCTGGACGAGGAGTTCCTGCCGCGTCTCCCCCTGCAGCGGGGAATTCCCTATGCCATCTCGACGCTGACCCGCTATGTGATTCTCCTGTTCGGATTCGCTCTCGCCATGGTCGCCGCCGGACTCGACCTGTCGAAAGCCACCTTCTTGGCAGGGGCTTTCGGCATCGGCATCGGCTTCGGCCTGCAGAACGTGGTCAACAATTTCGTCTCGGGATTGATCCTCCTCTTCGAGCGGCCGGTCCAGGTCGGTGACGCCATCGAGGTGGGCACCCTGCTCGGTGAGGTCACCGACATCGGAATCCGCGCCAGCACGGTACGGACCTTTCAGGGCGCCGAAGTCATCGTCCCCAATGGCAACCTGATCTCCAAGGAGGTCGTCAACTGGACCCTCTCCAACCGACGGCGTCGGGTCGAGATCGTGCTCGGTGTCGCCTACGGCACCGACCCCGAGCAGGTTATCGAGATCCTCCTGGGGGTCGCGAAGGCCCATCCGCAGGTGCAGGAGGATCCCGCGCCGAGCGTCGTCTTTACCGGCTTCGGCGACAGCTCTCTCGATTTTCAACTCAAGTGCTGGGTCGAGCGTTTCGAGTTGGCGGTGACGGTCGCCAGTGAGCTGCGGGTAGCCGTGAATCGCGCCCTCGCGGATGCCGGGATCGAAATCCCCTTCCCGCAGCGGGACATCAACCTGCATAATGTCGGCGAAAGGTCGCCGATCTCGCTCGCCCAAAGCGCACCTGAAACGCTTCAAGACCCTGAACGAGGCTCTGAATCATGACCCGAGGGATCGAAATGAATCGAAATTCAGTCACTCTCACACTAGCGATCGGCATGGCCCTGGCCCTGCTGGCCACCTCTGGGATCGTCGCCCAGCAGGTATCACCCGACACCAGGCCCGAGGACCTGGGAGAAAAGGAGTTCGTCTGGAATCCGGACGCCTCTCCCTCCGGGCCCATGGTGGTACTGATCAGCCTCACGGAGCAGCAAGCCTACGTCTACCGCAATGGCATCCTCATCGGCTACTGCAACGTCAGCACGGGAAAACCGGGGCACGAAACACCGACTGGCGTCTTCACCATCTTGCAGAAGGACAAGGACCACGTCTCCAGTATCTACAACGCCAAGATGCCCTACACGGAGCGCTTGACCTGGAGCGGGATCTGTCTGCATGCCGGTGGTCTTCCCGGCTACCCTTCCTCTCACGGCTGTATTCATATGCCGCTCGAGTTCTCGCAGAACCTATTCGAGCTCGAGCATCTGGGCGCCACCGTTGTCATCGCCAACGAGAA
>JAUVRX010000239.1 GCA_030597375.1 Acidobacteriota bacterium
GTCATCCAGGAGTACATGGCCGATCCGGCCGCCTTCGCTGTCGAGACGCCTGCAGCCGTGGCCGCGACTCAGAAGCAGCCGCGATGGAAGACGGCTCTGCCTTGGGCACTCTTTGTGATGGCCGCCATCGCCGTCGCGGCCCTCGCATTGTGGCCCGAGCCTCCGCCGCCGATTCTCAAGGCCACGATTCCGCCGCCGGAGAGTGGCGGCTTCCACCTCAACGGACTCAACCCGGGACCGGCTATTTTTTCCCCCGACGGGTCGAAGATTGCTTTCTCTGCCACGAACACTGACGGCGTAGTGCGGCTCTATGTGCGCTCGCTAGATGCCTCACAGGCGCATCTCCTGTCGGGTACGGAAGGGGCCCAGTACCCGTTCTGGTCACCCGACTCCCGATGGGTAGGATTTTTCACCCAGGTGGACGGCACTCTCAAGAAGATCGAAGCGACCGGCGGACCACCCTTGACTCTCTGCGAGGCTGCCGATGGCAAGGGCGGAGCCTGGAATCGGGAGGGCGTGATCCTCTTCACACCGAGCTCCGGGACCCCGATCCATCGTGTCTCGGCTGCTGGTGGTGAGTCGGTGGCGATCACCGATATCGACGAAGAGGTCCACAATTCGCACCGTCACCCTCGATTTCTTCCCGATGGGCGGCGATTCCTGTTCATGGCGCGGGGAGCCGGCTCCAAGCCGAGCACCGTCATGGCGGGTTCACTTGACGGTGATGAGCCGCGTCCGATCATCGAGTCACCGATTCAGGCCGAGTTCGCCTCCGACCACCTACTTTTCGTTCGCGACGCGACGTTGATGGCTCGACCCTTCGATCCCGAAGAGCTCGAGTTCACCGACGAGGCGATCCCCCTGGCCGAAGATGTGCTGCGAATCTCGGCCGCATCGCTGGCGGTGTTTTCATCCTCGGAAAACGGTTCCCTCCTCTATCAGACCGGCTCGGCAGTCGCCGGCACCACGATCGAGTGGAGAGACCGCAGCGGCCAGATCTCGGGAAGCCTCGGTGAGCCGGCTGTCGTCCGAGCGGTCATGGTCTCACCAGACGACACCATGGCCGCTGTCGTCCAGGCCGAAGAGAGCGGTGCCTACGACATCTGGATGCAGGACATCGAGCGCGATCTGAGAACCCGATTCACCTTCGATCCGGGAGTCGAGTTCTGGCCGGCATGGTCGAGTGACAGCCAGTACCTGTATTTCTACTCGGATCGCGAAGGCACCGGCGATATCTACCGCAAGGCGGTCGGCGGCGTCGGAGAAGTCGAGCTGGTCTATTCCTCGGAACGCGACAAGTTCCCTTCGAGCATCTCTCCCGACGGACGCTATCTTGCCTACTCCACTCCGAATCCGGAGACCCAGTTGGACCTGTTCGTGTTACCGCTGGAAGAGGGAGGCGAACCGTTTCCATTTCGACAGACCGAGTTCTCCGAGGGCGTTGGCATGATCTCGCCGGACGGTCGCTGGATTGCCTACACCTCCAATGAGTCGGGAGACTGGCAGGTCTACGTATCGACTTTCCCGGAACCGGGTCGCCGCTGGCAGGTCTCGACCAACCCCGCGAGCTACACGTTCTGGCGGGCGGATGGTCGAGAGCTCGTCTATGCCGAGCTCACCGGGAATCTGGTGTCGGTCGAAGTCGACCCGACCGGGGAAACCTTCCAGATCGGCCAGAGCCAGCCCCTCTTTCCTATTGCACCGAGCTCCGCTGGCGGCGCCTGGTTTTCAACCACCTCCGATGCTGATCGCATCCTTGTGGTTCCGAATCAGGCTCAGCAGGGCGACAATCTGCTGAACTTGGTGGTCAACTGGCCAGCCGAGCTCGAGAAGCGACGATAGGAACATCCCGACAGCTGGAGCGCACGCACCCTCGAAGTTCCAGCACGAGTGTCCGAGGTGCGGCATCACGGTGCTCGCCGACGATCTGCTGGGGAGCTGAGGCGACGCGGGCGGGGGCAAGCCCCGCCCCTACACCCCTCCCTTTTTAGCCTGTTCACGGGTAGGCTGGGCAGGACCCTTGCAGCCTTGCGCTCAGCCTGAGATCACCCGAGCCAGTCCTTTTCTGGATTCGCCCATGACAAGCAAGGACCAGGTCAACTGGTCCAGAGACGCCTTCTCTGAGCCAGAACTACGCTGTGAATCTCGTCTTGATCCATTGAGGGCACCTGCTCTGACCTTCATCGAGCAACGGCTCACTGAAGGTTGGAGTCGGTCGGTCACGTGGATCAGAAATGGTACACTCCAAGCCAAGGCTACGAGTCCTGTTCTATCGGACGGCAGGCGGCCGGGAGCCGGTACGAGACTGGCTGCGTGGCATGGACCCGGATTCACGATTGATCATCGGCACTGATCTCCGGACTGTTCAATACGGATGGCCAGTACGAATGCCTCTTGTTCGAAGTCTGGGCGGCGCGCTGCAGACCTGAGGGGACGAAGATGACCTTGAACGAGAAGCACCTGGGAAGTGACTTCGAGGAGTACCTGGAAGAGCAAGGTGTGCTCGAGGAGACGACGGCCGTGGCGGTGAAGCGGGTGCTCGCCTATCAAATCGCCCAGGCGATGAAGGAGCAGAAGCTCTCGAAAGCTGCGATGGCGCGCCGGATGCACACGAGTCGCTCTGCCCTGAACCGCCTCCTAGACCCGGATTTCCCTTCGGTAACTCTTCTGACTCTGGAACGGGCCGCCAAAGCGCTGGACAAGGAGCTCTACATCGAGCTCGCTTGAGCCGGCGCCTGAATGGTGACGCAGAGGGTGCAAGGCGTCGGCCGGCACGGGTCCGGTCGCTTCACTCGAGGGCGGCAGTCGGTGCACGCTCATCCACCCCGGCCGGCACGGGTTCGGCCGTCATGGGTCCGAGATTGGGACGGCGGCGATGTAGGCACGCTCGTCTCCTACGACCCTCGACACGTGACCCTGGCCGGTCGTGTCTTCGACCACCAGTACCGATCCTGGCCCGAACCGACGCCTCTCACCATCCGAGACCTCCACCTCGATCTCGCCAGAAAGGAAGAAGATGAACTGACGACGGGGTGCCGGGTGGAAATCACCATACCAACCTGCCGGACTGGACAAGAAGACCACGCCCTCCGCCGGCGTCGAGTCGGACACCGAAATGGGCGGTGCTGGAGGGGAGTAATCGGCGAGATTGAAATCGACCTGGCCATCCCCGAAATGGGAAGCCCCAGACGGGTCAGCGTAGACCCTGATGTACTCCAGTGGCTCGGCTACCGGAATACCGCGAGGTGGAGGCTGAGCCTCCATGGCAGAGAGGAAGATCGCATTGCTGACGATGAGAACAAAGGCAATGAAGAACGCTGAGAGGTGTTTCATGCGAATACTCCTTCTGCCACTCAATCTACACCACCAGAGTTTCTGAGCAGGGATGCCCCTACGACCCCACCAGGCCCGCTGGAAGGACAGACTCTCGCGGTTCTCCACTGCAGTGATCCGGGGGCGGGTAGTTCGGCACCCGTCAACCAATCTCTTCGATGACCGCTTCCGCGGCTGCCACGAGGCGGGCTGCTTTCTCGGTTCCGACGAGCTCGAGGGGGCGCGCTTCGAGCCTCGCGTTTTCGGATACCCACCAGGACGCGGTACCCCAGGGATCTTCCGTCGCGCCCAGAAGCCTGTTGACTTCCGCGACCTCGGGGTAGACCTGCCGGCGCCCTTCGTCGATCTGAAAAGCGGGATACAGATAGCCGCGATCCCTGGGCAGGCCAAGGAGCTCCGAGCGCTTCCGTAACGCGCGGGCCTTTTCTCTGTTCGAAGATCGGCCCCCAAGGCTTTCAGCGACCTTTCCTGCATCGAGCATTCGTTCTTGCCAGATGGTCGCAACGGCTTCACTCGCTATCCTCGCCCCCAACTCCTCTCGGGGATCGGAGCTCGAAACGACGTTTCGAGGGCCTCCTGCCAGTTTCTCGATGAGTTCCATTCGGTTTGCTTCCCAAGCCAGCAGCACTCTCAAACGGGCAGACTTCCCTTTCAGTCCAGGATGCTGCTCCGCTATGTCAGCCGCAAGGTCGAGCAACTCCTCTGCTTCGAAAAGACGGGAAGCACCTGCAAGATCTTGTAAGAGCTCGAGCCGCTGCTCCCTGGCCTCGGACTGGCGCTTCGCTGTGGTTTCTTTACGGCTCTTGGCTTTCATGACGTTTCTGACGATACCATTGTTATGTCACTAGCGTCAAATCGCCAACTGTCGATCCCCCTTGGCACGATCGAAATGCTGGAACCGCGACTCGGCCGAAATGAGGCGCCAGCCACTGCAGTCGAAGGGTGCTTCAGTAACTTCAAGCAGAGCCGAAGGATCGCAAGCTTCTAAGGCTTGTTTCCGTCAGTCAAGTGAGTGAGCAGGTAACAAAGAGTTACTTGCACGCTTATACACGTACTTGTATCATCCATAATGACTGCGAGGCCCGTCGAGTGGGTTGGATCGACGCTGGAGGACCTGCTGGATTTTCCCGAGAACGCTCGCAGGCGCACTGGTTACCAGCTTCGTCGGATCCAGGCCGGACTACCACCGAGCGACTGGAAGCCCATGCCGACCGTAGGTCCCGGAGTGCGTGAGATCCGAATTCGTACCGGCGGCCAGCACCGAGTGTTCTACATCGCAA
>JAUVRX010000215.1 GCA_030597375.1 Acidobacteriota bacterium
CAGAGTAGATCCCGACCATCAGGTCCACACCCACGACTCGTCGGCGCCCTCTGTCCATCATCCGTCTCAGGAGCTCGTCGTCCGGATCCAAGTAGATCCTCTTCTCGAAGTAGAGCGGACCCAATAGCTGTGGTATCCAGAAGTGTCGGGTGACGACGTCGTCGATGCCCGTTTCCTCGACAGCGGCCAACAGCCGGGAGGTGTGCTGGCGAATCAGGAAGGTGGTCATGCCGTTGTCGAAGGTGGCCTGCAGCGACAGACCGGCGAGCGGTAGACAGGCTGCCAGAGCCAACCGGCGGTACAGACCCTTCTCCTGCTGTCGCAGGTAGTCCGCTCCAGCGATCAAGAGGAGAGGAGCCGCCGGCAGGAGATACCGGGAGCCCAGTTCCAGGCCGCCGATGAAACCGGGAATCCTGATCGCCACGACGGCGATGATGAACAGGGTCGCGGCAGCGCCGCATGCGGCGCCCAGCGCCGAGCTGCCGGCTACGGGTGGCCGAAAGCCCCGCAGAAGCCCCAGGATCGCCAACGGTGTGGCAGCGAACAGGCCGATGATCGTCCGTGTGTCGGTGAACATCGAGGGCGTTACCGCCGCGAGTGCCTGCCATGCGAGGCGCGCGAACACCAGCGCCACCACGACTCCGGCCAGCCATTTGGCGAATCGCGAAGCTCTTCCCATCGCCGGCAGCAGTCCGATTACCAGTGCGGCACACAGAGCCAGCATCCCGGTCTCTCGAATCTCGGCAGGTACGAGCCGCGTGAAGTTGATGTCGTAGGTGGTCGGCGGCAGGCCGCTCGCCAGCAGATTCGGATGAAAGCTCCCGAACATCACGGCTTTCGAGATCAGGTCGATGCCGGTGATGAGCCCGGCCCCGGCCGCGACGAAGATCAGGCGGCGGAGAGTCTCCAGGCGCCATCCCCACAACACCAACGAGAACGCGATCACGCCTGCGGCGAAGGCGTAGAGCTCGGGGCGTATGACGGCTCCGAGTCCCATCAGGACTCCGGCCCCGATCGATGCCCAGCCGGTCGACTGCGGCCGAGCGAGGAGGCTTATGCAGCCGACGACGGCTGCGCAGGCCCAGGTATGCTCGAAGTTGAGGGTGCCGTAGAGCAGCAGAGGAGTCGCGACAGCTGTCGCCGCCACCACTCCTGTCGCCCATTTCGGACCGACCGCCCTTGTTGCCAGCCCGGAGAGCAAGACCAGCGCCGTCGCTGCGCCGAGCCAGGACAAGAGGAAGACGCCTCGAAGTCCTGCCGCGGACCAGGCCAGCGCCGCGGCGGCGGTGTAGATCAGAGAGTAGACGCCGTACCATGCGCCATCGTGTTGCCAGATGAAGGGTGGTTGTAGGGGCAGGTGCTTTTCGTGAGGATCGAGGTCGGAGCCCGGGTAGGGGATCGCGGCGCTCCGCCAATCGTTCTCCAGCAGGGAGAGGCTCTGCACCAGCTTGACGCCCTCGTCGCCGGAGAACAGCCCGGGCGGCATGGCGAAGACGAGGAGAATCCCGAGAGCCGCGCCAGCGAAGGCGGCCATCAGGGCAGCCTGGTCGACCATCGAGAGACGGCGCCGAGTCATGGGCCGGTCGCCGGTCCTGGTCGCAGCGGGCGGGAATCGACCTTTCTTGGAGATCACGGCGGCGAAGAAGGGATTGGGTTGTCTTGCGGTAGCGCCGATCATAACGCGCTTCCAGGCGGGTCTCAGGTCGAACCTCGTGTGCTATTCTCCGCGCGTTACGAACCCTTGCCAATCCTCCCAAGACAAAAGCGGCGTTTGACCGGGACGGTCCTGGATTCCCTAGAGCCACAAGATGAGCCTTTTCGAGACAGCCAAGCACCTGAAGCACGGTCTGACTCGTTCGATCGACGTCAAGAACCGGAATGTGCGGGTCATCGGTCTGATGGCAACCGACCTCTGCAAGTCCCGCTGTCGGCATTGCTTCATCTGGAACAAGAAAGAGCACAGCCACCTGAGCGTGGATGTCATCGGGCGACTTGTCAGGGATCCAGCGGTGACTCGAAAGACCTTCTTCGAGCTGACCGGAGGTGAGTTTCTCGAGCACCCCGATTGGCGCGAGATCATCAAACTCGTCAAGGATGCCGGCAACGACTTTGTGGTGCTCTCCAACGGAATGTACCCCGATGAGCTCATCGAGGCTGTCAAGGAGCTCGGGATCCCGAACGTCTATATGTCCCTCGACGGCCTTGGCGAGACCTACAAGAGAGTACGTGGAGTCGATTGCTCGGACAACATCCTTCGCATCGTCGATGAGATCAAGGACCTGACCAACATCCATCTGGGCTACACCATCACCCCCTGGAATGCGGTGGAGGACCTCGAACAGGTCAAGGCTCTTGCAGAAGAGAAAGGGGTGGAGATGTCCGTGGGTGCCTATCAGAGTCCCGAGTTCTTCGACACTGTCAAGCCGGTAGGCAAGATCTCACCCGAGTACGAGCCCTATCTCGACGAGTTCATGAGCCTCAACAACACATGGATGGACAAGAACCTGTCGATCCCTTGCTGGAACATACGTACGAAGTGCTACATCCTCGGCAACGGTGACGTTTTCCTCTGCCAGCAGAAAAGTGTTGTTCTGGGGAACTTGAATGAGAAGTCCTTCAACGAGATCTGGAACTCCCCAGAGACCATAGCCACCCACGAAGAGTACGCCGCGTGCAACGACTGCTGGCTTGCCTGCAATCGGCCTCTGGATATGCAGCTCGCCTACGCGGGGCGGTTGGTCTTTTCGAACAACCGGTTGAACAAGATGTTCGGCGAGCACGACTGGGATCTCGTTCTCGACGCCTACCGCAATCACAACTCCTCCCCAGGCAGCTGATCCGATGCCCATAACGGCCGCAAATTCCGGTGCCGTGGACACTCTGCGGCAGCGCGTGTTGGATTTCCTGGCACAGCATCGCAGCCAGGGTGAATATCGCGTCATCGACGTCGGTGGCAGGTACAACCCCTGGGCGGACGAGCACGCCGATGCCTATGTCGATCTCTTCCCTACCGATGCTTCCGGCAAGAAGATCTTTGTCGGCAACATCTGCGAGGCCGATGTCTGGCAGGAGATCCGAGAGAGCGGCCAACGCTTCGATTTCAGTATCTGCACCCATGTGCTCGAGGACATCCGAGATCCTTTTTTCGTCGCCAGGCAGTTGGCTTCCATTTCCAGAGCCGGCTACGTCTCGGTGCCCACCAAGCACAGCGAGATGGCCAACGTCGAGTCGAAGTTCTATCTCGGCTACTGCCACCACCGCTGGGTCTACACCGTCCGCGAGCTCGACGGCGAGCCCAAGATGCTGGCATTGGCAAAAATGCCGGTGCTCGGCTATTTCAACAATCGCCTCAGACCGATGCTCAAACTGATCCACTTCTTTGGCCGCTGGACGATCATGGCCAAGGTAGAACGGCGGTTGGGGATCTTCCCGGGCGGTGGCACGGTCGATTGGGTCGACAAGAGTCTGGTCGGTCACCACACCGAGCTGGGCGTATGGTGGGACGAGAGCCTTCCCATCGAGGCTATTCTCGACGACTACTCCGGCGAGACCTGCCTGGAGCTCGCCGATCTGTACAGAGATCAACTCCGCAACGGGATCTAGCCGATGCGGTAGTCGGAATCGAAGGACCAGAAGCACTCTGATGAGAATCGCCGGAACATCCGGCGGGCCTCCCTCGCACGGACCGTCTCCCGCGTCGTTTCGGGGTCCAGGACTCGGCGGGGCCTCAGACCTGGAGGCTCATGGCGGGAAGGCGGTGAAATCTGCGCAGGAGAGCCAACTGGCCGATGTGGTAGGCCTCGTGGTGGAGCAAGAACCCGAGGCCGCCCAACATCGACTTGTCTTCGATGGGGAACTCGAAGTCCGTCACTGAGGGTGGCTGAGAGATCGTCTCCCCGTCGAGCTCCTGGAAACCGCGATCCACCGCGGCGGTCACCTCCAGCCAGGCGGTCCGCATCTCGGCCAGAGAGGGGTAGATCTCGATCTCCTCGATCGACTGCGCCGAGGCGGTGATCGGCTCGAAGGGGTTGGATTCCTCCAGCCCGAGGAATTTGGCCATGTAATGTCGCGAGTCGTGCATGTGCAGCGCGATGAAGGCCATGCTACTCGTGTCCTCGTTGGGCCTCAGTCGAGCGGTCTCGTCGCTGACTTCGTCGAAGCAGTTCAGGAACAGGCGCGTGTGCAGGCGGAGCATGGCGTGCAAGGGAACCAGTCGGCTATCCACGGTCACGATCTCCTTTCGGCAGCTTTGGGTCGAGTCTACAGCGTTCTGGGACTCGGTTCCCAAGGTCGGACTGCCAGGTTGGCAACGAATATCCTACGGCCGGCCTCATCCTGCAGAAGAAGGGTCCTCGACTGGAAGGAGAATCGAGCCCGGCTCGAGGACGCTCCGAGCCTCGACGACTTTCGAGTCGACCAGGACGCTGTGGACACCGAGCCACTCGTCGGCGCAGGCAACTTCGATCGCTGACTCAGGCGCTTCCCTGACGGCTCCAGGGGGCTCGGCGCAAGCCTTGCCAGTTCTCGATGCCTTCACGATGGCGATCTCCCGGTCCTTCGATCGGGTGCGAGGGTGGCCCCAGGGAGAGGGGTAGGGCTGGTAGTCACAGGCGCGGATGAAGTCGAGCACTCGTCGCGCGGTCTGATCCCAGGAGAGTCGGCAGCGGTCGGGCGGCCCGGCCCGGAAAGACTCCCTGCGACTCGTGTCCTGGTCCATCAATTCCAGGCCCGCCGGATCCCGAGCCAGATCATCGATCAGCTTTGCCACCATGGGAACGCCGGCCTTGAGGCATTTCCAGTACAGTGCCAGGGCGTTGTCCTCGTCCTCCACCTCGAAGAGCTTCCTGGAGACGATCCGTCCGGCATCGATGACCGGGGTCATCTCGTGCAGGGTGACGCCGTATTCGGTGGCTCCTCGGAAGAGAGCCCAACTCACCGTGTTCAGTCCCGCATACTCTGGCAAGGGCGCGGGGTGCAGGTTGTAGCAGCCTATCCGAGGCGCTTCGA
>JAUVRX010000080.1 GCA_030597375.1 Acidobacteriota bacterium
CATGCCTACACGGTTGGTGGATGAGCGAGGCATCGGGTTCGAGCTCAAGGCGCGCCGACACAGGCATAGCGGGACTATGTCGAGGAGGCGCAACGCCGAGATCGGACTCGAGGGCCGCTCAGGCTCCGAGGGTGTAAGCATGACAGTCCACTCGATGCCGTGGGGCTCATGGATAATCCGGGTGTAGGCTCATGTAGGATTCATACACTGGGGCAAGGGCGCCGTCATCCCTCGTCGTCGCCTTCGGCTCGCCTCTCCAACCACCATGACCGGCTCCCGAGATCCACACGACGAAAGCGACGACCAGGGCCTGTCCTTGTCCTTCTGGCTCCGGGCCCGCCGAAGCATGGCGCGCCGCTTCCCCCGAGCTCGCCGGGTCTATCATTTCCTGCGTAGTGCAGGCCGACGACTGCGAAGTCTACCCCGACAGAGTGTTGTCACGACACGCTGGCTCCGGAGCTGCAGGCAGGAGATTCGGAGACGACAACAGGAGCCGCGACTGACGATCGGAGTCGATATCAGCCCGCTATGGGAACCGCTCACGGGAGTCGGCTGGTATCTCTATCGCCTTCTGGAGCATCTCGCCGATCGCGATGACATCAGGCTTCGGCTGTATCCGCCGACCCTCATCTCGAGCTCCGAGTTTCCCTATGCGGATCCGACCGTCGAGCTGCCTTCGGGTCCAGCGCTGGAAGTTGTCTCCTATGACTTGCCCGAGGACCTGGCGGTGGACCATGAGCCGGCCGTCAAGTGGCTGCGCAAGAGGGAGGCGAGTCTCGTCAGCCGAGATCAGAACCAGGTCCTGTTCGCACCCAACTACTTCCTGCCCAAACTCTTCAACACAGTGCCTGGCGCCCTGGTAGCGACGATCCATGACCTGGGCTTTCGCAAGGTTCCGTGGACGCTGAAAGAAGAGACCCTGAACGGGCTGGCCGAGCGCTTGGATCAGACCCTCGACGGGGCCGACTTGCTGATCACCGTCAGCAACACCATGCGGCTCGAGCTGATCGAGCTCGACTATGCACCAGCGGAACGCATTCGCGTCGTGCACCACGGGCCGGGTCTCCTGGAAGGAGTCGAAGCCGGCGAGCTGCCCGCCGATATCCCACCTCGGTTCGCCCTTCATGTCGGCACCCTCGAGCCACGCAAGAACATCTCCTCCCTCCTGGCCTGTTGGCGTTTTCTCCGCGCCCAGATGTCGGACGTGCCGATTCTGGTTCTGTGCGGGCAGTTCGGCTGGAAGACCGATGAGCTCGAAGCCGAGGTCGCAGCCGCCGCAAACGAGGGCTGGCTCCAACACCTCGGCTATGTACCGAAGGCCGAGCTCGCTCGGCTCTATAGCCAAGCCTCGGTGGTGGTCTTTCCGACTCTCTACGAGGGATTCGGTCTACCCGCTGTCGAGGCGATGGCAGCTGGAACGCCCCTGGTGTGCTCTGATATCCCGGTGCTGCACGAAGTCGCAGGCGAGGCAGCGCTCTTCGCACCCCCAGAGCGCCCAGAGGAGATGGCCCTCCAGGTCCAGCGCGTGCTTACCGACGGCAATCTGAGACAAGAACTGATAGCCCGGGGCACTCAGCGCTTGAGCGAGTTCGACTGGAACAAAACGGCGGCAGAGACACTGGCCGTCTGGCGGCAGGCCGCAGCCTCGCGGCAGCCACACACCGAAAAGGCTGGATGAGATCGGAGCGGCCGCTTGGCACACAGCGAAGGCAAGCCGACAATAGCGGTCGACGTAAGATCCCTGGTGGGGATTCCCACCGGCATCGGCGTCTTCACCCTGTCGATGTTGAAGGCTCTCGCCGACAGAGGCGTGGTTCGGTGCATCGGCATGGCCCACCGCGACCTGTCCCGCACCGAGGAGCTGCAGCGAGCGGGCGTCGATCTGGAGGCCCAGGCAGCACCCTCCGGAGTCTGGTGGCAGCAGCTCGTCTTGCCTCGTCGGCTGGCCGGCTCCGACATCGATCTTCTTTGGTCGCCACTCCTGACGCTGCCGGTGCGAAATCCGGTTCCCGGAGTCGTTACGATTCACGATCTCACCCCTCTGCTGCTACCCGAGGCGCACCGACTCAAGGTGCGTCTCAGCTTCTTGCCGTTCCTCGCCTCGACACTCGGGAAGGCGCAGCGGGTCGCCGTGGACTCGAAGGCCACAGCGGCAGACGTCAAGGCTCGCTTCCCTTCTTGCCAAAGTCGCATTCAGGTCGTCTATCCGGGGGTCGATCCGGTCTTTGAACCTGGCACTTCAGAGGCAAACTCGACCACCCGGGAGGAGCTCGGCTATCCGCATGGATATCTCCTGTTCTCGGGCACTCTGGAGCCTCGCAAGAACCTCTCTACCCTGCTCGACGCCTGGGAGGACCTCGTCAGGACCTCCTCGGAAGCCCTGCCCCTCGTGATCACCGGACCCTACGGCTGGAAAAGCAGAAAACTCGCCTCCCGAATCCAGCAGCTGGAACCCCTCGGCCTGAGTTATCTCGGCAGATTGCCCCGAGCCCGTCAAGTGCAAGTCATGCAAGCGGCATCCATCTTCGTCTACCCCTCGCTGTACGAGGGTTTCGGCCTGCCCGCAGCCGAAGCCATGGCTTGCGGCATACCCACTATCGCCTCCGATCGATCCAGTCTTCCCGAAGTCGTGGGTGACGCCGGCCTGTTGATCGATCCTGGCGATGGTCACCAGTTGCGGGACGCGATCGTGAAAATAGCCGACGACAAGACTCTGGCCAGTGAGCTGGGTGAACGAGGACGAGAGAGAGTCCGGCGATTTTCATGGCAGAAGGCAGCCCGGGAGATGGAGGAGATCTTCCTCGAGATCCTGGCGCACGACGGCAGGCCCGGGGCAGGCTAGAATAGCTGCGGCGGGGCGGCCGGCAATCCACGGGGCAGCTGGCAGAGCACTCGAAATTCGACAGCAAGCGCCACTTCTGGAGTCTCCTACTTGAGCTACCACATCGGCATCGATGCGCGGAAGATCGACGACTTCGGTATCGGTACCTACATCCGGAACCTGGTGCGAGGGCTGGGCGAATTGGACCAGGAGAACCAGTACGTCCTGTTCGTAGGAACGCAGAATCGCGAGGCCCTGGATCAGCTGCCAGAGAACTTCCGCGTCGTCATCGAGCGCTCTCCCTCGTACTCGGCGAGGGAGCTCGTCTCTCTGTCCTGGAGGCTCTTCCGGCTCCGACTGGATCTCTACCATTCGACCCACTACGTTCTTCCCGCAATCGTACCCTGCAAGGCTGTCGTCACAATCCACGACATCATTCATCTTCTCTATCCGGAGTTTCTGCCCAGCCCCCTGGCCTTCTTCTATGCCCAGCGTATGATCCGCCGCAGCCTGTCTCGAGGCGATCGCATCATCGCCGACTCCCAGAACACCAAGACCGATCTCATGGAGTACTTCGACGTCGATGGACGGAAGATTCGGGTCATTTATCCAGGTGTTGCCGAGAGCTTTCGACACAGAGTCAGCCGAGAGGATCTGGACCGGAGGCTTGCCGCGCTCGAGATCCAGCGCCCCTACCTGCTTTTCGTCGGCAATCCGAAGCCGCACAAGAACCTGGACAACATCATCAAGGCGTTCGCTCGGGCCCTGGAGATCCACCCGTTCGAAGCCGACCTGGTGTGCGTCGGGGATCGCGGTAGCATCGAGTTCAAGATCCAACAGCGAGCCTCCCAGTTGGGGCTTTCGGATCGGCTCAGACTCCTGGGGCATGTCGACGATGAAGCCCTACCCGCCCTCTATCAGGGTGCCAGGCTTTTTCTGTTCCCCACCCTCTACGAGGGATTCGGGCTGCCGGTGGTCGAGGCCATGGCCTCTGGAGTACCCGTGGTCACTTCCAATACTTCCGCCCTCAAGGAGATCGCTGAAGGGTACGCACACCTGGTCAATCCACTCGATGTCGAGGAGATCGCCAAGGCCATAGCGCAGTGCATGGCAGATGAGGATCACCGCGATGCCCTGACCAAGCTCGGCCTACGAAGGGCAGAAGACTTTCGGTGGACGCGAACCGCCGAACAGACCCTGGATGTCTATTACAGCGCCCTGCGACGGGACGACCAGAAGCGCAAGCGGTTATCCAGAGCCAAGGATGCATCATGACCGCCCTGCCGAGACCGCGAACAGCCCTCGTTCACGATTGGTTGACGGGAATGCGGGGCGGCGAGAAAGTGCTGGAATCGATTGGAACCCTGTTCCCCACAGCACCGATCTACACCCTGTTCCACTTTCCCGGCACCGTCAGCACCGCGTTGGAGCAGCATCCGGTTCATACGAGCTTCCTGCAGTCCTATCCGGGGGCCCGCACCCACTACCGGCGTTACCTGCCACTGTTCCCGGCCGCCATCGAGGACTTCGACCTTGCCGAGTACGATCTGCTGATCAGTTCCAGTCACTGCGTCGCCAAGGGTGCCCGTCCCGCACCCGGGGCCTTTCACGTCTGCTATTGCCACACTCCAATGCGCTACGCCTGGGACCAGGAGCACACCTACTTCCCGCAGCGCACGGGGCTCGTGGCTCGACTCCGAAACCTCGCCCTGACCCGGCTGCGGATGTGGGATGTTTCCTCCGTCGGCCGCGTCGACCTGTTTGTCGCCAATTCCAGCTTCGTGGCCGAGAGAATTCAACGCTACTACGACCGCCAGGCAGAGATCGTGCCACCGCCGGTCGAGACCGATTTCTTCGTACCCGCCGAAGCAACCCCCGGCCGGTACGCCCTGGTGGTCTCGGCCCTGGCCCCCTACAAACGGATCGAGGTTGCGATTGCTGCCTGTGAGCGGCTCGGTCTCGAGCTCAGGATCGTCGGCACCGGTCCCGAGAAGGAGCGCCTGTCCCGCTTGGCCGATTCCACCACCAAGCTGCTGGGCTATCTGTCGCCCGAGGCCCTGCGAGAGCAACTGCAGGGGGCCCTGTGCTTCCTCCAACCCGGCGTCGAGGACTTCGGGATCTCGAGTGTCGAGGCCCTCGCTTCGGGCTGTCCGATCGTCGCCCTCAAGCGCGGCGGCGTCCTGGATATCGTTCAGGACGGCGAGCACGGGGTTCTCTATCAGGGCGAGGGTGACCACCAGGCTCTGGCTGCAGCGATTGACAAATGCCGCGAAATTGGCTTCAATAAATTGAATCTAAAACGCCGCGCGGAGAATTTCTCCGTCGCGACCTTCGAGGATCGGTTTCGATCTACCCTGGAGACGAGGCTCTCTGGCTGGGATCTACCGTGAATCCGACGAGCACCAGTTCAGCAAAGCCGCTGTTTTCAGGCCCACTTCGTAGTGTGTCCGGGCGTGGTACCGCAAGACCAATACGACACAGAGGGTTGCGCAATTGATCCATCAACGCCACCGCATCACGGTCATCACCTACTTCATCAGTGACCTCCTGGCTACGCTGGCCGCGTTCTTCGTCGCCTGGTATCTGCGGTTCGGGACCGGTCTGTTTCCAGTCCGCCATTTGCCGGAGTTCGAGCGCTACCTGCTCCTCTTGCCGATCGTGCTCTTGCTTTGGCCCATCGTGCTCCATTTCCATGGTCTTTACCAGATCCGTAGCGGTAGGACACGTGTCGATGAAGCGTTGACCATCTTCATCGCGGTGCTGCTCGCCACTGTCCTGCTCGCCTCCTTCATCACCTGGGTGAGACCCACCGGTTATCCCAGACCGGATGGTACGTTCGAGCCCTTCACCTACAGTCGAGGTTTTCTGGCCATTTTCGCCGGTCTGAACCTTTTCCTGCTGGTGCTCGGTCGTAACGTCATCCGGGACGCGTTGACCGTGATTCGACTGAAGGGCCACAACCTGCAACGGATTCTCATCCTGGGCGCTGGGGCCCTGGGCAAAGAGGTCACGAAGAAGCTGCAGAACCACCGCGGGCTGGGGCTCCAGGTCGTCGGCTTTCTGGATGACGACACGGGCAAGTCCAAGCACAAGATCTTCGGAGTTCCCGTCCTCGGCACGCTGCGCCAGGTCGACGAGATCATCGACAGGGAGAACATCGACCAGATCTACATCGCACTGCCCGTCGAAGCTCACAAGAAGACGATGCGCATTCTGCAATCGGTAGGTCGCGAATGTGTCGAGGTCCGCCTGGTCCCCGACATTCTCCAGTACGCCACTCTCAGAGCGACTCTGGAGGATCTGGACGGCACCCCGGTCATCAACCTCTCACAGGTGCCGCTGCAGGGCTGGAGCAGTCTGGTCAAGCGTGGAATGGATATCGGAGTTGCCGGGTCGGCCATGATCCTGTTGCTGCCCTTTCTTCCCATCGCGGCGCTGGGCATCTGGCTCGAGGACCGAGGTCCGCTGTTCTACCGACAGGAGAGGATGGGGCTCGATGGGCGCTCCTTCATGATGCTCAAGTTCCGCTCCATGAAGGTGAACGCCGAGTCCACGACCGGACCGGTATGGGCGACGAAGGGCGATCCGCGGCGCACGAAGATCGGAGCCTTCCTGAGGCAGTGGTCCCTGGATGAGCTGCCGCAGCTGTGGAACGTCTTCAAAGGCGACATGTCCATCATCGGCCCCCGCCCCGAGCGGCCCGCATTCGTCCAGGAGTTCAAGCATCGAATTCCACAGTACATGCTACGCCACCGGGTCCGAGCCGGCATTACCGGTTGGGCCCAGGTTCATGGCTGGCGGGGCAATACCTCCATTCGCAAGCGAATTCAGTACGACCTCTATTACATCGAAAACTGGTCGCTGACGCTGGACCTGAAGATACTGTGGATGACCTTCCGGCACGGACTACGGCACAACGCCTATTGACGAAGCTCCTCCCCTGACGGGCCCCGCTCGCCGTCAGCCGGTTGGCCGGGGTAGCGCAGATGTAGCTTCCGCAACGCCTCCCGCAGCGCCTCCTTGAGCTCGCGACGCTCTTCATCGCTCAGCTCCCTGCCACCGAAGCTTTCCTGAAGGTAGAGCTCAACCACCCGGCCTGCGGACTCACTGGCCACAGGGTGTCGTCGGGCAACCCTCACGACGAGCTCCAGCGGTGGCACCGAGACCGTGAGTCCCAGATGGGGATCCTTCTCCAAACGTCCTCGCAGCTGCCGATAAGCCCTGGTGCCGGTGAAGGCAGGGCGGTGTCGCCAGGTCCACCAGGCCCCGAGGAGCAAGACCAGAGCCATCGGCAGGACCTGAACGGCACTGGGTTGCCAGGACGATCCCGAGCTCTCACGCTGGCTCTCGGGGTCCTCGTCCCGGGGTGCTGCCTGAGCGACCTGGGATTGCCTATCCCCTGATTCGTCCCTCCGCCAGAGCTGGGACCAGAAGACCGCCATTCGGCGCGCGATCCCCAACTGGTCATAGAAACCGAACGTGAGAACGTAACGATCCCACCGAAACAGCAGGTAATCGTAAGCTTGGGAGGCCAATAGACTCCAACCCAGCTTCTCACTCGCCGGCAGGCCCGCTGGCGGGGTGGGATCGAAGGTAGTCCAACCACCGTCAGGAAGGAATGCCTCGACCCAGGCGTGCGCGTTGCTCTGTCGAGCCACGTAGTAGTCCTCGAAAGGGTTGTACTCTCCACCGAGATAGCCCGTCACCAGACGCGCCGGTATCCCGACAGCCCGCAGCATCAGCACCATCGCCGAAGCGAAGTACTCACAGTGTCCACGTCGCCAATTGAAGAGGAAATCCTCCACCGGGTTGTCGCTACGCATCCCTAGGAGGTCCAGGGAGTAGGGGTACTCCCGCATCAAGAAGGACTGAATTCGTCGCGCTTGTTCGACCGCATCGCCGGTCCCCGCGACCTCTGCCGCCAAGGCTGCGATCCGCTCTCCCCCCACCCGACGATCCTCCTCGCTGAGAGGTGGAGGCTCCGGTAGCCCGGAGCTCAGCTCGAGCTCTGCGGAGGGCGACAGCCCGACCCGATAGCGAAGCGTGTCAGGCCGCCGAAAATGCAGATGCACGAGACCGCCGTCATCCAGGTTCATCGCCACGACCCCGACATCCACGGTCAGTGCCTCTACCGGCAGCACGAGACCAGGGCTCGCGATCGGCTCGAGCCAGACGCCGAGCCATGAGCGAGGTTGGCCATCTGCGACATGAAAGAAGCCGTCCCGCTGCCGAGCGAGTCTCTGCGTGCGCACCTTGCCTCGGGACCATCCATCACCCAGGTACTCGTTGTATACGGCTGCCCGAAACCGCATCTCATGGCCGCTCGGCGGAGGCGTATCGTATTCGAATCGCATGGCGACGACGCGGCTGCTCCTGCCTCGCCCGATGACATCCATACCGATCCGCTCCAGAAATCGGGCGCTCTGCATCGCGCCACCGACTCCACCGCCGGGACCGACGAGGTACGGCCTGCCCAGGCGAGGCAGGATAGCGAACAAAGGCACGGCGAGCACAAGGGTCAGGAGCGTGCCGGCGGCAATAAAACCCGAGAACGGTATCGGGGTGGGAAGACGCCCGGCCAGACCATGATTGCTCAGTACGTGGTAAGCGCCAAAACGGGCCAGTAGGACAAGACCGAGCAGCAGGAAAGCCACCATGTAGACCACCACGGTCGGGTGGACACTGGTCCCCATCGCAGCGAGAAAGATAAAGAAGGTCAGGAGAAAGACGTGCCACTTGTCCTTCTCCTGCTCGAGCCCGAACAACTTGACGGCCAGGGCGAACAATGCCAGGTGCACAAGCGGCCGAAGCACCCTGCCCTGCCAGAACCAAGAGAAGTCGAGCACCAGGAAAGGCAGGTAGACGAGGCCGAGCAGATTCATCGCCCAACTTGGCAGGGGCCTGGTCTTGCCAGTCAGGCTGCGGCGAAGATAGAGCGCCGCCGCCAGCCAAAAGAGGATGATCGAAGGCCAACCGACGACTTCGTTGAAGGGCAGCGGGATGGGTGCCAGCAGTGCCAGAAGACCGAGAAGGACCCTCTTGCGGCGATCGAAGCTCATGCGCTCCGTTCCCCCATGTCGAAGGTCAGGGCTGGTGTGGAAGGATCGCTGCCCGTCAGGGGATAGGACTGCCTTGCAACAACCGGTACCAGAGCCAGCGTTTCGAGGATCCTACGCCGGTGGCCGAGCCCCCGCCCGAAGCCCACGACTTCATTCCGGGTCACGAGCTCGACCTCGTAGTCCCGTTCCAGGTAGTAGTGGGCAGCAGTTGCCGCCTCGCTGACCAACCGCTCGAATGCTTCCTCAGCCGTGCTGTCCAGCTGCCCGACGGCATTGTCGAGCACGATCGAGAGTCGCTCCCCTGTCTCGGCCTCTCTTTCCATATAGATCAACCCACCAGTGCGAGCTGTCTGCTTCCAATGGATCCCCCGTCGATCGTCTCCGAGGCGAAATGCCCGCAGGCTATGCAACTCCGGCCCGACGCCGGCTTTGCGCGCTGCCTGTTCACCGACCCCGCCCAGGCCTCGCTGGCGAAACTCGGCCGAGGTCCGAATCTCCGGATAGACCAGGAGATTCAGATCGACGCGAAATCTCATGCCCTTGCGGAAGAATCCAAAAGGGAAGATCGACGCCAGGTGAGCGTGCTCGAGACGCAGGACTCCCCTGCGAGTGGCGGTCAACTCCAGATCGCCCCGGAAGGAGGATCGCCGCGGTAGATAAGGCACCAGCACGGACTTGGTCCGCTCGGTTGCCGTCAGGATCAACAACCACCGCGGCCAGAAATATCCCCGATTGCGCAGCTCGAAGCCGATATCGAAAGGCTCGTTGGCGTAGACCTCCGACGGCGGCAACAAGTCGATCTCCAGCCGCCGCAGGTTCTGTCTCGAGATCACCCCAGAGACAACCAGCAACGACAGCATCGTCGCTTCGACGAGATAGAGGGCGTTATTGCCGGTGTTGGCGGCCGGAATCGCCACCAGGATCGTCAGGATGATGAACCAGAGACCGACTTTGGTGATTCGAATGCCTTCAGGAACGGTCCTACGAGTCGAGGCTTTCACCACCCCACCCTTTTCAAACAGGAATGGGGACCGACTCCACGACCCTGGCGACGGCATGCCTGGCGGCCTCCAGACCACCACCACCGTTCTTGAGCACCACCCGGTGAGCGAATACGGGGGCTGCAACTCTCTGCACGTCGTCCGGTGTCGCGAACGAACGGCCCTCACAGAGAGCCATGGCCTGCGCGGAGCGATACAGATTCTGGACTCCCCGGGTAGAGACGCCGAGAACGAACCGTGCCGAATCCCGAGTCGCCTCGGCCAGGGAGAGAATGTAGTCTGCCAGCTTGTCGGCCACCCGGACCTCTTCGGTTCGAGCCCGG
>JAUVRX010000319.1 GCA_030597375.1 Acidobacteriota bacterium
CCTGTTCCCGAATGGCCCAGGCGGGTTCTCCGGTCAAGACGACCTCGCTCTCGGGGTCGCCCATGTCGATCCGATCGCCGGTGGCCTGCAGGCCGTCACCGTGCAGCTCGACATCGCCGTCGAGACGAAAGGAGTCCAACTCTCCGTTCTTGAAATTGGCGACGGCTGTGTCTCCGCAGGCGCTGCGTAGGACGACCTCGGGCTCGACGTCCAGGTACTCATCCAGCACGACGGCATCCACGCCATGGGCCTGTCGCAGGTCTCCATCGATGAAGTCACCAGTCAAGTAGTCTGCTTGGATTCGACGACGAAGACCTGAGGCATCCTTCACTGTCAGGACTGCTGGGCCGTAGGGACCCTTGAGCAGCTCCGCCTTCTTCGGCACCTCCGGATCACCTTCGAAGGTCACCGACAACTCGCGGCCCTCTAGATTGACGACGCTGAAAGATCCATCGTCGGCCTCTTGGATGAAGCCACCGAACACATCCCAGCGAGCCTGAATGAACTCGATTCGCTTTTCGTCCTCGGAGAGGGTCACACTGAATCTCCGGGCCCACAGATAGTCATCGCCCCTCTTGAGTCGGACACTGCCCTCGGCTCGAAGCAGCCGGCGATCCCGCTCGAAGGAAAAACGCCGGCACTGCAGCGACATCGGGCTCGCATCGCCAGGCAGGGTGTTGACCTTCACATGGCCGGCCAGGATGAAGATGTTGCGCCCCGGGGTGATCCGCATGCGATCGGCACGTCCACGGAAACGATTCAGGAACCGGAATCGAACCGGTGACGAGCTGACGATGATCTTGCCGTCATTGACCAGTTCCAGGCCGTCGGCGGTAAGGTGGACGCCCTCTGGGCCCGAGAAGTGGACGTTGCCACGAAACGAGGCCGCCTGGGTCTCCAGGTTGTAGATGGCGGAGTCGGCGGTCAGGCGATACTCCCCCTCATCCTTCCGAATCATCGTCAATTCGACGCCCTGGAGCTCGTAGTCGTCGTCCTTCATCGACAGGACGCGCTGCGCCTTCACGTGGATGACCTTCTGACCGGCGCGACTGACCTCGTAGTCGAAGCCCTCTCCGGAGAACAGAAGCTCGGTATCGGCATCGCCCAGTAGACTGTCGCTGGCGGACTGCTCTGTCTCTGGGCGGCCCATTCGACCCAGGAAATAGAGTGCCACGACGGATGCCAGGAAGCCGACCAGAGCGACCAGCAGTGCCCGTCGGAGGAGAGAGATCGGAAGTTCGCGAGCGCGAGGAGCCTCAGGCATCTGCAGTCATTCTACGTGGCTCGGGGCCTTCCTGCGCACTCGATTTGTCGGAGTCCCTCCATGCCCGGACATCCACCAGGCGCAGCACGGGCCTCCTCGTGTAGCGGTCCTCCTCCAGGCACCCGAGCGCCTCGAACCGGCCCTCGAGCTCCTGGGCCCGCTCCTCCCAGCCCCAACCCAGCAAATCGATCTGCGAGCCGTCCTCTCCACGGGCCTGCATCGCCAGATGTCCTCGGCCGAAGAGCCGTGGCTTGCCGCCAGGGCTCAGCGGACCGACACGCAGTACCGGCTGGGCGTTTCCCATGCCGAACGGCTCGAGCTGCCGCAACTTCGCAACCAGCTCGTTGTCGAGCGAATCGACCGGCATCTCGAGGTCATAGCTCATGATCTTGGCGAGAGCTTCCTCATCCCACTTCTCCGCCGCGCCGTGCTCCCAGGCGGATCGCAGGTAGTCCAGTTCCTGAGTGGCGACCTTGATGCCGATGGCCTGGGCGTGTCCGCCGAATCGCTCGTATTCGTCTCTCCACCCAGAGAGAAAGTCGTGCAGATGAATGCCATCGATGCTCCTCCCGGAACCCGTTGCCCAGTCTCCATCGACGCTGAAGAGTACGGTCGGTCTGTGGTGCTTGCGGGCGATCCGCCCAGCTGCTATCCCAACCACGCCGGGGTGCCAGGCATCACTCCAGGCGACGAGAATCGAGGGGCGGGGGTCCCGGACTTCAAAGGCCTCGAGAGCTTCCTCGACGACCCGAGTCTCCGCCTGCTGGCGAGAGCGATTCCAGTCATCCAGCCGAGTCGCCAATTCCGTCGCTCGGCCGCGGTCTCTCGTCATCAGGAGCTCGAGTGCCTCGTCCGGGCTGGCCATCCTGCCGGCAGCATTCAGTCGGGGTCCCAAGCGGTAGCCGACATCGGTGGAGGTAACAGGCAGCCGGACGTTGGCTTTCCGAATGAGCTCCTTGAGTCCGACGGATCGGGTCCTGCCGAGCTCCGCCAGTCCGATCGATGCAATGGTCCGGTTCTCACCAACGAGGGGAACGAGGTCGCAGATCGTGCCCAGGCAGGCTACCCGCAACAGGGCCTCGACCTCGATCGAGCGTCCGCAATGCTCGGCCGCCGCGCTGGCGAGCTTGGGCGCC
>JAUVRX010000156.1 GCA_030597375.1 Acidobacteriota bacterium
CGGGCGCTGACGTTGCCGCCATTCGTATAGGCCTCGGTCCTGTAGCCGGCCCGGGCCAGCAGAGTGGCCAGGGTCGGAACGTCGTCCGACAGCCGGCGCACACGGCGCTCGCCCCAGTTGGCCACCCGATGAGCCGGCGGGTAGAGACCCGTGAACAACGACATATGAGAGGTCGCCGTCTTGGGAGACTGGCTGAATGCCCGCTCGAAGAGAATGCCCTGACGCGCCAGCCGACTGATCTCCGGGCTGGTAGAGCGCTCGTATCCGTAGGCCGTCAGATGATCTGCCCTCAGCGTGTCGATCGAAACGAGGACCAGATTGGGTCGTGGCTGATCCACCGGCTTGCGGCACGACAAGCCCGCAGCCAGGAGCCCTCCGGCTGCCAAGACTCCGAATATCCTCGATCGCGCACCCTGTCTCAAGCCCTCTCCCTTCGTACCGACTTCAAGCATGCAGCAAGATAGCCGGGGACACAACCCGTGCCAGGGGCGTGGTGTCGCGGCACGGTCCCGAGTTTGCCGGGTGACGACATCTTCCTCGTATCCCTGCCATGAGAATCGATACGGTAGGCTGACGGCATGAACGAGAGGACCATCGCGGCCCTGGCTCGTCTCAACTCGTCCTTCTACAGCGGCTCGGCGGAGCGCTTCAGTCGCACACGACAGGCCCCATGGCCGGGTTGGTCGAGGGTGCTGGAGACCTGGAGCCACCCCGACGCCGGCTCGACGATGCCCGAGGCGCCCTCGATTCTCGACGCTGGCTGCGGCAACGGGCGGTTCGGCGTTCTTCTCGACAGGGTCCTGGAACCGCCCTACTCCTACCTGGGGGTCGATTCGAGTGTCCCTCTGCTGGACATCGCTCGCTCGACCGTTGCGGACCGCGAAGGCGTCGAGCTCCGATTCGTGATGGCGGATCTCGTGGACGAGGGGCTCGATGGAAAGCTCGGCGAGCTTCGCTTCGACCTCATCGTCGTCTTCGGCGTGCTCCACCACATTCCGTCGTTGAAAGCTCGGAGGTCGCTCCTGCTGCGACTCGGGCGGCGCCTGGCTCCCGGGGGCCTGATGGCGCTGACGATGTGGCAGTTCGCGGTTCCGGATCGATTTCGTGCCCGCTTCATGTCCTGGGAGGACTACAACCGACAGGCTGAAGAGCCGCTCGATCTGGCCGAGTTGGAGGAGGGAGACTTTCTCCTGAGGTGGGAGAAGACGCTCTGTCGATACTGCCACTTCGCCGACCCTCAGGAAGCAGCAGGACTGGCCGGCTCACTCGGGCTCGACGTTGTCGATCACTTCCGGTCGGACGGAGAGCTGAACGATCTGAACCTCTACTACCTGTTGCGGCAGACCCCGGCCTCGCCTGGTCGTGGAGGCTCCCAGCTGCTGTCATCGGCGGCCCTGAAGATTCGAGAGTCCGGATAGTAAGAAGAGCCTCCCCAGCTCACGAAGGGGGGAAACGCAGACTCCTGCCCACTTGATGCATCAATCCCGAGGTATAGTGGGTCGGCACCAGCCATCCACCCGGAGGAATCTGATGGAAGACAACCACCGGAAGAAACAGCAGCAGAAGGGCCCCGAATCCGGAGTCACCCGTCGACATTTCCTGACCGGCGCCGGTATCGGTGCCGCGGGCCTGGTGGCCGGCGCGCCGGTGGCGACAGGAGCGGCCCCGACCGAATCGGCTGCCATCATCGAGGTCGGCGAGATGGTACCGCTGACCTTGCGAATCAACGGACATCCACGGCTGCTGCTGGTCGAGCCACGCTGGTCCCTGGCCTACGTGCTGCGCGAGAAGCTGGTCATGACCGGCACCAAACTGGGTTGTGATCGAGGAGAGTGCGGGGCCTGTACGGTTCTCGTGGACGGTGTACCCCGTTACTCCTGCATGACCCTGGCCCTGGAGGCCGAGGAGACCGAGATCACGACCCTGGAGGGACTGCTCGAAGGCGAGGACCTCGGCGACGTCCAGCAGGCCTTCAAGGAGCACGATGCCTTTCAGTGCGGCTACTGCACGCCCGGCCAGGTAATGTCGGTGGAGGGCCTCCTACGCTCCAATCCTGACCCGTCCCTCGACGAGATCCGCCTCGGAGTCAGCGGCAATCTATGCCGCTGCGGAGCCTATCCCAACATCTTCAAGGCCACTCGCCGGGCCGCCGAGTTGAAACGAGGCAAGGGAGACCGGTCATGAGAGAGGCCAACTACTACTCGCGCGACCCAGTTCCCGAGACTCCGGAGCCGAAGCAGAAGCAGGATCCCTGGGCCGAAACCAAGGTTGTAGGCCAACCCCTGCCGCGCGTCGATGCCTACCAGCGCTTGAGCGGTGCTGCCGTCTACCCATCGGATGTCCATCTGCCGGAGATGCTCTACGGTGCTATTCTCCGCTGTCCCCACGCACACGCGAGAATCAAGAGTCTCGAGACGACTGCCGCCGAGCAGATACCCGGTGTGCGGGCGGTTCTGACCAACTCGAGTCCCGGCACCGACATCCCCTGGCAGCCCGAGAGCGACGGCCCAGCCTCCGTGCTGTTCGATCCGGTGTGCAGGTTCGAGGGCGAAGCCGTGGCGGCGGTGGCAGCGACCACTCCCTACCAGGCACAGGATGCCCTGCGCGCCATGCAGGTCGACTATGAGGTGCTACCGGCTGTATCGACTCCGCAGGATGCCCTGGAGCCGGGCGCTCCCAAAGTGCATCCGGACGGCAACAGCGTCGGCGAGCCCTCGACCTACGAGCGTGGAGACGTGAGCGCTGGGTTCGAGGCGGCCGACGTCGTGGTGGAAGAGACCTTTCAGGTTCCCTTCCTGCTCCACACTCCCATGGAGCCCCATGGTTGTGTGGCTCGCTGGGAGGGAGACAAGCTGACCCTCTGGGAGTCGACCCAGGGGGTCTACAACGTCCAACGCCAGGTCGCGGCCGCCCTCGATCTGCCGCTCAGCCACGTCCGGGTGATCGGGCACTACGTAGGGGGAGGATTCGGTTCCAAGCTGGCGATCGGCAAGTACTCCTTGATCGCGGCTCTCCTGGCCAAGAAGACCGCCAGGCCGGTGAAGGTGTTCCTGAGCCGCGAAGAGACCTTCCTCTGCGTCGGCAACCGACCCGGCGGCACCATGCGACTGAAAGCGGGGGCGAAACGAGACGGCACGCTGACCGCCCTCGACTTCGAGGCGCTGGGCTCCGGAGGCGCCTATTCGCCTTACGGTACCGGCCTTTTCGACTGGCAGATTCGCGACCTCTACCACTGCCGCAACGTCCGAACCAAGGGTCGAAGTGCCTACATCAACGCCGGCGAAGAGAGACCGATGCGAGCTCCCGGTCATCCTCAAGGATCCTGGGCCCTCGAACAGGTTCTCGACGCTCTGGCCGCCAAGCTCGAAATGGACCCGCTGAAGCTGCGGCTCGAGAACCTGACTGCGGTCAGCCAGGCTCGGGGAGACATCCCCTACACTTCGACGGGCTTCAAAGAGTGTCTGGAAGAGGGTGCCAAGGCCTTCGGTTGGGCTGCCGCGCGCGCCCGACCGGCCGCTGACGGCCCTGTCGTCCGGGGTGTGGGAGTGGGTGGCTGCACCTGGGTGGCCGGAGCGGGCGGACCACCTTCGACCGCCATCGTCAAGTACTTCGCCGACGGCAGTGTCAATCTGAACATGGGAGCCAGTGACATCGGTACGGGCACCAAGACGGTCATGGCCATGGTCGTCGCCGAAGAGCTGGGGGTACCCGTGGAGCGCATCCAGATCGAGCATGCCGACACCGGAACCACGGAGTTTGCCACCGCCAGCGGCGGCAGCAAGACGGTTCCCACAGAGTCGCCAGCGGTACGCGCCGCCGCCCTGGACTGCAGGGAACAGCTCCTGGCCATGGCGGCTCAGGATCTGAACATTTCTGCGGCCGAGCTGGAGCTCGAGGCAGGAGAGGTCTTCTCGACGCGCGATCCCGCCAAGCGTCTAGCAGTCGGCGAGATCAGCCAGTTTCGCCAGCGACGCACGGTCGTGGGAGTCGGCTACCGGGGTCCGAACCCCGAAGACAAGGCGGTCTGTCCGTTCGCCGCTCAGTTCTGTGAAGTCGAGGTCAACAAGCGGACGGGGGAAGTCAGGGTTCTCCGCTTCCTGGGAGCCCACGACAGCGGCAGGGTGATGAGCCGCCTGACCTACGACAATCAGGTCTACGGCGGCATCGTCATGGGTATCGGCTTCGGGTTGACGGAGCGGCGCGTGCTGGATGAGAAGCAGACCGGCAAGATGGTCAACAGGAACTGGCACGACTACAAGATTCCGACCGCCCTGGATGTACCGGCCGATATGGAGTCCCTGCCCATCGAGATCCAGGACCTGGAGTGCAACACCACCGGCGCCAAGGGTCTGGGAGAGCCGGTGACCATCCCGACAGCAGCAGCCATCGCCAACGCGGTCTACGATGCCACAGGTGTCCGCGTCACAGAGGCACCGATCAACCCAACCAGACTCCTGGATCTTCTGGCGGCCCACGACCAGAGGAGGGCCTGACCCATGCTGCCGAACTTCGCCTACATTCGCGCCCGCTCCAAGCAGGAGGCACTCGACAACCTGAGGAGCGAGGGAGCCCATGTTCACGCCGGTGGAACCGATCTTCTGGGCTGCGCTCGGGATGGGGTTTTCAAAGTCGAGAAACTCGTCAGCATCAGCCGACTGGAGGAGCTCGAGGGCATCACCGGGACTGGCGACGGCGGGCTGCGGATCGGCGCTCTGACCACCATCTCGGAGATCGCCGAGAGCCCCCTGGTACAGGAGAGCTACCCAGGGCTGGCACAGGCGGCAGGCGATGTTGCCAGCCCCCAGCTCAGGAACCAGGGCACCCTCGGCGGCAATCTCTGTCAGCGACCTCGTTGCTGGTACTTTCGGGGTGACTTCCACTGCGCCAAGAAGGGCGGCGACCTGTGCTACGCGGTGGAAGGTGAGAACCGCTACCACGCCATCTTCGGCGGTGATCCCTGCTACATCGTTCATCCTTCCGACACGGCACCCATGCTGGTAGCACTCGGAGCGGAAGTGCGGATCTCCGGAGCCGCTGGCGATCGCACCATGCCACTGCAGGACTTTTTCGTGCTGCCAGACCAGGACCTGAGCCGGGAAACTGTCCTGCAACCGGGTGAGATCGTCACCGAGGTTCTCCTGCCGAAGGCCGCGGGTATCAGGAGCTCCTACCGAAAAATCCGCGAGCGGGGGGCTTGGGACTTCGCCCTCGTCAGTGTCGCCCTCGCCGTTCGAATGAACGGCTCCGCGGTCGCCGACGCAAGGATCGTCCTGGGAGGCGTGGCCCCTGTTCCCTGGCGGTCAGAGGCTGGTGAAAAGGCCCTCAATGGCAACGAGCCGAGTGCCTCCGTAGCAGCCGACGTCGCTGCAGCCACCGTCGCAGGCGCCCGACCTCTGGAGCAGAATGCCTACAAGGTGCACCTGGCCAAGGGTGCCCTCGTGGAGAGCCTGCTGGCACTCTAGCCCTTCCAGGGGGGTTCGATCCGACCTGTTTCCACGGTTATAATCTTCAGACCGCACCTGTCTGAAGGCAGGAGGCGGCTTTTTTCCTGCCTTGGGAACGATCCGCGGAGGGCGGCGAGTGCCCACCACTCCCCAGGTTGATGAGTGTCGATATCTACCCGGTTGCCAGACCGACATGACAACAGAGAGGAATCAGCAACCGAAAGAGCACCCCTTCCGCTACAAGCTGGAACTGGGAGCCTACAGGGGAGCCAAGTTCCTGATGAAGCTGCTGCCACAGGCGGCACAGATGACGCTCGGACGGTGGGGAGGTCGACTCGGCTACCTTCTGGACGCCAGGCATCGGCGGGTGGCACTGCAAAACCTCGAGCTCGTCTATCCCGAGTGGTCGCCCGCCGAGCGCCAAAAGGTCGCGAAGCAATCCTTCGAGAACATCGGTACCGCGGCGGTCGAGCTCGGTACCTCTTCAGACCTCGATCGCGAGAGCTACCTGGCACGTCTCGATATCGAAGGCTGGGAGCACCTGGAGCGAGCCGAGAAGGCGGGCAACGGTGTCCTGTTGATGACCGCTCACATCGGCAACTGGGAGGCACTCGCTCAGACCTTGCCGCTTCGCGGCAAGCCGGTCTCCTTCGTCGCCCGCCCCCTCGACAACCCTTATCTCGAAGGCGAGATCCGCCGGATGCGAGAGCGCTTCGGGAACCGAACGATTCCGAAGCGCGGTGCGGCACGACAGCTGATCCGGACCTTGAGAAATGGTGGCATCACCGGGCTGCTGATCGATCAGCGTGTCCACCCGAACGAGGGCAAGGCCTACGAGTTCTTCGGCCACCCCGCCTATACGACGCCACTGATGGCACGGCTGTCTCTGCGCACCGGTGCTCCGGTGGTTCCCGTCTTCGGTATTCCACTGGATGGATGGAAGCGTTGTCGCGTTGTCTACTGGGAGCCGATCTTCCCCGAGACCGATTCCCCCGAGACCGACGGCGAGGAGGCGGTTGACCGCCTCACCCTGCGATACCTCCGCACGATCGAGGAAGCGATTCGTCAGTGGCCGGAGCTGTGGCTCTGGATGCACCGGCGCTGGGAGAAGGGACGGGCCGCGGCAAGCCCCAACTCCGACCCTCAACAACTGGAGCCCTCTGACAAGAGAGCCTCTACCAGGGCTCGCTGAGCGCCCGTTGAAGCCTGGACCACCTCAGGGGGAGATTCCGCCCCCGCCTACTGACCCGGGTTGAAGGACCTCAGCACTTCCCTGTGCTGGGAGTAGACCTTGCGCGCCTCGACGAACTGCCGGTGGCTGAACCCCAACTCGCTGGCAATCTGGCGGATCTGCGCTTCCTCCGCCGA
>JAUVRX010000310.1 GCA_030597375.1 Acidobacteriota bacterium
TCTCCTACGCGACCCTGAGCTATGCGACTCCGAAGGGCGAGCCACCAGCTCACCTTTCGGTGTGCTGGTGGGGTGGGGCGCCCTTTGGGCCCCATGCCCTCGAGTTCTTCAAACTCCGGCGGGTCGACGCCACGGTGGTCTTTGGCGATCGACAGTTTCAGGGTGGCGATCGAAAGGTTCTTGCCAAGGAGCTACAGACCGCGGTGCTGAAGAATTTTCGGCCGGTTGTCGACCCGGAAGATCTACGACCTCACAGGCGGTGTGAACCCTCATTCGAGATCGAAGCCGCCAGGCAGTAAGATCAACGGATTCGAGCCCCAGATGCGAAGCACACGACGCCTGGAACCCATCATGCGCACCCCCCGACGATCGATCTTCCTTCGGATCCTGCCTGCCCTCGCCGGGGTCGGCCTGCTACTGGGCGTCGTGGCGCCGATCTTCGCTCAACGACCTACCATCGTGAAACTGGCCACCCTGGTCCCCGAGCGCTCGGTCTGGGGTGTGCTGCTGAGGGACCTGACCGAAGAGTGGAAGAAGATCACCGACGGCCGGGTCGTCGCCAGGATCTATCCCGGTGGCGTCGCCGGTGACGACCCGGACATCGTCCGCAAGATGCGCATCGGTCAACTCCAGGCGGCCACCATCACGGTGACCGGATTGGCGGAAATCGATGATGCCTTCAACGTCTTTTCCATCCCTCTCTTCTACGAGTCCTACGACGAGTACTTCTACGTCCTCGACAGCCTCGAGCCGGTCTTGCGTCAACGACTCGAGGCCAAGGGCTTTGTCCTTCTCCACTGGGGTCATGGCGGATGGGTCCACCTCTTCGCCACCGAGCCGGTGAACACGATCGACGACTTGAGGCGGCTCAAGCTCTTCGTCTGGGCGGGGAGCGATCGACTCGTAATGTGGTGGAAGGACAACGGATTCCGACCCGTGCCGTTGGCCCTTACCGATGCTTTGCCCGCCATGCAGACAGGCATGATCGAGGCGGTGCCCTCGACACCGCTGGCCGCGCTCTCCCTGCAGTGGTATCGCCAGACCCCTTATATGTTGGACCTGGGCATCGCCCCGCTGGTCGGAGCCACCGTCATCACCAAGCGTGGCTGGAGCAAGATCTCTCCCGAGGACCAGGAGAGGATCCTGGCGGCTTCGAAGCATGCCGCCGAGAGCTTCGCGAAGGAGATCCCTGCGCAGGATGCCTCCGCTATCGCCGAAATGCAGAAACGTGGCCTGACCGTCAATGTCGTCACCGACCCGGCGATTCAACGCGGTTGGGACGAAGCCTCCGAGAGCTTCGCCGCCCACTTCTCCGACGCCTTCATGCCTCCAGAGGTCTACGCGATGGCGCGACGAGCCCGCGACGACTTTCGCGCCCGCAACACCGCCCCAGGGCCTGAGCCTGACAACTAGGAAGAGGCCCTTGCGGGCTCCCGCGGGAGGGGGCAAGCCCCTCCCCTACATCCGGGCGGCGGCGCCCCCCTGTCGAACCACCCGGACGGACCTCCGCAAAACAGAACGGTGAGAAACTGGTACTGGCTGTAACTTTCCCGGGAGCCTTTTCGTCTGGTCGAGAGGAGTGCGAATTCGCGGTGACGGGTTTCGAGGCGGCAGTGGCAAAGCACCAGAGGAGAATTTTCTCCTTCGCACGCTACTTCCTGGGCAACTCGGCTGAAGCGGAAGATGTGATGCAGGAAGTTCTTCTTCGATTCTGGCAAAACTGGCAAGACCTCGACTCAGAGAGGCTGGAGCCCTGGCTCCTCCGGGTCACACGCAATGCCTGTTACGACCAGTTGCGCAAAAGGCGATCCTCCTCCCGTTACATGGTTGCCGACCCCGAGGGTCGTGTCAGCGACAGGGCGGCCAGCGAGCGGCCCGATCCGGAGGCGATGGCAGAGGCCGGTGATTTCCGAAGACATCTACTGGCGGCGCTACGCAAACTCGACGAGCCCCTACGCAGCGTCCTCATTCTGCGAGAGATCCAGGGGCTCAAGTACCAGGAGATCGCCGACATCCTCGAGCTACCACTCAACACCGTCCGGGTCTATCTCCACCGGGGAAGACAGCGGCTTCGCAAGCAACTAGGAAGGGTCTACGACCATGTCCCAGCCTCATGAACCGACAACATGTCAGGAGTTGGAGCTTCATGTCGAAGCCCTGGTCGACGGAGAGCTCGAGATCGCAGAGGTGACCGCACTCGAACAGCACCTGGCGAGTTGTCCGGACTGCGCCAGGCAGGCTCGCCTGGCCGCCGACATTCGGCAGGGGTTGAGGGAGCTGCCGGAGCTGGATGCTCCGGCCCACGTTCTCGAAACCGCCCTGAAGCGCTCGCGACGAAACGAGCTCCGAGCCTGGTCGTGGACAAGACCCTGGCAAGCACCACGACCGGCGTGGATAGCACTCGGCGCCGCCACGGCTGCAGCCCTTCTGGCAGTGATACTCCTCATCCCGAGCCCTGGATCCACCGTCCCCGAGAGCTCGGCCGAGGTGGAACGCGCCACCGCGGAGGCCCGTCTCGCCCTCGCCTACCTCGACAAGCTCACCCAACGCGCCGCCAGGGATCTTCGCGATGACATCGTTCAGAAGCGTGTGGTCGAGCCCGCGGCCCGCGGTCTGGCCCGATCTCTGAAGCCCCTGGAGACCGAGAGTCGGACAGACGGACCCATTTCAGACTACCGGTCCTCCGACGACACGACAAGGAGCTCATGATGCACAGGCTAAGAAGCTCGATTCTTCTCTCGGCTGCCCTTCTGGCATCCACACTCCACGCTCAGCCCATCGAAGAGCACCCCGGCTATTTCCCGATCGACGAGCTGCAGTTTCTGTCCCCTGACGACCTCAGCCTCGAAATCAATCTGCGGGGTGCCATGCTGAGGCTTATCGGCAAGGTGGCTGCACA
>JAUVRX010000206.1 GCA_030597375.1 Acidobacteriota bacterium
CCCGGCGCTTCGAAAGGCCGTTCCCAGGCGGCCGTACCAGCCAGACACGGCAGGGAGTTGCTGTATCCCATCGATATACACGTTGTGCTGGACCTGGGGACCATCGAAGGTGTTCTGGCCGGTGATCAACCGCGCCTGGATGCTGTTGCTGCTGTCGTCGTCACCAGCAGTCACATTCACAGGACTCTGCCAGACGGCCAGGAAGCCCTCGGGGCCATAATTGCCGAGGGACGGCTCGCTCTGGGTTCCCGTAATCAAATTGTTGACCCGGAAATCAGGACCCAGGGGGTTCAAGTCGGAGTCGAAGAGCCGGACATGGATCTCCTTGTCGTCGCTCGAATCCTCGTCGTCCTCCCAGATCACGGCTCCGACCCCATTCCACCCGAGCTCGACATCGGGTTTCGACACATCAGCATCGAAGGCAATGTTGATCTGCAATTCGTTGCCCACCGGCTGACCCGCCGCATTGAATCGACGTCCCAGCAGTTTGCGAGTGGGAGACAGGAAGACCACCAGAAACCCACCATCGGGGAGCTCGGTCACCGCCGGTCTTATCTGCGAGCCGGAGATCATGCCATTGGCCTGGAACTGGGCACCGAACGGCGACCCGTTCGGTGAGACCAGGCGAGCCTGGATATTGGAATCCGTGTCCGTGCCGTTGGGCGTCCAACTCCCCCAGACCACGACGTAGCCGCCGGGGCTACCATCGGCGACCCGCAGCGCCGCGACGTCGATGTGGGCGTCCCCAGGAACCTCGGTAGACACGGTGCTGAGGAGTTGCTCCGTACCGACCTTCTTGCAATCGGCGTCGTATGCCTGACTGCGGACCCATGTCCGGTCGACCGTAGGAGTGACCACACTGGGCTCCGAGCTCTCCCAGATCACCAGAAACGAGCCATCAGAAGAGGTCGCCACGCGGGCACGGCGCTGTGACTCGTCCAAGAGCGTATTGACAAGGGCAGGGTTCGTGAGGGGATTGCCCGAGGAATCGAAGCAACGCATGTAGACGTCCTGTCGATCCCCGCCCGTGGTGAATCCAACGTCCCACACGTAGACCCGTTTCCCGAATTCATCGACTGCGACATGCGGATAGATGGTTCCGCTACCGTCCAACAAGTTCTCCGGACCGTCGACCCAGAGCTCCGGTCCGACCTCGTCTTCCACCAGGGACTCCTGCTCTGGCCCTGCCAGGAGATGGGCTGGCTGCAGCAGACAAGCCAGTGCCAACACGGTGCAACCCAAGTTGATTCGCTTCATTGCATCACTCCTCCTTCAAGTACAGCTGGTGACACCCGTCTCGCGGGCTCTCCAGCACTTCCCGATCCCGACTTTTCCAACTCGATGGGACTTTAGGTGGGACCTACTCTATCACTACGTATTTCGAGCGAAGAACTGCCACCGCGAGCAGAAGATCCCGACCCGGAAATCCGTCTGGGATCGTGATGGCTCATGAATCGCATTCCTTGACGAAACGTACGTTAAAGCGTACGCTTTTCACAAGGAGCGAAACCATGAAGACCCTGAATGCGACCGAGGCCCGCAAGATTCTCTACCGCCTGCTGGATGAAGTTGCCGTGACGAACGAGCCAGTTCAGATCACCGGTCGGCGCGCCAGCGCCGTGCTGGTGGCCGAAGACGACTGGCGAGCGATCCAGGAGACCCTGGTTCTCCTTTCGATCCCTGGGATGCGAGAGTCGATTCGCGACGGCCTGGAGACCCGGCTCGAGGATTGTGTCGAGGAGCTCGACTGGTGAAACCCTGGCGGGTCGTCTTCACCCGCCAGGCGAAAAAGGACGCCGGGAAGCTCGCCGTCTCAAACCTGAAGCCCAAGGTGGAGTACCTGCTCGAGGTTCTGGCCAGGGATCCCTTCCAGACTCCACCACCGTTCGAGAAACTCCTGGGTGATCTCGAAGGCGCCTGGTCCCGCCGCATCAATCTGCAGCACCGCCTCGTCTACCAGGTCCTCGAGAAAGAGCGGGTCGTCAAGGTGATCCGCATGTGGACCCATTACGAATAGCTCTCTTCCCATCCATCGCCACCATGGCCTCCGGGCTCGGTCGACTTCCCAACCTGATCTAGAATAGCCGGGCAGCCGAATCACTTTGCGGGAGTCGATGATGGAACCGGACCAAACCCGGCTCTACCGGATGATGCTCACCAGCCGGAGACTCGAGGAGGCGATCTCGAAGCTCTGGCAGGAGGGCCACATCTCGGGTGAGATGCACCTCGGGATCGGCGAGGAGGGGATCGTCGCCGGCGTTGTCGACCACCTCTCCGACGGCGATGCCATTGCCGCCGACCACCGATCGACGCCGCCGTTGGTCATGCACGGCGTCGACCTGACCGGCATCGTCGCCGAGTGCCTGGGAAGCACCGCTGGGCTGGGTCGCGGCCTGGGCGGTCACATGCATCTGATGTCCAAAGCCCACCTGGCGGCCTCTTCGGGCATCGTCGGCAGCTCGGGTCCCCTCGCCTGCGGTTTCGCGCTCGCCCATCAGCACCTGCGGCCAGACCGGGTGGCGGTGGCCTTCTTCGGCGAGGGCGCCATGAATCAGGGAATGCTCCTGGAGTCCCTCAATCTCGCGGGGGCCTGGAAGCTCCCGGTCCTGTTTGTCTGCAAGGACAACGGAATGGCCATCACGACTCCATCGGAGCGGGTCACTTCAGGCAACCTGATCGACCGTGTCCGAGGATTCGGTATCTCCGCAGTCGAGGTCGACGGCGCCAACGTCGAAGAGGTATGGCACGCGGCCGGTGAGTCGATCTCCAGAGCTCGACGGCGCGGCGGACCGGCCTTCCTGCTCGCCTCATGCGTGCGACCCGAAGGTCACTTTCTCGGTGATCCACTGCTGCGGATCGTTCGCCAGCCGGTCGCCGAGCTCAAGGACAGGCTCGGCCCTCTCGTCAGGTCCGCTGCGAGCACCAAGGGTGCCGGTGTCGGAGGCCGCGCCGCGAGCCTCGGCGGCATCGCGAAGATGCTCTCCAAAGCCGCCACCATGCGCGGCCAGGACCCCGTTGGTCGGCTGCGAAAGCGACTCCATATCGATCGCGCCGATCTCGAAGCTCTCGAGACAGAGGTCGATCTTCGAATCCATTCGGCTATTGAAACTGCCCTGGGCAGCCTGCAGGAGGCACCGCGATGAGAGAGCTCGGCTTCGCAGAGGCGATCGAGGACGCTCTCGGCCAGGCGATGGCCGAGGACGAACGGATCGTCGTCCTCGGCGAGGACACTCCAGGACTGCGAATGAACCTGTACACCCGTTTCGGCGAGCAGCGGGTGAGGCCGGCACCGATCAGCGAGGCGGCATTCCTGGGTGCCGCCGTCGGTGCAGCGATGGCGGGCCTTCGACCGGTGGTGGAGATCATGCTGGTCGACTTCCTGCCGGTCGCCGCAGACGCCCTGGTCAATCAGGCGGCCAAGCTCGAGACCTTCTCCGGTGGAGGTTGGCGTGCGCCGATGGTGGTGCGCGCCGCCTGCGGTGGCGGCTATGGTGATGGAGGTCAGCATGAGCAGGCCCTCTGGGCGTGGCTGGCGCACATCCCCGGTCTCTCGGTGGTAGTCCCCTCCAATCCAGCCGACGCCGGCGGTCTGATGTTGGGGGCCCTCGCTGATGGCGGGCCGGTGATCTATCTCGAGCACAAACTTCTCGCCGACTACTGGCGCGATTACCTCGGTGCCGGCGGCCGCTCGACCGTCAGCTACGATGTTCCTGCGGCCGGCGAACGAGGACCGGTCCCGGACACCTGGGAGCCCATTCCCCTGGGCCACGCAGTCACCCGGAGTCAGGGCGAGGATCTGACGATGGTGAGCGTCGGAGTCGGAGTCCACCGGGCTCTGGAGGCAGCCGAGCGCCTCGCCGCCGAGCACGGTGCTCAGGCCGGGGTCATCGACCTGCGGAGTGTTCAGCCTCTCGACCGCAAGACGGTGTGTGACGCTGTCGAGACCTCAGGGCGACTGCTCGTGGTGGATGAGGACTACCGCGACTTCGGTCTCTCCGGGGAGCTCGCGGCCACCCTTCTCGAAGCCGGAATCCATGCACACTACTCCAGGGTTGGCGTCGAAGGCACGATCCCCTACGACCAGCGACGTGAACGACTCGCCTTGCCCAACGTCGATCGCATCGCTGCCGCAGCCATCACTCTCCTGGAGCACTGAGGGCTCTCGGGGAAGGCTGGAGCAGAACTACAAATACGACAACGAATAGACTTATGGCGATTTTTCTATGAACTACAGGCCACCACCCCACACATACGAGTACCCCAGCGCAAAGGCGTCGAACTTGGCGCCGATGGTGGTCCGCGCTCCACGGCTGTATGAAAACCTCAACGAGCTCCGACGATTCAGGGGCAGGAGGTAGGTCAGGCCGGCACGCGAGTTCTGCTGCAGATCCAGGTTCTCCAAGCCATCGACCTTGGTCGTACCACCATTGTAGTAATTGAGGTCGAGCGCGAGCCACATTCCTGGTTTGAAAGTGCGGAGCACGTGCATTTGAACCGAACCGATGGGGTCCTGTTCACGCGTCTTGCCGCCAAAGAAATCCGTGTTGTCGGTGAACAGCCAGACGCCGGCGTAGAACTCCAGGGTCCATTTGCCCAGAGCCCTCGTCACACCGATCTCTGGTTTGAAGGACCAGCGGTTCGACCCCAGATTGATCAACTTGGACGAGTCGTACTCACCAAGAGGCGCCAGGATTCGGATGCTTGCGCCGATGTTGGTCTTCGGCTTGTAGGCGGCGAACTCCTTCAACTCCATGGCTGGCCCGCCATAGAGATTCACCGCCAGACGAAACAGCGAGTCGCGCGGCCCCGAGCGATCCACCTCCGTAAACTCTCCGATGTAGATTCCCTCCAGGTGGCCCACGGAGTACGGGGCCACGATCGCGACATTGGCCGACCGTCCGAAGAGGCTGAGCGTTCGGCCATACGTCACGGTCATCGTGCTGATGACCGCTTCGGCATCCTCCACCGGCAAGGCAGGAGCGAAACTGATGTCGCCGACCGCCAGGTTGTAGCCGACCTGAAACAGGTTCACGCCTACCGGCGAGATCTTGTAGGCGCCAGGCTCCAGCTCCTGCCCAGTCGAGGGAGCCGCATAACAAAGCAAGAGCCCCAACACACCTGCCGCCACCGACCG
>JAUVRX010000235.1 GCA_030597375.1 Acidobacteriota bacterium
GTTGGTCATGAATATGACCGCGATTCGGTCCTTCGGCGACATCAGCAGCTGTGTGCGGTAGCCGGGGCAGCTCCCCCCGTGCCCCACGAAGGTTTTGTCGTCGCGACGGGATACGGAGAACCCGAGACCCCAGGTGGTCTCCCAGTCGGGATCGACCCACTGCACTCGCTGCATCTCTTTCAGGGTGTTCGCCGACAGCACCTCATCTCCGCCCTCCCCCAGTAGACGGAACTGCCAGGCGGCGAAGCGCGCCAAATCCTCCACTGTCGAGGCGAACCCTGCAGCCGGAGCGATACCGCGCACCAGGTAGTCGGGAACAACCTTTCGATTGCCGTCGCGCAGCTTGCTCGTGTAGCCGGTAGCCAGCCGCACTCCCCTCTCGTTGTCGGGGATCTCGGGGGTCGTCGACGTCAGGCCGAGCGGATCGAGGATGTGCTGGCGGACGTACTCGCCATACGGTTGGCCGGACAGCTCGGCGACGATCTCGCCGGCCAAGGTCAGCCCGAGGTTCGAGTACTGGAAATACTCGGCGGAGGGATAGAGGGTCTCCTGGTCTTCCAACCTTTCCACCACCTGTTCATGCGTGGGGAAGGCATACTCAGGGCCCGTCCAGTACGGGTAGCCCGACTCGCGCGGCAGGCCGGAGGAGTGAGTAAGAATGCGCCGCACGGTGATCGCCGGTCCCTCCGGGAAGGTGTTCTGGATATCGAACCAGGGCAGGATCTCGCCCACCGAGTCGTCGAGGTCGAGCTTCCCCTCGGCACGGAGTTGCATCACCGAAACGCTGGTGAACAGCTTCGAGATGGAGCAGATGCTGTAGATCGTCTCGGGCGTAGCCGGCATTCCGCTCTCGACATCCGCGTACCCGAACCCCTGGCTCCAGATCAGTTCCTGGTCGGAGACGATGCCCATCGAGACACCCGGCAGACCCTCGTACGCGACCTGAGCCTCCATCCAGATCTCCAGAAGCTCCAGGACCGCGGCGACGCGAGGGTCATCGGCAAGCGATTGAGCCCTGACTCCCGTGGGAACGAGCATGAGCAGGACGACCAAGCAGGCAATCTGCCTCTTCACGGTTCACCTCCAGTTACTGATGCGCGGGTATGTCTTCGAACTCGTAAACTTCGGTCACTGTCATCGCTCCCGTCTCGAATCTCACCGTTTGCCTGCGTTGCACGGGCAAGCCGGTTGCCTCATCGAACCAGAGCGTCGCCTCTCCCGCCGGCTGACCCTCGACAATGAGCGCGAAGCTAACGGGAAGTGCCGGCCCCTCATTGACGGTTTCGATCTCACCGAGGTTGAAACCAGTGACTTCGACCCAGTCACGGACGCCACCCTTCATCCGATCGGGCGGATCTCCCGATGTCAGGCGCGCAAAGTTGTGCAGCAGTCCCATGCGGGTCATACCAATGATGAACGCCTCGTTCAGTGCCCAGGACACAGCGTCCTCGAAGCTGCCCACCTGGGCCTCTCCATAGAGCAAGACAGTTCCATCCGAGATCAGGAATGCATCCACTGGCTTGCCACCGAAGCTCCCGTTGAGCTCGATGCGGGCGATGTTTCCATGCCGCAAGGCTACGGTACCGCTCAGGCTACTTTCGAATGCGCCTTCCGATGTGATCCGAGCACGAACGACCCATGCCGTCCCCCGCAGAAGTTTCTCCTCCAGGCCATAGAAGAGCTCCTCGGCTCGACCGCTTCCCTCCTGCGCAGAGGGGGCAACGGGTAGGAGGCAGACAAATAGAACGAGGACCGGAACGAGGAAGCCCTGTGAGATCGTTCGTCGCATGAATCTCCGCGGATTGCGAGCCCGAGCTTCTCGACGGATCGTGAAGACCGGCTACTCCTGAAGCTTCTCGGCTACCCTCAGGATCTCATCCACGAAGTCATCAATGCTAGCCGCCAGCTTGTAAGCCTGGCGCGAATCGCGCTCCGACTGCATGATCGCTTCATCGCGATCTCTGATCATCCTCTTGATGATCGCCCTCGGATCCGAGAGATCCCCGGCGTCCCCTGCGAGTGCGCCGCGGAAATCCCCGCCGCCATGGACGCGGCGAATGGCTCGCTCGATGGCCCACTCGGTGGCGATGAGCGGCTGTACCCGCAAGCCAGTGGCGTACTCGAGGGCCTTGATGGCGCCGACATCTGCCGGGTCAACCATGGCGACATCGACAACGCCATCGCCGACAGCCACGGGAAGCGCCGTGTAACGGCGCGCCGTTCTCTCAGGTACCAAGCGTACGACCGCCAGAGACACGTCGAGGTTTTCGAGATCTGCGGCGGGCACTCCGTACTGATCCGAAAGGACGCGCGCCAGGTCCTCCTCGTCCACCATGCCCTTGTCCACGAGATAGTGGCCAAGACGCTCACCGCAAGCCTGGTGCTCTTCGAGCGCCCGGTCGAGATCTCGCTCGGAGATCAGGTGGGCATCGAGCAACAGCGTCCCGAGTCGCGCCGTCAAACGCCGTCTCGGGCGCTCGGGCATCGAGTCGTCCAGCGGAGCCGAGTCGACCGGCGGGGCAGGAGTTTCCTCCTGGGAGTCTTCGATTGGGAGTGCTTCAACCAGGGGTTCTTCAAGCGGAGGTGTTTCGACCTGGGTGGCCTCAATCTCAGGTGTTTCGACCTGGGTGGCCTCAATCTCAGGTACTTCGACCTGGGTGGCCTCAATCCCAGCTACTTCGACCTGGGTGGTCTCAATCCCAGCTACTTCTGACTGGGTCACCTCGACCTGGGGTGCCTCGACCTGAGGCAGCTCAGCCTCGGGCACATTTGCCTCGGGCCCATCCACCAGGGCAGAGATAGGACCCGGCTCGACCTCAGCAGGAGTGGCACCCTCATGATCGATGATCACGGGGATCTGGGGCCCGCCGGCGAAGAAGTCGCTGACGTCCTCGTCCAGTTCTTCATCCTCCATGACCGTATCTTCGTCTTGCGCTACAACCTCCTCGATACTTGCACCCTCCGCATCGGCCGAACCGTCCTCGAGGGCCGCAACCTCATCGAGATGACCGACCTCCCCAGGGACCGCATCCTCTTCAATGTGTGAATCCTCGTCAGGGACCGTTGCCTCTTCGAGATGCGCGACCTCCTCGGGGGCTTCAGCCTCCCGGTGGGCCATGGCCTCCGCGAGTGACTCGACAATCTTCAGGGCCCTCGCTGGGTCCACGTCATCTTCAGCGTCTTCCTCGATTACCTCGACCACCTCAGGCTCCTCGACGGGCACCGCATCAGATGGTTCGGAAACCGCATTGAGACCCTCGATCCCGATGATTACCTCTCCGGGTGTTTCGCCGACATCCTCTGTCTCTCCCTCTGCAGCCGCCTGCCGCTCTTCCGCGAGCTCCTCCTCCTGGAGTTGCTCAGAGATGAGCTTGCGTACTGGCGGAGGCCCAACTACGGGCTTTCGGCGAACGAAGGGCTCTACATTCGGCCGGTCTGTCCTCGCTGCTGTCGCGGCGGGCTCTTCGACTCCTCGCCCGTCCGAGTCAGGGTCATCTGCCGTGCCAGTGTCTCCTCCGCCGTTGGAAGCCCCTGCCTCCTCGCCGTCCTCATATGTGTGCACCGATCCGCCCCTGAACCACCAACTCGGGTACTTGCTGGTCGGGGACTCATCATCCTCGCCAGGCTCGGTGACAGTGCCGGGGCCGGCAGAGCCGTGGACGTCATCGGCGGCGTCCTCGTCAGGGTGCACGGGCCCAGCTTCGGCTTCCATGTTGAAGCCCACTGTAGACGTCGACAGCTCCTCCTCGCCCCTCTCATCCGGCGAGCCGGATGCTGCAAAGGCGTGGGCTGTTTCCTGGGGCTCGTCCACCACGTTTGGAACCTCGATGGGACCTTCGGCAGATATTTCGTGGGGCTCATCTGGTGGGTCGGCAGGCTGGTCGTCTTCGCCGGCGGGAACATCTGCCTCCTGGACTGGAGACTCATCCTCGACGACTTCCTCCTTCTGGTGATTCGAGAGATTGAGCATATCTCCGATGCTGAACCGCCGGCGGCGATGCGGCAGTTCCTCTGAGTCGTCTGCTTCGCCTTCCTCGATCGCCACTTTGTCCGGCGTTGAGGGCTCGGTGGACAGGCCCTCGCCGGACGTGTCCTCAATCACCACTGCGTCGGGCGGAGATGCCTCGACAGGCGCTTGCTCGTCGTTGCCACCTGCTGCGGCCTGCCCGGGCCCATCGATCTCGTACCAGTCCTCCTCCGATGGAACCGTCTCGACTTGGAGACCCTGAGCCCCAGACATGCCCACGGGGACGGAATCCCCAGTGGCCATGGAGGCCGGTTCTCCAGCTTCGTCGACAGGCGCAGGAGACTCCACGTTGTCGATTGCCTCGACGTCTGGCGTGGGAGGAAGATCTCCAGCCTTCTGCTCCTCCGCCGGCCCAGGCGAAGCAGCCTCGGCTGCCACGGGCTCCGGCCCCGCCTCAGTCTCCTTGCTCTGATTCTTATCCTGCTGGCGCAGCAGGTTCTCGAGCTGCTTCAGCATGCGCTCGACTGATTCGTTGCTGCTCACGACTCTCTCCCGCTGAGGTCTTCTCGATGCCGCCCGATGTTCAATAGTTCCAGGATACCGCCAGGAGCGCGAAAGCGCACCCGCTGAGCTGAATCATCCATCACCAAATGCGACTATAGCCTAATAGCACCCATGCAACAAAGCCAAAAGTCA
>JAUVRX010000189.1 GCA_030597375.1 Acidobacteriota bacterium
CCTCGGTCGTCAGCGTAAAACCTGGAGGTACCGGAATTCCCAGTCCGCTCATCTCGGCCAGACCGGCTCCCTTGCCACCGAGCAGCTCCTTCTGATCACCGCTGCCTTCGGCACTTCCACCGCCAAAGAAATAGATCCACTTCTTGCTCATGATTTCCCTCTCGCTCGATTCACGGAATCAGGTCGGGGGGCCTTCGTACGACCCTATCCGGTTGATTTGGATTCCCCGCGATCGCGGTGCTCGCTCTTGTCCACTACGACTTCGGTCAGACGTGCGGTTCGCGAGATCATCCGCTGGATCCTCTGCAGGAGCGCGATCCGATTGTTCCTCAGCTCACGATTCTCATCCATGACCAGGACTTCGACGAAGAACCTCTCCAGTGGCTCCGACAGCTTCGCAATGTCCCGAAGGCAGGTCTCGTAGTCTCCCCGCTTCTCGGCTCGGTCGATGTCGGCACGCAGGGCTTCGGCCGCGCTGTGCAGATCCTGCTCGGCCGGTTCTTTCAGGACAGCGTCCTCGAGGTCATGGTCCGGGGCCTCTTTGAGGATGTTCGCGATGCGCTTGGCTGCCAGAACCACGGAGAGGAAGTCGGGCTCTTCCCGTACCGTGTGGACGGCATCGACTCTGGCGAGCAACTCGGGCAGATTGGAACTGCCGACTGCCAGTGCTGCCTCGATCGTGTCGTAGGCATAGCCTCGAAGACCCAGCAGATGGCGCACCCGATCCTGCAGAAAGGCACGTAGGTCTGCCAGGATCTCCTTGCCGCTACGATCCAGGAGGTCGCCATACAGCAAGACGCTCTTGCCCGCGATCAGATCCAGATCCAGGGGCAGCTCCGCCTCCAGGACGATCCGAATCACCCCCTGACCGGCCCGGCGCAATCCGAACGGATCGCGACTGCCGCTCGGGATGAGACCGAGTCCGAACATTCCGACGAGGGTATCGATGCGGTCTGCCAGTGCTGTCGCCTGACCGACTCGACCGCGCGGCATCGAATCCTCGGTAGAGGCTGGCAGATACTGATCGTAGATCGCCTGCCAAACCGCTGTCGGGTACTCCTCTCGTTCTGCGTACAGACCTCCAACGATGCCCTGCAATGACGTGAACTCCTTGACCATCTCCGACGTCAGGTCTACCTTCAGCAGACCCGAGGCCGTGATCGCTTCCTCGACCTCATGGCGCCAGCCCAGCGACTCACAGATCTCCTCGGTCAGCTCGGTGATTCGCCTCGTCTTCTCAGCGTAGCTACCGAGCTTGGCATGAAAGGTGAGAGAGTCCAGCCTCTGCCGTCGTTGCTTGAGGCTCGTCTTGCGATCTTCGTTGAAGAAGAACCGGGCATCCTCGAGGCGCGCCGCCACGACCCACTCATTGCCCGCTTGTACCCGGCCCTTCGGGTCGTCGGGGCGATCCATCACCGTGATGAAGTTGGGAAGCAGCATGCCTTTCGATTCCAACATCAAGGCGCTCTGATGGTCCCGCAGGCTGGTGATCAGCACCTCTCGTGGCAGAGACAAGAATGCAGGATCGAATCTTCCGACCACGATACCTGGTATCTCGCATATCGCCGTCAGACGGTCCAGCAGCTCCGGATCGCGGACCAGGCCACCGCCGAGAACCTCCGCAGCTTTCTCGAGCTGGTCCTGGAGTCTCTGACGTCGCTCTTCGAACCGCATGACGATCTGACGTCTGGCGATCTTCCTGCGGTAGTCGGCGATATTCCTGACGGCAAAGGAACGAGGAGACAGCACCAGATGGCCACAGGTCTCATTGCTGGATTGCACGTCGAAGACGCTACAGGGCACGACCTCGCCATCGCACAGCGCCACGAGGCCGTGAATGGGTCGTACCCACGGGCCCTCTCCGACACCCCAACGCATGGTCTTGGCCCAGCTGAGACCTTCGACGATGGGCGGCACCACCTGCGCCAACACCTCGGACACGGGCCTCCCCACAACCCTGCGAGTGGCAGCCAGGTACTCCCCCTTGTCGGTCTCGAGACGCTGCAAAGCTCCGACTTCGACGCCACACTTGCGGGCGAAGCCCTCGGCGGCGCGTGTCGGGCGACCCTCACCGTCGAATGCAGCCTTCACGGGAGGTCCGATGAGCTCTTCGTCGCGGTCTCTCTCCTGTGAGTCCAGACCCTTGAGCATGAGGATCAACCGGCGGGGTGTAAACCCGGTCTCCATCTCTGAGGGTGCCAGATTCAACGCCATGAGCTCTTCGAACAGGCGGGTCGCCAGCTCCTGGATGGCCGGCTGCAGCATTCTCGCCGGGATCTCTTCACAGCGTACTTCGAGGAGAAACTCAGTCCCGGGCATTCTGCGCCACCTCCCCGAGACCCGACTCCCTGGGCTTCGCCAACAGTGGAAATCCGAGTCGCTCGCGACTGGCCACGTATTCATGGGCACACGCGACAGACAGATTTCGCACGCGCTTGATCAGGGCCACCCGCTCGGTGACCGAGACCGCTCCCCGCGCATCCATCACATTGAACAGATGGGAGCACTTGAGAGCGCACTCGTACGCCGGCAACACCAATCCAGCCTCCAGGCAACGCTTGGCCTCCGCCTCATGCCCGTCGAATCGCTGCTTCAGGAACTCCACGTCGGCGACTTCGAAGTAGTACTTCGAGAACTCCACCTCGTCCTGATGGCGCACGAGGCCGTAGTCCACTCCACCCGGCACCCACTCGATGTCGTAGACGCTTCGCGATAGCCCCAGGAACATGGTGATGCGCTCGAGACCGTAGGTGATCTCGGCACTGATGGGCTCCAGCTCGATTCCCCCGGCCTGCTGGAAGTAGGTGAACTGAGTGATCTCCATGCCGTCCAGCATGACCTGCCAGCCGACTCCCCACGCACCGAGGGTAGGCGCCTCCCAGTTGTCCTCTTCGAATCGGAGGTCGTGAATCTCGAGATCGATACCGAGCGCTCGAAGACTGTCGATATACACCGCTTGCACGTCTTTGGGGGAGGGTTTCAGGATGACCTGGAGCTGATAGTGCTTGCCGAGGCGAAATGGGTTCTCTCCATACCGCGCGTCGGCTGGCCGTCTGGAGGGTTGAACGTAGGCCGCATTCCACGGCTCGGGTCCCAACACCCTCAGAAAGGTGTCCGGGTGCATGGTGCCTGCACCGACCTCCAGGTCATAGGGCTGCTGCACCACACAACCCCGCTCTGCCCAGAAGGTCTGGAGGCGAAGAATCAACTCTTGAAAACTCTGCACGTCCATGGATTTCCAGTCAGTTGTTCTCAGAAGGGGGAGCCGGATTGCTGGGCAACCCCGACATCGTCTCACGAATCACTGAATAACTCTTGAGCTCGTGCTGCAGAAAACTCCTTCGAACCAGGGTACAGATCCGCTCGACCTCGTCCAGCGTCGACCCAGCCGGGCGATTGCGGTCGAGGTCCACCAGCTTGACCCTGTCGATTCGGCTGAGGAACTCCACCGCCTGGGCCGACACCGCTTGGGCCCTCCCCTGCTTTCCGGCACAGTCTCTGCAGACCAGAGACTCGCCACTGGCAAGCAGCGCAGCACCGGAGGCCACCAACGCCCGCTCGCACTGTGGGCAGATCTCCGGGGCGGGAAAGACTCCAGCCAGCCTCAGGACCCAGGCCTCGAAATATCGCGTTGCCAGCCCGCGATCCACCCCCTCGATCAATGCCTGCACGGTGGAGTCCAACAATCGAAAGAAGAGGTCACTCGCCTCGTTCTCCTGAACGAATTCCTGAATGTGGTCGGCCAGATAGGCGCTCAACAAGAGACCCTCCAGATCCTCCTGCAGGTGACGTGCACTGCGCTGCAGCTCGACCGACGAAATCCTCACCAGGTCGCGGTTGTCCTTCTCCATCCACTCGACGCTGACTCTGGCCAGAGGCTGCAGCTGCCCCCCGAATCGACTGTGTTTCCTGCGCGCCCCTTTCGCCACTCCTCTTTTCTTGCCCCACTCGCGAGTCAGGAAGGTCACGATGCGGTCGTAGTCGTGAAGATCCACGACATCCAAAAGAATCGCCTCTGCACTGCGAAGCTCCATCTCTCATTCCGGTGGCTACACGTCTCGCGAGTCGCCTTGGCCCTATTTCACCAGGAACTCGATGAACATCGAAGCGAGGCCGAAGTAGATGAGGATCCCGGTGATGTCGTTCGAGGTGGTCACCAGAGGCCCAGCCGCGACCGCGGGATCCACACCCAGCCGCTCGAAGACTATCGGAATCACGGCTCCGTTGACCGCAGCGAGCATCAAGACGAGAAACAGGGACAGGCCAACAACCAGGCCGTAGGCCGGGCTGGCACCCCAGATCATGGCTCCGACACCAATCAGCACAGAGCAGACAACAGCCAGGACGGTCCCTACCTTGAACTGCTGCCAGAGGAAGCGCCGAACGGACTCGCCCATCACGATTCGTCCGGTGGCGAGGGCACGCACGGTGATCGTGGAGGTCTGGGAGCCGATATTTCCACCCATGCCCATCACCACGGGTACGAAGGTGACCAGCAGAACAGCCTCCTTCCACGTCACCTCGAAGAAGCCGAGCAGGGCACCGGCCAGCAGCAGACCGGCCATGTTGATCAGGAGCCAAGGCAGGCGGAAGCCAGCCACCTTGAACGAGCGGTCCTGGTAGACCAACTCGTCATCGGTGGTTCCGACCATCTTGTAGAAGTCCTCGTCCGCCTCTTCCTCGACGACGTCGATGATGTCGTCGAGGGTGACGATCCCGGCAAGATGGTTGGAGTCGTCGGTCACAGGCACTGCCAGCAGGCTGTACCTTGCGGCCAGCTGCGCCACCTCCTCTTGATCTGTGTCGGTATGCACCTTGATCAAGGACCGGGTCATCACTTCCCCCAGCGTCTTTTCGGGCCGGGAGAGAAGCAGTTGCCGCAAGGAGGTGACCCCTACCAGGTGGTTCTCCGTATCCACGACGTAGAGATAGAAGACGTTATCGAGCTCGGACGATCTCTGTACCTCGGCGATCGACTCGGCGATCGTCGTCTCTTCGTGGAGCGCCAGGTAGCCCGTGTCCATCAACCGGCCGGCCGTGTCGTCTCCGAAAGTCAGATGGGTCTGAAGCTCGGCCAGGTCACGCAGGTCGACGATCTCCAGCAGCTTTTCCTGCAGCTCGGGTGGCAGCGAGTCGACCAGCGAGACCGCATCGTCGACAGACATGTGCGACAGGACTCGTGCGATCTTCTGCGGGGCCAGGGCCTCGAGAACCGCCTGCTGCTGTTGTGGCTCCAGTTCGACGAGAACCGCTCCGGCACTGTCCGGATACTCTTCGACCAGGATCTCGAAGACTTCCAACTGCTCGGCTGGAGTCAGGCGAGGGAACTGGAGTGCCACATCCTCAGGCCTCGTCTTGCCCAGGAGCTTCGACAGGTGGGCCTTCGCCCCACGACGCACGAATCGTCGTAGAGTCTCGCCAATCAACTCGTTACGTCGAGGTCCATTCATGGCTTTCACCGAGCCGAAGATCGTAGCACAGGGCCCGGGGTCTGGATGGTGACTCCCAGGGGCCGACCGGCGACTCCCGAGGTCACCGGCAGCGCCGTCTCAATCACCGGACCCGCCGGCCCGATGGGCACCGATATGGGCTACAATTCCA
>JAUVRX010000286.1 GCA_030597375.1 Acidobacteriota bacterium
TCTCCAGAGATCGAAGTCCTCGACCTGGTGCCAGATGACGATGTGCGCCATTGCTTGTCCTCCTTTCCGGATCGAGTCCGGTGCGACTTTCGGCATTGGGACCTACTCCCAAACCGAACGAGATCGGGCCGTTTCGTACCGGTCACGAAGATCCGACTTCTCAACCTCGCTACTCGAACCACGGAAGCTGCGCCTGATTGTATGGCAAGAACTACCCTCAGGGGCAAACCCCCTAGGCCCTGCCCTCCAGCCTCAGGCAGGAGGGCCCTAGCTGTTGTCCTCGATCAACTTCTGGAACCGGGGATCGTCCCTCAGAGGATCCCACCAGAACTCGTACTGGAGGCGGTGAACCGTAAGGGAGTCGCTGTAGTTCGTGGAGAGCAATCGCTCGATCTGCTGGAGAGCATCGTCAGTGCGACCAGACCAGGCGTAGATCACCGCCAGATTCTCCACCGCATCGGGCCCCGCAAAGGCATCCTTGGAGCTGAGGTCCACTGCTAGCCGACCTTCACGCAGAGCCGCATCGATGTCGCCCAGCATGGCGTGGTTCAGGCTAAGAACCTTACGGAAGTCGGCATTCGAAGGCGCCTGGTCGAGCAGCGCTTCGAACAGGCTTATCGCCGACTCGAGATCACCGCGCGCCTCATCGAGGCCGTATTCCATCCGCTTCGCCCAACCGAGGATCGTAAACCGAAAGGCCTCCAAGATTGGATTGGTTGACTCTATGGGCTCAACGCGCTCGATCGCACCCGTGAAATCCCGTTCATTCATGAGGAGAAACGCCCAGTTGAAGTCAGCGAACTCACTCGCTCCCGGGGCTCGCTCGAGAGCCTCTCTGGCCCTCTCCAGATCACCTGTCAGCGCCGCCAGGTTCTGTGACTTGGTGGAGTGGATGTTGTCATCCTCTGGGTCCAGGACCAGCTGGCGATCATCGTAGTGGAGCGTCTCTTCCGCGCGCCTCATTGCACGGAAGGTGGATGACAGATTGCTCAGGACGTTTCCATTCTGGGGGTCGAGCTGCTCGGCAGCCTCGAACTCGGCGATGGCCTCTTCCAGCTTGCCCTGCCGTCGATAGATGAGCCCGACGGCAGCTCGCATCTCAGAGTCGTTGGGCAGGATCTCGGACGCCTGCCGGAATTCCTCGAGGGCCTGATCGTACTCGCGGAAACCGTAGTAGTGGTAGAAGCCCCGTGCCAATCTCACCTCGGGTAGATCGTGGCCCAGTGCTGCGGCCTTGTCCAAAGCCGCCTTGGCCTTTGACAACCTCTCTTCGGTCCGGTCGAATCCGCTGTACAGATTGGAGTGATGGATCGACAGCCGAGTCCAGGCCTCGACGAAACCGGGATCGAGCTCGACGGCCCGCAGGTATTGAGCTTCCGTCTCGGTTGTAATCTCCTGCAGCGTCTTGCCGTGCAGCTCCAGATCCCGGGCCTTGAGAAACGCCTGGTATGCCTCTACGTTGTCAGTAGGCGCTGTATCCAGTTCTTCCTGTTCTCCACCCAACAACGTCACGCCTAGCGCTTCGATGACCTCGTTCGCAATGTCACTCTGCACCTCGAAGATGTCTTCGATCTCCCGATCGTAGGTCTCGGTCCAGATCTGCCGGTCGTCGGACACCCGGATGAGCTCAGGCGAGATCCGCACACGACTGGCACCGTCGCTCTGTCGGCCCCATCTCACGGTGCCTCCTAGGACGTAGTCGACTTGAAGCTCCTCGCCGATCTGCTGGATCGTCTTGTCGGTGTCGGCATAGCGGGCTGCGGTCTGGCGCGAGATTACACCCAGACTGTTGACCGAGGCGAGGCGGCCACTGATCTCGTCGGTGATCCCGGCGGCGAAGTACTCGTCCTCGGCCGGCCCCAGATTCTCGAAGGGTAGAACTACAGCCATCATGCGGTCGTCGGCTGAAGGAGCAGCAGCTCCGGTAGTCGCGGTCGTCTGGCTGACCGCGGGCGTCTCCGACTCGTCCGACCGCATGAAAACGGCAGCGAGCACGAGAGCAATCACGGCCGCAGCAGCCAACCCGATCCACAGGCCCTTGCGTGAGCCCGACTCTGGGATCTCTGGCGGAGAAGCAGGCATAGAGGCGCTGCTCAATCGCGCCACACCGGAGGAGACCTCGAGCTTCAGACCTTCAAGCTCGTTCTTTACATCTTTGGCGGTCTGGTATCGCTTCTCCGGGTCTTTTTCCATGCAACGCTGCAATACCCGACCGAGGTGATGGGGCAACTCAGCTCGCAGTTCGGTAACCGATGGCGGACGGTCGCGCAGGATGGCCGAAACCAGATCGGCCGAGCTCTTGCCTTCAAAGGGCCGCTGTCCGCTCGACATCTCATAGAGCAGCACGCCCATCGAGAAGATGTCGGTGCGGTGATCGACGCCCTCGCCCCTCACCTGCTCGGGGGACATGTAGGGCACGGTGCCCACAACCAGTCCCTCTCGAGTCAGCGCCTGAGTCGGCTGCTCGTCCGCGCCTTCCTCTCCGCCCCCCAAAGCCAGCTTGGCGAGGCCGAAGTCGAGGACCTTCACCCTGCCTTTCTCGGTAACCATGACGTTCGCCGGCTTCAAATCTCGGTGCGTGATGCCTTCCTCATGGGCTGACGCAAGCGCGTCGGCGATGGGTACCCCCAGTTCGAATACCTTCTCCAGCGGCATGGCCCCTCGGGACATGAGCTGGCCAAGGGTCTGACCGTCCACCCACTCCATGGTCAGAAAATGGGTGCCGTCCACCTCCTCGACCGAGTGAATGGTCACGATGTTGGGGTGGTTGAGGGCGGCTACCGATTCGGCTTCCCGCTTGAAGCGGGCCAGGCGTTCGGGATCTGTTGCCATCTCGGCCGGCAGCACCTTCAGCGCCACCTTCCGCTTCAGCGTCGTGTCTTCGGCGAGATAGACCTCGCCCATTCCGCCCTCACCGAGCTTTTCGAGGATTCGATACTGCGACAGTGTGGTTCCTATCAAGGGATTCTCCGCCTTTCAGCATCCAGCCGGCCTTCGATCTTGGATAGCAGATCCGATTATAGCGACCTGCTCATCCCGACTGGCTCTTACCCGGCTCGACTCCAGGCTGCCGGATCGACCAGAATGGGCTGGCCCCGATCTATTGGGCTCGGATTGCGCCCAACCGGGATACCTCACTCCATGCCGACCGATCACCAACCCCGACTGAGCCTCGAAACCTCGACCCTTCTGGCCTATGCGACGGTCAGCCTTTTGTGGGGCTCGACCTATCTCGCCATTCGCATCGGTGTGCAGCACATGCCGCCGGCCACCCTGGCCGCGAGCCGATTCTTGATGGCCGGCCTGCTGCTCCTGGCCTACGCTCGTCTGACCAGCCGGCCGCTGCCGACCCGGTTCGTCGACTGGCGCGCCAATATCATCGTCGGCCTGCTCATGCTGGCCGGCGGCAATGGGCTGGTGGTCTGGGCCGAACAGTTCATCGAGTCGGGCCTCGCTTCGATCTTCATCATCACCGCGCCTCTCTGGATGGTGCTCTTTGCGGCCACCCTTCCCGGTCCGAGCTATCGCCCGACTGCAGTGCAGCTCGTCGGTCTGCTGGTGGGTTTCGTAGCTGCGGCCAGTCTCGTAGGAGTCGACCTCGAAGAGCTGCGCAGCGCCGATTGGCGAGGGCCGATAGCCCTCGTCGCAGCGGCCGCCTCCTGGGCTCTGGGCACGGTCTACTGGCAGCGCCA
>JAUVRX010000012.1 GCA_030597375.1 Acidobacteriota bacterium
CTCAGCCGCAGGACGGTCCAGGAGCTGGCAGCGCTGCTGAATACAACCCGGGAGACCACTCCTTCCACCGAGACGTCGCTAGCCTCTGCATTGCTGGCGGTGGCAGATTTCTGCGTCCTCGTCACCATGGGTCCGGGAAGAGTCTACGCGAATCTCGTCGGCTTCAATGCCCGGGCATACAAACGAGGGTTGGTCGGTTGGGGATTTCTATGCCAAACTGGCGCCATGACGGATGAAGCAGCCCTGGTGCTGGTCATCGATGACGAGACCGGTTCGAGGGAATCCATGGCCATCGCGCTCGAGAAGGCCGGCCACCAGGTCCGCGCCTTCGACGATGCCGAGAAAGCCCTGCAGTTCCTGGAGGAGAACGACAAGGCGGCCCTGGCTGTCTGCGATCTGAGAATGCCAGGCACGGACGGCATCGCCTTCCTGAGCGAGGTGCGTCGCCGCGAGCTGGACTTCGGAGTGATTCTCGTGACCGGCTTCGGCAGTATCGAATCGGCCGTGGAAGCCATGCGAATCGGCGCCGACGACTATCTCACCAAGCCTGTCGATCTCTATGAGCTGCGCAAGCGGGTCATGAATGTCCTGGAGAACCGCCAGCTCAAAGAAGAGGTCACGACGCTCAGGAGGATGCTCGACAAGCGTTACGGGTTCGAGAGCATCGTCACCAATTCGCCGCAGATGGAACGACTCTTCGAGCAGATGCGTCTGGTGGCACCGACCCGCTCGACGGTCCTGATCACCGGTGAGAGTGGCACCGGGAAGGAGCTGGTCGCGAAGGCCTTGCACCAGGCCAGTCCACGCCGCGAGGAGCGATTCCTGGCGCTGAACTGCGGAGCCATCCCCTCGGATATTCTCGAAAGTGAGCTCTTTGGCCATGAGAAGGGGTCCTTCACCGGCGCCATCGCCCGCAAGATCGGCAAGTTCGAGCTGGTCCATCGCGGCACCCTGTTTCTCGACGAGATCAGCGAGCTCTACCCTGAGCTGCAGGTCAAGCTCTTGAGAGTCATCGAGGAGAAGCAGGTCATGCGGGTCGGCGGCGGGGATCTGATCGAGGTCGATTTCCGTCTCATCGCCGCAACCAACAGGGACCTGGAAAGGGAAGTGGCGGAAGGTAGATTTCGCGAGGACCTGTACTACCGCTTGAAGGTCGTCACCCTGCGGGTTCCGCCTCTCAGGGAAAGACTGGAAGACATGGCCCTGCTGGCCGAGCATTTCCTGGCCCGATTCTGTGAGGAGCATGGCCAGCCGCCCAAGCGCCTCAATGCGGCAGCGCTCGACGTGCTTTCCAACCACGCCTGGCCAGGCAATGTACGTGAGTTCAAGAACTTCATCGAATCCACGGTGATCTTCCACGCAGGAGAAGAGATCGACGTTGCCGACCTGCCGCCAGAGTTGCGGCAGGGTCATTCCTCGAGCTCGAGTCTGCCGGTGCAGAACATGCTCGGAGACCCCAGGGATATGGCCGAGATCGAGCGACTGGCGATTCTGGAGACTCTCGAGCTGACGAACGGCAAGAGGGCAGAGGCGGCGAAGATATTGGGGATTGGACTTCGAACCCTGCAGCGCAAGATCAAAGAGTATCGCGAGGCGGGAAACCTGGAGGGATAGGGCGATGGAGCTTCCTTTGGCAGTCTTGATCCATAACGAGCTGGCTGGCCTCAAAGGGGTCGAAGGGTCCCTCCGCCAGATCTCCGAGAACGGTTACTATCTGTTGCGGTATTCATTCGGGAACAACGTTCACCGCGTGCTGCTGCCGATCCAGGGGACGGCTCTGATCTTCAAGGACCCGGAAGAGGTCGTCGAGGCGCCGATGGAAGTCGAGCGCTAGCGCCGTCGATCTGAAATCTGAGGGTTCGGGCTGCTAGCCCATGGCGTCGAGCATTTCACGCACCGCCTGCTCCATACCCACCAGCACGGCCCTCGAGACGATCGAGTGGCCGATATTGAGCTCCTCGATTCCTGGAATCGAGGCGACTGGCCCGACATTCGCAGTGTTGAGACCGTGGCCTGCGAAGACCCGTAGACCGCCATCGAGGCCCATGGCCGTGACCTGAGCGATCTTCTGAAGCTCGGCTGCGGCCGCCGCGCCTTCGGCACTGGAGTAGCTGTCGGTGTTGATCTCGAAGCCGGCGACATAGTCCGATGCCGTCGACAGGAGATGTTCGATCTGCCTCGGTTCTGGATCGACAAAGACCGAGACGACGATCCCCTTGGCGTCGAGCTGCTTGGCCACCGCCACGACCCGCTCGCCCGAGGAGAGCAGGTCGAGCCCACCCTCGGTAGTGACCTCCTCGGGGCGCTCCGGTACCAGACTGACCTGGTCGGGACCATAGCGCAGCGCGATGGTGGTCATCTCCTCGGTGGTCGCCATCTCCAGATTCAGCTTTCCCTTGACGGACTGTCGAAGCCGGGCGAGGTCGCTCTCCTGGATGTGGCGACGATCGCTGCGCAGATGGATCGTGATCCCGGTAGCGCCCTGTCGTTCGGCGATCTCTGCCGCCTCGATCGGGTCTGGATACGCGGCCTTGCGGGCCTGCCGAAGTGTCGCGACATGGTCCACATTGACGGAAAGATCAGTCATGACGACGTCTCCTGAGTTGATGCCGACGAGTCGGCGCCGATCTCTTGTCGGATGGCTTCGATCAGGGTCGTAGCCAGCTCTTCGATCTCGTCCTGATCCTCGCCCTCGATCATGACCCTGGCCAGGGGCTCTGTGCCGCTATACCGCAGAACGAGGCGACCCCTGGTACCGAGCCTGGTCGCCACTTCGCGTGCCACGGCAGCGACGCTCGGCAGGGACTCCAGCGGAGGTTTGGTCGTGACCCTCACATTGCTCAGCACCTGGGGAAAGCGAACGAATGGCCTCAACAGCTCGGACAGAGGCCTGCCCTCGGCTTTGAGGACACTGGCGATCTGGAGAGCGGTGGCGAGGCCGTCGCCAGTGGTGCTGTTTCTCAGGTCGACGATGTGTCCCGATTGTTCTCCGCCGAGTGAGATGCCGGCTTCCATCATCGTGTTGACGACAGTGCGATCGCCGACGCCACATCGGACGAGCTCGATGGACTCCCCTTCGAGGGCTCGCTCCAGTCCCAGGTTGGACATGCTCGTGGCGACGATTTTCGGGGGCTTCAGTCGGGCCGACTTCTTCAGGGCACGAGCCCAGAGGAAGAGCGCGGCGTCACCGTCTCGCACGACCCCCTGCTCGTCGGCGAAAATGACTCGGTCGGCATCGCCATCGAAGGCGATTCCCAGGTCGGCTCCAGCTTCGACAACGGCTCTCGTCATCACCTCTGGATGCGTAGAGCCACAATCGAGGTTGATATTGCTACCGTCCGGTTTGTCGTGGAGGGACACGACCTCCGCCCCCAGGTCTCGGAAGATCTGGGTGGCGAACGACGATGCCGCACCATTGGCGGCGTCGATCACGAAACGCAGACCCTCGAAGGAGTACGGTTCACGGTTGGGGGGCTTCTCGAGAGCCTGGCGATAGTCCTTCGCCAGGCTGGAGTCCAGGTCCAGCGCTGTCAGAGCCACGTTCTCGGCCTGCTCGGGATGGTTGAAGAGCCGCTCCTCGAGGGCTTCTTCGGCTGGCTCCTGCCATTTGAAACCGAGGTGATCGAAGAGCTTGATGCCGTTGTCAGGCAGCAGGTTATGACTGGCGGAGATCGCCACTCCGGCCGCGGCCCGACGCTGACGGACCAGTAGCGCGATCGCGGGAGTGGGCAGAGTGCCCCCGAAGCAGGGCCGAGCCCCGGCGAGACGAAGGCCGGCCGCGATCCATTCGCAAAGAGGTTCGGTGCTCTGCCTCGTGTCTCCGCCCAGAATGACGAGCGGTTGCGGAGTCTCTTCGCCGAGCATCGAGCCCAGGTGAAAGCCGAGACGGGCGACGGTCTGCCGGTCCAGCGGGAAGGTACCGAAGGGTGCCCGAATGCCGTCCGTCCCGAAGAGGCGCAGCGAAGGTGGGGGAGTGGTCATTGCGCCGGCTCTTTCGAGGTGGAGAGGGAGTCGGTGCCTGGAATCTCCATCAGGATGCGGACCGTAACGACAGCCGGTTGCACGATGTTGACCAGGGGATCTGGAGGCAGTACTGCCGCCTGCTCCTGATAGTCCAGGGCATGACCCGTGAGGTCCACGGGTGTGGTGAACAGGGAGCCTATCGTGTCGAGCATCGCCGCTGGACCCCTGACCAGGACCCTTGGAGGGATGACCTCGGTCAATCGAACCTTGGCGCCGGCCGCCGGTTCGCCTTCCAGCCTGGCCGTCACCGGCAGCAGATCCGTTTTCTCGATGTCGAGCTCGAGGTGGATGATGTTGGGCTCGATCGATACGACTTCCAGGGCCGCGGGCAGAATCACGTTTTCGGCCGTCAGGGGCACATCGAAGGCACCTTTCCCGGGATTGTGGAGCTCGACGAAGACATCGACGATGTAGGGATTCAGGCTGCGCATTCGGCTGACGGTCCCACGGATGCCGAGCCTCACCTTCTCGACTCGCTTGACGACGATCAGCCCGGGGAAGTTGTCGTAGCGGATGGTGGCCTCCACCACCTTCTCACTCAGGGGTTCCCGCTTTTCGACCGACAGCACGAACCAAGCTGTCACCGCCAGCGCCAGGGCGAGCAGACGCAATCCCCAGGTGCTTCTTGCCTCGCTCAAAGCGTCTTCTCCGGCAGCGAGCCCAGGTCGGTGATCAGGTACTTGTAGAGCGCATTGCGCAGTTCCTTGGAATCCAGGTCGCGAATGAGCTCGCCTCCAATGGCCACCGAGATGGTACCGGTCTCCTCAGAGACCACGACGGCCAGAGCGTCGGCCTCTTCGGAGATGCCGAGGGCCGCTCGGTGACGCGTCCCGTAGTCTTTGGAGATCTCGGGATTCAAGGACAGCGGCAGAAAGCAGGCCGCGGCCGCGATGCGGTCTTGCTGAATGATGACGGCGCCGTCGTGCAATGGCGTTTCGGGACTGAAAAGAGTGATCAGCAGGTCGTAGCTCGTTTGCGAATCGATCTCGACTCCGTTCTCGATGTAATTTCTCAGGCCCTCCAGTCTTTGGATGACGATCAACGCGCCGATGCGCCGGTCGGCGAGGGTCGTAGCGGCCGTGACGACCTCACTGATGGTGGACTCGACCCTCTGGTGGGTACCGAGGCCCCAGAGCGGATTGCGCCCGAAACTGGCCAATGCGTGGCGGATCTCATGTTGGAAGAGCACGATGATGGCCAGGGGCAAGACCAGGAGGAAGTTACCGAGGAGCTGCTGCAGGGTCACCAACTGCGCTACCCCGGCGAGATACGAAGCGACGGCGATGAACAGGATGCCCAGCAGGATCTGAACGGCACGCGTGCCGCGAATGAGCAGCAGGAGGTTGTAGATGACCAGAGCGACGAGCGCGACATCCAGCAAGTCCCGCCAGGTCACGAACTGCAGCCAGTCAGCCAGGCTCAACCGAGTCCTCCCGCGGCATCGATGGCTTTCCAGACCTCGAGGAACTGAACGGTTTCCGAGACGTCGTGGACCCGAACCATGGCCGCACCCTGAGAAGCGGCCCAGGCGATCGTTGCCAAGCTGCCGGCCAGTCGTCCGTCGACGGGCTGGTCGGTGATTGCGCCCAGGAAGCTCTTGCGGCTCGTGCCGATGAGAATCGGTTGGTCGAGTCGCTGGAGCTCATCGAGTCGTCGCAAGAGCTCCAGATTCTGCTGCCCGTTCTTGCCGAAGCCGATTCCCGGGTCGAGCACGATCTTGTCCCTGGACATGCCTTGCTGGCAGGCCTGCTCTACAGCCCTGTGCAGTTCCCGGATGACCTCCTCGACCACATCGTCGAAGTGGATGTGTCGCTGCATCGAACCGAGGTCTCCCCTGCTATGCATCAAGATGAGAGGGGAATCTCGCTCGGCGGCTATTGCCGCCAGGTCTGGGTCCGCCAGGCAACTGATGTCGTTGATGAGATCGGCGCCTGCGTCGAGTGCCACCTTGGCTACTCCGCTCTTGCGGGTGTCCACCGATAGCGGCACGGAGACCCGCTTCCGAAGGGGTTTCAGGACTGGCAGGAGACGTTCCAGTTCCTCGTTTTCGGGTACGGTTCGAGCACCGGCACCGTAGACTCCGCCACCCGGGCGGGTCGACTCGGCACCGAGGTCCAGAAGGTCCGCCCCTCGAGCGACCATTTCTTCGGCCCGATCCAGAGCCCGTGGTGGATCCCTCCACAGGCCATCATCGCTGAAGGAGTCGGGAGTCAGATTCAACACCCCCATGACGAGAGGTGTGGTTCTGAACTCGAGAATCTGCCCGCCAGCACAGACAAGCCTCTGGTGAGCAGGCTGTCGAACGGCGACGATGTGCATGGGGACGTGAGGTTCAGGGCTTCAGAGAATGTAGGCTACTCTGTTGTGGGCAGAGGGTCGGGTGGGGTCGACGGCGGAGCTGTTGCCACGTCCACTTCCTCGTCCGGAGGCTCTTCGGTCTGGGTTGGTTCCGAGGCCTCACGTGCCGCAGCGAGCTCCTCGTCGCCGGGGCGGGCCTCTCGAGCCGCAGCCTGGGGACGGACTGGTTGGAGGTCCTTGCCGGTCATCTCCTCGATGGTCGCGTAGACCTCCTTGCCGTCCAGGGATTCGTGCTCCAGGAGCTCCAGAGCCAAACGCTCCAGCACCGCTCGGTTGTCCGTCAGGATCTTTCGCGCCCGCTCGTAGGCTGTCTGGACGATTCGGCCTACCTCGCGGTCGATGCGGACGGCCGTGTCTTCGCTGTAGTCGGCGCGCTGGTTGAAATCGCGTCCGAGAAACAGGGGCTCGTCCTTGCCTCCGAACGACAAGGGGCCCAACTCGGACATTCCCCACTCACAAACCATCCGCCGAGCCATCTCCGTGGCTCGCTCGATGTCGTTGCCGGCTCCGGTCGTGATGTCGTCCTGCGTCAACTCTTCTGCGACGCGACCACCCATCAGGATGGCGATTTGACCTTCGACGTAAGTTCTTCGGTAGGTGTACTTGTCTTCGAGCGGCAGCTGCATCGTGACGCCGAGTGCGCGACCGCGCGGGATCACGGTGACCTTGTGTAAGGGATCAGAGCCCTTGACGAAGGCTGCCACCAGGGCGTGACCAGCCTCATGGAAGGCCGTGAGGCGCTTTTCCTCGTCGGTCAGCATGAGGGTCTTGCGCTCCACTCCCATGAGGACCTTGTCCTTGGCGAACTCGAAGTCCTCCATGACCACCTTGTCGCGCTCTCGGCCTGCTGCCACGAGGGCCGCTTCGTTCACCATATTTGCCAAGTCGGCGCCGGCGAAGCCGGGAGTGCCACGAGCCAGCACCTCCAGATCGACGTCTTCGGCCAGGGGGATCTGTCGGGTGTGAACCTTGAGAATTCCCAAACGGCCGTTGATGTCTGGGCGATCAACCACGACTCGTCGATCGAAACGGCCGGGTCTCAGTAGCGCCGGATCCAGCACATCGGGTCGGTTGGTCGCGGCGATCAAGATGACCCCTTCATTGGACTCGAAGCCGTCCATCTCGACCAGTAGCTGATTGAGGGTCTGCTCACGCTCGTCGTGACCGCCGCCCAGGCCGGCTCCCCGATGACGTCCAACGGCGTCGATCTCATCGATGAAGACGATGCAGGGGGCGTTCTTCTTGCCCTGCTCGAAGAGGTCCCGAACGCGACTGGCGCCGACCCCGACGAACATCTCTACGAAGTCGGAGCCGGAGATGGAGAAGAAGGGAACGCTCGCTTCTCCTGCGATCGCCCGCGCCAGGAGCGTTTTGCCGGTGCCCGGCGGGCCCATCAGCAGGACCCCCTTCGGAATCTTGCCACCCAACTTCTGGAACTTCTGTGGCTCCTTGAGGAAATCGATGATCTCGGCGAGCTCTTCCTTGGCCTCTTCGACGCCGGCGACGTCCTCGAAAGTCACTTTCTTGTCGGAGGTATTGATGAGCTTGGCTTTGCTCTTGCCGAAGGATAGGGCCTTGTTGCCGCCGGACTGCATCTGGCGCATGAAGAAGATCCACAAACCGATGATCAGCAAAAACGGTGCCCAGCCGAACAGGAACTGAAGCAGAGGGTTCTCTCGAGGCTCCTCGGCCTTGATGACGACGCCAGCGTCTCGCAGCTCCTGGACCAGATCCGGATATTCAGGTAGGTAGGTGTAGAAGTGTTCCCCTTCGGCGAATTGGCCGCCCTCGGTGAAGGATCCGGAGAGCTCCTGGCCGCGAATCGTGACTTCCGCTACGCGGCCCTTCTCGACCTGCTCGAGAAATTCCGTGAAGGTCAGGGGGAAGCGTTTCACCTGGCCTGCCTGAAAGGTGTTCCACAACAGGATGACCACGACGAATATCGCGATCCAGACGATCAGTGTTTTAACGGTCGGATGCAAGATTCAATTTCCCTCGATGGACGGTAGTGTCGTCGATGACGCTCGTCTCAGTCCTCGTCCTGGTCCTTTTCTACGATTCCGATGAACGGGAGGTTGCCGAACCGGCCTTGGTGTTTGAGCCCATAGCCCACGAAGGTGCCCTGGCGCTCGGTTTCGAACAAGCTGTAATCGGGCTGGAAATCGGTCTTTCTCTGGTCCGGGATGTCGATCAACCCGGCGAATTGGACCTGCCGTGCTCCCCTCTCCAGAAACTGGCTGGACAGGTAGTTCTCGATGACGCCTGAGACGACCACGTCCTTGAGGATCACCAGGTTCTGATCCTCGACGTTCAGGGAGATCGGATAGTGGATCTCCAGAAGGTCGCCCTCATAAGCGCTGACGGAGTACTGGACCTGGATGAAGTCGAATCGGACCGGTTGCTCGATGGCACGGATGAGGTCGGCCAGAAAGAGGACAGAGCCCCCGACGATGGAGATGATCCAAGGGTCGGCCCCTCCCAGGTCGCGACTCAGGCGACGTCCCAACTCTGAGACCTTCTCCTGGATGATGTCGGCGTCGAAAAGCGGTCGGATATCCATGGTGATTACAGCGGCTCGATCTGGACCACCCAGACGGGTTCGCCCTCCCTGACCTTGAAGTCCTCGTCAACGGTAACTCCGGGAACCCAGGCCAGGCGGGTGTCCACGAAGAGCAGGGGGAGCCGATCTCTCTCGCGACGCGGAACACGACGGTCCATCAGGACATCCTTGAGACGACGCGTGTAAGCACAACCTAGCGGCCGGAGCCGGTCGCCGGGTCGCCGGTTTCGAATCGTGATTTCATCACCGGCGACGATCGGCAGAGACAATCCCGTCCGTCGAGGCGAGTTTGCGAACATCCAACGAGCCGGCTTCCCACGTCCGATTCGGATCCGAAGATCGGCCTCGGGGATGACGCACTCCCCTGGTACCTTCAGAGTATAAGCGAAAGGAGCTTGCTGCGGTTGACTCTTGCGCAGCGTCACGCTTCCGTTCTCGCTCTCCCACCGCCAACCGCCTCCGCAATCACAGCCGATCGTCCTGGCGGCTCGAAGTTGTCGAATCAGATCGTTTCTCGCCTTCCTTGGTGGAGGGTAGGGAAGGCCTGCGGTCCGGTGCATCAAACTGAGAGCGAAGGGCAGGATCGCAATAGGTAGCTCGGCGAGCTTCTGCCGATCGACGCTGACCTCCGCCTGCTCAGCCTGAAGTCCGAGATGGTGCGTCAGGAATCGATCCAGTCGGCCTTTCAGTTGTCCGGCAGCGCTCGACAGTCGATGGAGTCGATCGCACAGATGAGGGTCCGCGGCCACCCACTCTGGAATGAGGAGGTGACGGAGGCGGTTGCGAGGCACCTCGAGGTCGAAGTTCGTGGGGTCGAGAACCGGCTTCACTCCGGCATTCCGGGTCACGTCTAGCAGCTCCTTGCGCGTGTGGCAGAGAAGGGGGCGAAGGATCCGATCCCGACGAGCGGCGATGCCCGTGAGTCCCGCGAGGCCGCTGCCAAATGCCAGGCGTAGCATCAGGGTTTCGATCTGGTCATCTGCGTGATGCGCGGTCATTGTGAAGGCTGCTCCAATACGGCTGCGGAGCTCTTCGAGGAAGTCGTAGCGGATACGCCGAGAGGCCGCCTCCAGGCTCTCTCCGGGCACCCTCTGAGTGGCTACCTCGCGACGCTCGACCCAGAGTGGGACTCCCATGGATTCGCACATCTGTGCGGCAGCCTTCGCCCTTCGGGCTGAATCCGGGTCGAGCCCGTGATCCAGATGGGCGGCGACCAGCTCCAGCTCCAGCCGCGGAGCCACTTGCGTCATCCCCCATAACAGAGCCGCGGAATCCGGGCCTCCCGAGAAGGCAATCAGGAGCTTGTCTCCCGGGTCGACACGAGCCTCTCTGGTCAAGAAGCTCTCGAGTGTGCTGAAGAGTCTCACTCTGTAGAGAGGATGGTGGCGGTGAGAGGACTTGAACCTCTGACCTAGCGATTATGAGTCGCTCGCTCTAACCACCTGAGCTACACCGCCATACATCAGAAAATCCGCCGAGCGGGGGGCTGGCCAGAGCGGACAGTCCCTCGGGCTCGGGCACGAGATTATAGCCGGACCTGGCGTTGGTGAATAGCGGAGCTGCGAACCGCTCGGGTGACCAGGCACCCGAGCGGTTGACGAGGAGCTGAATTCAGCGAATCGGAGGGTGGGAGCGAGGGTGTCGCGTCAGAGGCGTCGTGGTGTTTTCCTCCTTGCGAGCGGTGAGTCGTTCCAACTCCTGCCTGGAGTGGCGGAACTCCCGGAAGAACTTCAGCATCGACGAAGCCAGAGCGGAAGAGTTGATCTGGTAGATCACATGTTGGCCTCGGCGCTGGTCGACAACGAGGTCGGCTTCGCGCAGCACCGCCAGATGCCGTGAGATCGTGGGTTGGGAGAGCTGGAAATTGTCGACGATCTCGCCGACGCTAAGAGGATGATTCTCGAGAATCCTCAGGATATTCCGGCGGGTCTGGTCGGAAAGTGCCTTGAAGAATTTGCTCAACTGGCGATCGGGGACGCTTGGGTGTGTGGCGAAAGGCGTGACCAGGTCGCTGCGTGATTCCCTTCTCATCTGCTTGATTCGTTCCATAGTCTTGCTCCGTGTCCTGTCTGGGATGATTCGTTGATCTCCTTGGCGGCGTCTAGGTTGGTTCGGCATCCCTGGGTTCTTGCTTCCCAAATCAATAGAATTCAATTTGCAGTCGGGGGCTCTATAGGGCAATAGCCATGCCAGATGGACCGAATGCGCTCAGTCGAGAGCTCCGAGGTTCGATCACCTGAGCGTCTGCGTCTGTAAAGTACTGTAGAAAAAGAACTTGTAGGCTATTATGTGCGAGACGGAATGACGATTGGCCAATCGAAGAGAGGCACCTGTGTGAAAATGTTGGTATGTTCGCAGAGAAACTTTGACGTATTTGGAACTTGGCATAGCCAGAATTTTCTCCATTAAGGTGAAAATATGGCTGACCTCCTGCCGGAACAGAAGCCACAGAACCCCCCCCCTCCTTCGGGCTCATCGAGGATGCCGTTCTCGTGGTTGGAACGGAGAGGGGCGATTGGTGATTGACTTCCGGACTGCCCTGCCGTAGTATTTCGCGTCGCCGGGGCGGGGAGGTTAGCTCAGTGGAAGAGCACCTGCCTTACACGCAGGGGGTCGTGGGTTCAAATCCCTCACCTCCCACCAGCAACCGATCTGTCGTGCCGGCCATTGCAGTTTGCGGGGTCGTAGTTCAGTTGGTTAGAACGCCGGCCTGTCACGCCGGAGGTCGCGGGTTCGAGTCCCGTCGACCCCGCCAGTCTGCGACGGAGCCCCGCTGGCACATTCCACGACCGGGTATGCATCCGGGGACGCAGGGTAGGTACGACGGCAGAGTGCAGCGGGTACGGAGGATGCCATGAGAGAGAAGATCAAGCTCGTTTCCTCGGCAGGTACGGGGTACTTCTACACCACCACGAAGAACAAGAAGCTGGGTGCCGGAAAGCTTCGTATGAAGAAGTACGATCCGAAGATCCGCCAGCACGTCGAGTTCGTGGAGGAGAAGCTCCGCTAGCCGGACTTGTCACCTCGAGCAAGAGCCGCAGTTCACCACGTTTCAACGACTACGTAGCCAATGAGCCCGGCCTGTCGGCCTGGGTCTGGGTTGGAGTCTGCCCATCGGGTCGGACTGGAGACGAGACTCCCCGGGGGAGCGCGATTGGCCATGCGCTTTCGACGGATGTTAAGATGCCCGTCCCTACCGTCTGCAGGTCCTTGTTGACCTGAACGTATTTCCTTCATCTGGTCGTTCAGCCTCCTCTCCATATGCGTATGGAAAGGAGAACTGAGCGATGGCGAATCATGAGATTGGCGAGTTGCTGGCGCGTTGCGCGAGCTCATTCGAGCCGGATCCATGGCGAGAGTTCGTAGGGCGCTTCGAAAATCGATTGACCGGAGGCATCGATCGGGCGATCCGCCGATACGGGGTGCGGTTGAGTCGTGAGGATCGGGAGGATCTCGTTCAAGACGCCTACTATCGGCTGCTCGATAGGCAGTCCCTGGGCCTGAGGCGCTGCCGTGCCAGGCGAGAGACCGAGATCGGTGCCTATCTGGGTCGGATTGGCGAGCGCGTGGTGGTAGACCACCTGCGGGCCAACGCAGCCTTGAAACGAGGTTCACGGCTCCTGGAGGATCGCCGGAGACGCTATGAGGAGGATCTGGCCGAAGTTGCAGTCGATCGATCACCGTCTCCAGAAGAATGGGTACTGAACCGAGAACGGCGTCGATTCTTCCTGGAGCGCTGCCGAGACGTCGTGGGTAAGCGGCCTGCCCGGGATTTGAGGGTGCTCTACCTGGCCTTCTTCGAAGGTCACAGCAGTCGGGAGATCTGTCGGCGCCTGGGCAGCGGTCTGACGCCCAGCTGCATCGATTCCATGGTCCACAGGTTGAAGCGGAGGTTGGCTGATTTCGGCCTTCAGCTGCCGAGACGGTAGAGATGGAGCCAGCTCCAACCTGGGTGCGAGGCCCACCTCCGTGCCTCCTCTGGCACCGACAGTGAGCTATGATCGGGGCCATGCTGAAAGTCTTCTCCGACCCCAGATGTCTCCTGCATCGAGTGCCGGATGGATACCCCGAGAAGGCTGAGCGCCTGGAGAGCATTCTGGAGTTTCTGAACGACCACGAGGTGGAGGTCGAGGAGGCGGGGGAGCACCGTGGTTTCGAGTTGGCAGTTGCTGCGGTGCACTCCGAGGAGTACCTCTCCCGATTTCTGAGTACGGTGGGAAGAGGCGAGCTCTTCCTGGATACGCCCGACAACCCGCTTTGCGGGTCGACCTGGGAAGCAGCTCGCGCTGCGGTGGACGCGACGCTGACGGCCGCCGAATGGGTCGCTGCCGGCACTGGGCGACGCGGGATGACCGCGGTGCGGCCGCCGGGCCACCATGCGGAGCGCGATGGAGCGATGGGTTTCTGCTACTTCAACAACATGGCAGTGGCGGTGGAGTACCTGCGTCGCGAGAAGGGAGCCCGTCGCCTGGCCGTCGTGGATTTCGATGTCCACCATGGCAACGGTACGCAGCACATCTTCGAGGGCCGGGGCGACCTGCTCTATTTGAGTACCCATCGCTATCCGTTCTACCCCGGCACCGGGGCGGCGGAGGAGCGGGGAACAGGAGCAGGGGAGGGTGCCACGATCAATGTTCCGTTACCGGCTGGGGCGGGGGACGTGGCCTTCGAAGCAGCCTTTCAGTCGGTGCTCCTTCCGGCGCTGCAGGAGTTTCGTCCGGAGATACTCCTGATCTCTGCTGGCTTCGATGCCTGGCAATCCGACCCCCTCGGAGGCATGCAGGTCAGCGAGCAGGGCTACCGTGACTGGGGGCGGTGGTTGGGAACGGTATCCGAGGAGATCTGCGAAGGACGGTGCCTTGTCCTCCTCGAGGGTGGCTACGATATCGGCTCCCTTCCTGGCTTGCTATGGACCCACCTCCAAGCTCTCGACGGCCAGGTGACCGAGCTCTGAAGGTTCGGGAGGGGGCATCCATCTTGAGCGCCCCAGAGCGGAGGCCCTCTGTGTCTCCTCGTTAGTCTTGAGGTGAAGATTCGCTGGGAGCCCGGCGCCTTCACTCGGGGAGGCTGGCGGTTTTCTCCGGCTGGGCGGTGTCGTCGAGCAAGATCTGCCTTCGGGCCAGCAGGCTCTTGGCGTCGTCGAAAAGGGTCAGAGCCTCGAGAATCTGCGGATCTCCCTCGGCGATCACCTCGTAACGGGCCTCGATTCCAAAAGCCGAGTTGAGAAGCTCGCCGCGAAGATTGCGCCGGACCTCCTCGGTGGCGACAGGCTCGGCGGTCTTCTCCGACAGTTCCTTCTGGGTGATGAGCTCCTCTTCCACAACCCAATCGTAGAACTCCTCGAGGACCGCGTCTGGAACCTGCCACTCTCTGCTTTCAATGGGATGACGATTGGCGTAGCTGACGGCGAAGTCGAAGAAAGCGTTCCTGCTCAAGAGAATTTGCAGCAGTACAGACATCTCCTGAGTCTCGATCATCACATCGGGGGTGATGCCGCCGCCGCCGTAGACTTTGCGCCCGAGGTCGGTCAGATAGGCCTCGAGGCCCTCTGCGGCCCCACCGCCCTCGGCATCGATCTCTGCCGGATTCACCCCATTCGAGTGGGTGCTGTAGTCGAACCACGAGCTGTAGTCCCGCTGGATCAACCTGCCGGACGGTGTGTAGTACCTGGCAGTCGTGAGAGCCAGGCCGGCGCCGTAGGACAGGCTATAGACGGTTTGGACGAGTCCCTTGCCCCAGGTCTGGGTGCCGACGATAAGCCCCACATCGTGATCCTGGATCGCACCCGCGAAGATCTCGGCTGCCGACGCAGTTCCTTCACCGACCAGAACAACCATTGGTAGGTCGAGAGCCGGTGAGGCATCTTCGGCGAAGTACTCCTGGTAGGAATCTCTCGTACGGCCGCGAGTCTCCACGACCTTGGACCCTTGCGGCAGAAACTGCTGAACCACCTCGATAGCCTGGTCCAGCAGTCCACCACCATTGGTCCGCAGGTCGACCAGAAGCTGCTGCATGCCTTGCTCGCGCAAGGCCTGCACGGCCTCCCGGACCTCTCTGGCGGTGCCGCGATTGAAGTCGCTGATGGAGATGTAGCCGGTCTCCGGACTGACCATGTACTGGTAGCGCACCGAAACCTGTGGGATCTCGTCGCGGACGATGGTGACCTCGATGGGATCGTCGAGGCCCGGGCGGCTGATGGTGATGGTCACCTTCGTGCCCTTGGGGCCTTTCAATTGCCGCACGGCCTCGTTGATGTTCATGCCCTCGGTTGTCTCGCCCTCGATGGCTGCGATGACATCCCCCGCCCTCAGACCCATGCGGGAGGCCGGTGTGCCTTCGATGGGGGTGATGACGGTGATCTGTCCATTCCGCAGTCCTACCAGGATGCCAAGCCCGAAGAAGCTGCTTTGCTGTCGATCCCGCATCTGGCTGTAGGCTTCAGAGGTCAAGAACGAGGTATGGGGATCGAGTGTTCGAACCATGCCTTCGATCGAGGCATTCACCAGGTTCTTGTAGCTCGTCTCGCCGCCATAGGTCTCGTGAGAGACTTCGAGGAGCTCGGTGTACAGGCGCAAGACCTCTCGCGCCTCGTGATTCAAGGCGAGGAGTCGGTCCCCGAATAGGCTCGCAACGAGTAGCGTCAGAGCGAACAAGACCGAAGCTGTGAGTCTCCACCGCGGTCGCACGCGCGGAGTGTATCACCGAGGATGGTGGATCTTCGGCTTGACATTCCTCGCCAGTCGCCAGATCATCGAAGGCAAGGATGACTTTGCCATGATTGGATCCCTGGGAATGCCGGAGCTGCTTTTTATCTTGGTTCTGGCTCTGTTGATCTTCGGACCCAGGAAACTTCCCGATATCGGCCGCACCATGGGCAAGGCCATGGGCGAATTCCGCCGGGCGACGCGAGATCTCAAGCGGACTCTGGACGTGGAGCTCTCTGCCGAGGAGGCGAGTCGACCTGCCGAGCCGGCGCAGGTCGGTCCGCCACCCCCCAGTGAATCGCCGGCCAGTCCTCCAGCCACACCCGAGACCGAGGCACCTGGCCCGCCCGAGAGTCCGGGGGCATCTGACGCTTCGCCGACCGCGGATTCGTCGCCCAAGCCCGAGTAGGCACCCACTTTCGAGATGACCACTCTCCCCGAGCCTGGGAATTCGTCCGCCTCCGAGGGCGATCTGCAGCGGATGAGTCTGCTGGAGCATCTCGAAGAGTTCCGGCGGCGGATCTTCAAATCCATCATTGCCGTGGCAGTCGTTTTCGTCTTCTGCTGGTTCTTCGTGGAGAAGATCACCGACTTCCTGGCGCAGCCCATCTACAAGGCACTGCCCGAAGGCAGTCGTCTGACTTTTCTCGGCATCACCGACCCCTTCATCATCTACGTCAAGGTTGCCGCCCTAGTGGCCCTGTTCCTCTCCTCGCCCATCGTGCTCTATCAGGTGTGGGGGTTTATCGCGCCGGGCCTGTATCGGAAGGAGAGGCGCCAGGCGATCCCGTTCATTTTCTTCGGGTCCCTCTTCTTCATTGGCGGTGGCGCCTTCGCCTTTTACGTGGCCTTTCCCTTCGCGGTCGACTTCCTGGTGGGAATGGGCGCCGCATTTCAGCCCATGATCACCGTGGAGCGCTATTTCCGCTTTCTCCTCTATGTGATTCTGGGTCTGGGCCTGATGTTCGAGTTGCCGATCATCATCTTCCTGCTGGCTCAAATGGGGGTCGTGACGCCGCGATTCCTCATACGCAACTTCAAATGGGCGGTGCTGCTCATCTTCATAGCCGCAGCCTTCGTGACTCCTACTCCCGATGTGGTGAACCTGCTCATGTTCGCCCTTCCGACCATCGTCCTCTACCTTCTGGGCGTAGCAGCGGCTGCACTCGTCCTCCGAAGCAAGAAGAAAAAAGAGCCGCCAGAAGAGTAGGCCCTCTCCTGGGTTGAGACCGTCAAGCGACCGCCGTATTCGTAGGGGAGCCCCTTGCAGGCTCCCGCGGGAGGTGGCAAGCCCCTCTCCTTAGGCATCGCCAGGGGCGGAAGGCGCAGGGTCAGCCGTCGAAAGTGAAGCGAGAGAAGACCCGGTCCCAATCGCCCCGGGCTCGCAGCACGAGCTCCACCATCTCACGGACGGCTCCGTGGCCACCCGAGGAGTCGAGGACCCGATGAACCACGTCTCGGACCTCCTGGGCAGCATCGGCCGGCGCAAAGGAGAGGCCGCACTGCGCCAGGACAACCAGATCGGGAAGGTCGTCGCCGATATAGGCGATCCGACGGGCGACGGTGTTGTGGCGCTTCAGGAAGGTTTCGAGACCGGCGCGCTTGTCCAGGATTCCCATGGCAAGGGATTCGAGCTTCAGCTCGTTGGCTCGGCGCTCCAGAGCTGCCGAGTCGCGCCCTGACAGGATGCCCACCTTCAGGCCGGCAAGCTGCGCCATCTTCAGCCCCAGGCCGTCCCGGACGTCGAAGCGTAGCTGGGTATGACCTCGGCGGTCGTAGTAGAGGCCACTGTCGGTGAGGACACCATCCGCATCGCAGAGGAGCCACTCGAGCTCGGCTGCGCGTCTAGAAAAGTCGCTGTCAGCAAGGATCGGCATGCTGGCTCAGAACAGCTCCAAACCCCAGAGGTCGTGCAGGTGGACGATGCCCTCGAGCTCCCCTGCCTCGGTGCAAACAAACAGGGAAGTGATTCGATGGTCCTCCATGATCTTGAGGGCCGCCGGGGCCAGCTCGTCCCGGTGGATCACCCGCGGCTTCGCTTTCATGCAGTCGCCGGCCGATTTCTCCAGCAACTGACCGTCCTTCTCCAGGAGGCGGCGCAGGTCGCCGTCCGAGATGCAGCCCGCTAGCCGGCGGGTCGAGTCGGTGACCGCGGTGATTCCCAGCTTCTTGCGAGACATCTCGTAGATCGCTTCGCGCATGGAGGTGTCGAGGGTGACCTGCGGCAGGTCCTCCCCCGCGTGCATCAACTGGTGGACCTTCAGGAGTCGCTTGCCCAGTCGACCGCCCGGATGGAGGCGGGCGAAGTCTTCCGGCGTAAAGCCCTTGGCTTCCAGAAGAGCCATCGCCAGGGCGTCGCCGAGGGCCAGTGTCGCAGTGGTCGAGGCGGTGGGTGCGAGGTCCAGAGGGCAGGCTTCCTGATCGATTGCGACTCGCAGGTGGAAGTCCGCATGTCTGGCGATCGGACTGTTTCTGCTGGCGGTGATCGCGACGAGGGGAATACCGAGCCGTTTGAGGGTCTCCGTCAGGCGCACGAGCTCTTCCGTGGAGCCGGAGTAGGAGGCGGCAAGGACCACATCACCCGGGGCCAGCATTCCGAGATCACCGTGGATTGCCTCGGCCGGATGCAGGAAGAGAGCGGGCGTGCCGGTGGAGGAGAGGGTGGCGGCGAGCATCTTCATGATGATGCCGCTCTTGCCCATCCCGGTGCAGACGACTCGCCCTGTCGTCTGTTTCAGAAGCTCCACGGCGCGGTCGAAATCCTCGTCCAGCTGCTCGATGAGGCCTTGAACAGCGGCGGACTCGATCTCGAGCACCCGGCGGGCGATCTGGCGTGGGTCTCTTGGCCCTGGCTTGGTCAAAGCGAGATCGTCTCCCCGGTAATTGCGCGGCGGATGGAGAGGGCCGATGCCAAGAGGGCCTCGGCCTTCGAGGGGTCCAACTGGGTCGTGCTGTCGGAGCGTGCACGATCTGGCTCTGGATGGACCTCCAGGTAGAGACCGTCTGCCCCGGCGGCTACCGCGGCCCGAGTCAGGGGCTCCGCAAACTGTCGCTGCCCTCCGGTCTCGTCTCCGGCACCCGGCAGTTGCAGCGAGTGGGTGACGTCGTAGATCACCGGGATGCCGTCGCGATGCAGGATCTCGAAGCTCCGCATGTCTACCACCAGGTTGTGGTAGCCGAAGGAGACACCCCTCTCGGTGACACTCACTTTCGAGTTGCCGGTGCTGCGGGCCTTGTCGACTGCCCGGCGCATGTCTTCGGGAGCCATGAACTGACCCTTCTTGAGGTTCACCGCTCGGCCGGTCTGGGCCGCCGCCAGGATGAGGTCGGTCTGCCGACAAAGGAAAGCAGGGATCTGCAGCACCGCACAGACCTCGGCCGCTCTCGCACACTGACCAGCCTCGTGCACGTCCGTCAGGACGGGCAGGCCGGTTTCATTGGCTACCCGCTCGAGCACCTCGAGTCCCGCCTCGAGGCCGGGCCCCCTGAAGCTCTGCAAGGAGCTGCGATTGGCTTTGTCGAACGACGCCTTGAAGATCATCGGCAGACCAAGGCGGCTACTCATGGCTTCGAGAGTGTGTGCAATCTCGAGCGTCTGTTGCGGCTCTTCGAGGACACAAGGCCCAGCGATGACAGGTAGAGCTGCGCCGCCCAGCAGTATTCCGGGTGCCAGCTCAACGGGGCTTACAGTCATGCGAGCTCCTGCATTGTCATCATTGCCTGGCGTTCGCGCGCGCGCTCCGGGTCCTTGCGTCGCTCACGCTCCTTGAGAGCGGCCTTGATGTAAGAAACGAAAAGCGGGTGCGGGTCCGTGGGTCTCGACTTGTATTCGGGGTGGAACTGGCAGCCCAGGAACCAGGGGTGGTCGGCGAGCTCCACCATCTCGACGAACTTGCCGTCGGGGCTCATCCCGGCCACCTTGAGGCCACCTTCGACAAGCTGGAGAAGATACTTCTGATTGACCTCATACCGATGGCGATGCCGCTCGCTGATCTCTTCGACAGCGTAGGTGCGGGCCGCCAGGGTGCCGTCCTGGAGGAGGCACGGATAGGCCCCCAATCGCATGGTGCCGCCCATCTCCTCGACGCCAAGGAGATCCCGCAGCTTGTAGATCACCGGATGTCGGGTATCTTCGTCGAACTCCGTCGAAGTGGCATCCTCGAGTCCGCAGACGTTGCGAGCGTATTCGATGACCATGCATTGCATTCCGAGGCAGATGCCGAAGAAAGGTACCTTCTGCTCTCTGGCGTACTGGACTGCACGGATCTTGCCGCTGGTGCCGCGTGGCCCGAAGCCGATGGGGACCAGCAATCCGTCGACGTCGAAGACCTCTTGCGGCCAGTTGCCTGCCTCGATCTCCTCGGCGCTGATGTAGACCAGTTCGACCTTGGCGTCATTGGCAATTCCGCCATGCTCCAGGGCCTCGTTGAGACTCTTGTAGGCATCCGGTAGCTCGACGTACTTGCCGACGATGCCGATGCGGACGTGATGTTTGGGGTTCTTGATGCGGCTGACCAGCTCCTCCCATTGCGACATGTCTCGCTGGTACTTGGGAAGGTTGAGCAGCTCCAGCAGAATATTGTCGAAGCCTTCACGGCAGAAGCTCAAGGGAACCTCGTAGATGGTCTCCACATCCTGTGCCGCGATGACCTGGCGGGGCTCGAGATTACAGAACAGGGCGATCTTCTTCTTGACCTCTTCAGGCAACGGCCGATCGCAGCGACACAGCAGCATATCGGTGGTGATGCCGATGGCGCGCAGCTCGCGGACCGAGTGCTGGGTCGGCTTGGTCTTGAGCTCGCCCGAGGTCGGGATGAAGGGCACCAGGGTGAGGTGCAGGTGGGCGGAGTTGGTCTTCCCCAACTCCAACCGAAGCTGTCGAATGGCCTCCAGGAAGGGCAGAGACTCGATGTCACCGACCGTACCCCCGATCTCGATGATTACCACGTCGGCGGTGTCGGCCAGACGCCGCATGGCATCCATGATCTCGTCGGTGATGTGGGGAATCACCTGGACGGTCTTGCCCAGGTAGTCGCCTCGCCGTTCCTTGTTGATCACCGCCTCATAGATCTTGCCGGTGGTGTAGTTGTGGCCCTTGGTGGCTTTGGTGTGGGTAAAGCGCTCGTAATGGCCCAGGTCGAGGTCGGTCTCAGCCCCGTCGTCGGTGACGAACACCTCTCCGTGCTGGTACGGCGACATGGTCCCCGGATCGACGTTGACATAGGGGTCGAACTTCATGATGGTGACCGAAAATCCCCAGGCCTCCAGGATGGCGCCGACCGAGGCGGCCGCCACGCCCTTGCCGAGGGAAGAAAGCACACCGCCAGTTACGAAAATGAACTTGGTTGCCATGCAAGATCCCCTTTTTTGGTTGCGGCTCGAGTCCTATTCGGGGGTCACCGAGCCGTCTTTCGTCAGCAAGGCCTCCACCCTTTTCAAGTCTTCCATTGTATCTACCCCGGTCCAGGCGTGATCCACGAACAGCACGCGAATCGGAATTCCATTCTCCAGGGCTCGAAGCTGCTCCAGTGATTCACTACGCTCGAGCGCAGTGGGTTGCAGCTCCGCCAGGCGGATCAGGGCCGCCATCTGGTAACCATAGATTCCTATGTGACGCCAGGCTGTCGCTGCCTCGGGGTTCCGCGGATAGGGAATTCGAGAGCGACTGAAGTACAGGGCGTAGCCCCGACGATCCAGGACGACTTTCACGAGGTCGGGATTCTGCTCGTCGCCCGGATCGGCCTCCGTGGCCAGCGTCACCAGTGGGTCCTCGGGGTGCTGACGCAGATGAACGGCAATGCAATCGATAGCCATCGGGTCGATGAGCGGCTCATCACCCTGGATATTGATCACAGCCGCGCTCCTGGGCCACTGTTGGGCGGCCCATGCGATCCGATCTGTGCCGCTCGCACAGTCGGCGGGTGTCAGCTCACAGATGCCCCCGAAATGCTCGACGGCCTCTACGACTCGATGGTCATCGGTGAGAACCACGACCCTGTCGAGTTGCGTTGCCTCACTCGCTCGCCGGTAGACGTGCTCGATCAACGGACGACCGGCTATCGAGCGTAGAGGCTTGCCGGGCAATCGGCTGGAGCCATAGCGGGCCGGAATAGCCCCAATGACCACACCTGGAGTGGCTTCGGAGGATTCGAGGGTGGATTCTTCAGGGGGCACGGCCCAATGTACTGCGGCCGCCCCACAGGAGTCAATGGGCACTCTGCTCGAGTTGTCGAGTTGCCTGCTGGGGAGTATCGGGACGGCGGATTCGATGCTAGATTCGCACCCGGGATGACAGAGCGTTCGACATCTGAGGCGCAGAGGTGGCGAAAGAAGCGCTGGTTCTGGCTTCTTTCATTGATTCTCGTGCTGGTGGCGCTGGCAGTTGCTGAAAAGGTCGTTCGATGGACGGCGACCATGACCTCTCTGCCGACGGGTCGGGCGGAGTGGATCTGGGCCTCCATCGCTGAAGGTCAGGCCGAGCCAGAGGCTTTCTACCTGGTACGGGACTTCGAGCTCGACTTTACGGTCGAGCAGGCCCGCCTCCTGGTTCTTGCTGACGAGGAGTATGTCGCCATCCTCAACGGCGTTCAGATCGGTGGTGGCAGGTACTCCGGTGAAGGCCTCGTCGACGCCTATTCCGTCGGTGGCTTTCTCGAGCGGGGCAGAAATCGGCTGGTCATCGAGGCCCGAAGTAGCCGGGGCAATGGTGGGCTGCTGCTGAATCTGGAGGTGCAGGGAGCCGGGGATTCCCTCACTGTCGTCAGCGATGGAGCGTGGCAGGTCCTCCGCCACCAGGTGCGCAGCCTTGGTCGAGCGGGGGAAGAGATTCAGGACGGCGTAGAACCGATGGTCTGGGGGCTGCCGCCTATCGGTCGATGGCCCTTGCCGACGATGGTGAGGCCAAGGCCGACCATCCCCGAGCTGCTGGTCGGGGGCGAGCCAAGAAGAGCCGTCAGAGCGCGCCAGGGTGGGGGAAACAGGGTCTGGAAGCGACTCGACCGGGATACGGCCCCCGACAGGCGCTTCGGTCCGTGGGTGACTTTCGATTGGGGGAGATCGGTTACCGGGTACCTGGCGCTGGAGTACCCGATCGAGGAATCGCCGGTCGCACTGATTTACGTGGGTGACGAGCTTCCAGATCCGGCGGTGTCACGGCCGACGGCAGTTCTGGTAGGTCTGGAAGGGGGTTGGCTGTGGAGCGATACCCTCCCACGCCGGTTCCGGTATGCCACTGTCCTTGTGCGAGGCAGCGTCACCGGTGCCATGGTAGTTCCGACCGATCCGAAGAAGTCGGCTGCCCTGATCCCAGCTGAAGAGGGGTCGAACGGGGTCTTCGGGCTGCAGTCGAAGATTCTACGAACGCCGCTGGAGAACGAATTCCGGCGCGAACTCCATGGCCTCGCGAGCGCCGCAGGCAGGGAAGATCTCTAGCGTCGAGCGAGCTTCCTCCGCATACCCTTCGGCCATCTCCTGGACTTCCCGTAGGGTGCCTTCCGATTGAACCAACTCGAGAATCTCTTCCCGAGCCACTCTCTCGAAGCTCCCGTCCTCCAGGACCGATTGGATCATCTGCCGATGTTTGTCGTCCAGACGGGGCAGGAGCAGGATCAGGGGTAGGGTCAGCTTGCCCTCTTTCAGATCGGAGAGGACCGGCTTGCCGATCTCGCTTTCGCGGGCGGTGAAGTCCAGGAGATCATCGACCAGCTGGAAGCAGATTCCCAGGGCTCGGCCGTACTGCTCCAACGCCGCGCCTGCTTTCGGCATCTCAGGCTTCATCAGGCTGGGAATCGAGCAGGAGGCGGCAAACAGATGCGCCGTCTTGCGCTCGATGATCGAGAAGTACTCCTCGGCTCCCAGGTCCAGAGAGCCGAGCCGCTGTTGTGACAGCAGCTCGCCTTCGGTCATCCTGAGAGTCGCATCGCAAAGCCGGCGAATCACCTCGAGATTGTCATGGCTGAGCGCCATCTTCATGGACGTCGTGTAGAGCCAGTCACCCAGCAGGACTGTCAGGCTGTTGCCCCAGAGCTGATTGGCCGTCGTCTGTCCGCGGCGCAGAGTGGCGTGGTCGATGATGTCGTCGTGGATCAGGGTCGCGGTATGGATCAGCTCGACGATGGCCGCGTAGGTGATCTCCTCGTCGCTGTCCCGATCCAACAGCTGGGCCGAGAGGAGGAGCATGGCGGGCCTGAATCGCTTGCCACCGCCGGAGAAGATGTACTCCCCGGTGTTGGTGATGAAGGGTACGTCCGATCGGAGGTGCTCCAGGAACACCTCTTCGGTTGCAGCCAGCTTGTCGGCGATGAGGTCCAGAAACCGCGACGCCGGAGGAGCGCTGGCTCTGGCGACATTCGATGAGTTCGGGTTCAACATGGGTTGTTTGGCCGTGATCTCAGTTCCCAAACGGCTCGATCGGCTCGAAGTGGACCACCTGCTCGAGGATCCCGTCCTTGAATCGGTAGGTCTTGCCGCTCTCAAAGTACCACCATGAGACCTCTTCGTGGTCGCCGGAAAGGATTCTCTGGACTCGGTCCGGGTTTCCCATCTCGTCGAAGATGCGGCGTTCGTCCTCGGTGTCGATACTGGCGGAAAAATCCCGCACCGTTTCCAGATAGCGATGATCGGTAACAATCACGTTGGTCACAACCGGCGAGCCACCGCGAATTCGTGTGGAAAGATCGACCCGCTCGAAGACCTGGAGCTCCGCATCGTCTCCGGCCCGCTCTGGCAGGCCCACCAGGAGCTCGAAATGGTTGTAGTAGTCGACCCAGCGCCACCGCAGAGTGAACTGACCATTCGAATCGGTCAGGGCGCTGATCCGTGTCCTATCGCGCTCCGTGTTCTTCATTTTCGTTACGCTGAAGGCCTTTCGAGAGGCTTCCAGGGTGACGGTGAGGTTTGGAATCGGTAGCCCTTCGACATCGGTGACCGCACCGGTGACCTCGATGAACTCGCCCTCTGGGTAGGGTCCGGCAAGGCAAAGCCCGCTCGTGGCCAGCAGGACAAGGCAGAGCAACAGGACCACGCTCGGACGTGGTCTGGAGGTGGCTACTGGGGTCTGCTTCAAAGGTAGTTACTCCGCGGATGCAGTCCTGTCGGTTGGCGCTAGGGAGGAAATGTTCATCGGCGTCACCCTCGCGGCCCGGCCATTATACGGAAAAGAACCCTGATTTGCCCGAGTCACTGCTGCAGCCACTCGAGGTCCTGGGGCAGGTCGAAGGGCCGGGAACCCGAGATCGGTCGATACCCGGAGATGTCGAATCGGGTTCGATTCCCCTCGAGGTCGTCGTAGCTCAGGCGCGACAGCAGGTGGGTTTCCGTATCGAGGACGATCCTGGCCTCGACCAGGGTGTGATCCGGATCGAAGGGTGTGAAGACGATCTCGAGTTCCGTACCGTCCAGAGTTGTCGACTTGGCTGTGTATCGACTCCTGAGGTTGTCGATCTGGAGGCGAAGAAAGTCGAGCCCCGGCTCGCTATCCGATTCCAGGAAGAATCGACGCCCCTGCAACTCACCCTCATTCCAGGTGTAGGCTTCCTGCCCGCAGACAAGGTAGCTCTTCGGGTATGGCAGGTGGTAGTCCCATCGGAGGCAGTCGGGAATCGACAGATGCAGCACCCCGCCTTCCTCATCGCCGGTGCTGAATCCCGCCGGCAGGAACGTCTGCACGAAATCCGCGCTGACGGGCTCTCCGGCCAGGCGGTCCCTGAGAGCCTGCAACTGATTCCAGGCATCAGGCTCGGACTCGGCCGCGGCCAGAATGGCCGGGTCGACGGCCGGACCGATGGCGGACGCGATGCAGGCGACGAAAAGGAGGGCCCGTGCGGTGCGCGAGCCTTGTCGTTCGAGCCGGCGAGTCGCAGCAGTCATCATCAGTGTCGGAAGTGGCGAGTGCCGGTGAAGAGCATCGCCACACCCTTCTCGTTGGCCGCCTCCACCACTTCGGAGTCCCTCTTGCTACCTCCCGGTTGAATCACCGCCGTCACACCTGCCTCGGCCAGGACCTGCAGGCCGTCCGGAAAGGGGAAGAACGCATCCGAGGCCGCGACGCATCCTGCGGTTGCCACCTGGGCCTTGGAGATGGCCAGATGGCAGGAATCGACTCGACTCATCTGACCGGCTCCGATGCCGACCGTCTGGTAGCGATTACCCACCACGATGGCGTTCGACTTCACATGTCGCACGACTCTCCAGTTGAAGTCCAGGGCCTCGCGCTCGTCCGCTGTGGGCTGCCGTTGGGTGGGGCAGGTCCAGGATGCTGGGTTGTCGGCGGCCAGGTCGACTGTCTGAGCCAGGAAGCCCCCGTCGATGGCCCTGAGCTCTTCCTTCGATTCATCCGGTGACGGCAGAGGACAGCGGATGAGGCGCAGGTTCTTCTTGTTGTCGAAGATCTGGACGGCTTCGTCGGTGAACCCCGGAGCGATGACGACCTCGATGAACAGGGATCCCATGGCCTCGGCAGTGGCGCTGTCGACCGACCCGTTGAAGGCAACGATGGAACCGAATGCGGAGACTGGATCGCACTCGAGTGCCTTCCGGTATGCCTCCTCGACAGTCTCCCCACGGCCGACTCCGCACGGGTTGCTGTGCTTGAGAATGGCGACCGAGGTGCCTTCGAGGGTGGCCACCAGGCGCCGCGCGGCGTCGGCATCCAGGAGATTGTTGTAGGACAGTTCCTTGCCCTGCAGCTGCTCGAACCCGCCGAAGATCCCGGCGCCGCCGAGCACGCGGTAGACCGCCGCAGGTTGGTGCGGGTTCTCACCGTAGCGGGGCTCGAACTCCTTCTCCAGGTCGATGATTCGATGGGGACTGAAGGCGGTATCCACATCGCCGGTCTGCTCTTCGAGCCAACCAGCGATGGCTGCGTCGTAGGCCTGGGTGTGACGAAAGGCCTTGATCGCCAGCCTTCGGCGGAGGGATTCCGGTACGTGCCCCTCACCCTCCTCGAGAGCTGCGAGTACCTGCGGATAGTCTTCTGGATCGACGACCACGACGACGCCGGAGTGGTTCTTGGCCGCGGCCCGAATCATGCAAGGGCCGCCGATGTCGATCATCTCCACGACCTGCGTGTAGCCCTTGCTGGCATCGCCCGCCGTTTCCTGGAAGGGGTAGAGATTCACCACGACCAGGTCTATGGGCGCGATCCCGTGCTCGCTCAACTGGGCCACATGGGAGGCCTGCCCCCGATCGGCAAGGATGCCGCCGTGGATGCGTGGATGGAGGGTCTTCACCCTGCCGCCGAGGATCTCCGGGAAGCCGGTCACCTCTGAGACCGGAGTGACCGGGACCCCGGCCGCCTCCAGGATCCTGAACGTTCCTCCAGTAGAGAGAATCTCGATATCCAAGCCGGCGAGTCCCTCGGCGAAGGTCTCGATGTTGCGCTTGTCATACACAGAGATGAGCGCGCGCGCCGCTTTCAGCATGTCTCTGGTCCTCTTGAGAATCGTGTTGGAGGTGACGTCGCAGTCAGCGGTCTTCGCCACCCGGGTTCAGGAGAATGAGCTGGTCCTCGTCCAATGGCAGAAGGTTGTTGCTGTCGATACCTCCGGCTGCGAGCCAAATGTAGCGCAGAATGGCGATGACGTCGCTAACCGCGTGGCTGTACGCCATGGAGCTCACTCCGAAGGCCGTGGAGCGGTCGTCGAAGAGCTCCACCCCCTTGGGAATCCCGATCCTCTCGTACTCGAGAGAGATCAGCGGCCGGGCTTCACGAGATCTCCGGAATGCGGATTCGATCAGCGTCTCCAATGCTTCTCGGCTCTCGACCATCCTTCCTGAGCCGTAGAAGACCACCGAGAAGCGAGGGAAAGCCGATTTCACGAAAGCCGGATAGTCGGCAGAGTAGGGTGGGCTCGTTGGACTTGTCACTTGGCCGAGGAGAGGGTAGTTGGCGGCTGCCATGTAGCTGGCAATGAACCCCATGCGGAAGATGACCTCGTCGAAGGAGACATGCCCTTCGATGGCCTTGATGGCGTTCTGTGCCTCCCTGACAAGAGCCTGCTCGAGAACATCCGGTGCCAACGCCAGCCCCTGGTTCGTGCCACCGGGTTGCTTGAAGGGCGCCAGGACGCCGTCGCGAAATCGGCTCTTGTAACGCTCCAACTGTCGGCCGAGATGGGGAGGGGCGAGAATCAAGGCCTGCTCGGCGATGGCCACAGTCGTCTTCGGTGTCCAGGCCGCGGCAGGCTTCGAGCCGAGGACAGCTACGAAGATCGAGGCTCCGGCGAAGGCGAGAGTGGCGACTCTTCGGTTCCACATGGAGGCCTATTCTATGCCGGGACTCTTGACTCCGGTAAGGGAGTGGGGCTATAAAACCGCGCAGGGGCTTCGGCCCCGTGCCCAGGTAGCTCAGTTGGTAGAGCAGTGGACTGAAAATCCGCGTGTCGGTGGTTCGAATCCGCCCCTGGGCACCATCATCCCTCACTCCCGATGTCGGGGCGGGCCTCTGCGCCCGCACTGGATCGTCACGAAGAGCTCGTCCAGGCGCCATATGTAGCCCAGGCGACCTTCTCGCCGCTTGAGCTCTCTTCGTACTCCGCACCAAACTTCCGAGACTACTGTCGGATGGCCTCGCAGGACACGATGACGCCCCGCTTGGCGAGGAGGTCTTCGACATCTAGGAAGGTCAGGCAGAATCGGTAGTAGAGCCAGGCGGCGTGGCTGATGATCTCGGGCGGAAATCGGAATCTGCGGTAACTCGGTGTTCCGGCGTTCATCGGCCTGGTCTGCCAGTCAGCGCCTCAACTTGAGGGTACCGTCACGAAGTGTCGATTTACCGGGAAATTCCGGTTAACATCGAAATCACATCGAAATCCTGCAGAAGGAGTCCAGGTCAGATCACCGATTCCCGCTCTCGAGCGTGATCGGTCTGAAGCCTGCCCCTGGGTGCCAAACGGAGGTGTTGGTCATGCACTCGAAGCTGATCCGGCTGTTTGTCTTGCTCGTGATACCGATGGCGATTGGCTGCGATGTCGCTGAGCACCCGACTCCCAACGTTCTCACCGTTCGCAATCCGGTTCATCTCGAGAGTCATCTCGACTCGGCACGGATCGAAGCCCCCGAGTCGACTGCGATTGCGGGTGAGCGAGCCGAGGCGGTGGAATGGCGCTTCGACGAAGCCCAACCCGCCTGGAGGCCGATTCGACCCCTACGCCGATCCATGACACCAGTGACTGTTTCGCGAATCGAAGATGGCCTGCGCTTGAGTCTCACCGAATCCTCGGGAGGGCATGGTGGCATCTACATCGACTTGCCCGATTGGCCCGTTCGGGACTGGGCCTATATCTCGGTTCTGGCCAGAGCCATCGGTGAAGCGGATCACATCGAAGTGGGCTTCAACCTGCGTGAAGAAATCGACCCCGTTACCGGCGCCGATAGTCCGCTGATCTGGGATGGTTCTCAGATATTTCTGATTCAAGATGGCGACCCACACACCTATCTGCTGCGGGCCGATTGGGCCTGGAGGGGTTGGGGAAGTTCTTGGAGGCAGTTGGGAGTCGAGATTGGCGGCGAAGTCGGTTCGAGCGTAGAGATTCTGGCGATCGGCGGCAGTCCGAAGGGCGACGAGTTCTCCGGCGAAGCCGTCGGCATGCGCGTTGTAGGTCGCGACTTGGAGCAGCGTCGGGCGATCTTCTGCCGCCTACCCGCAAAGCTCGAGTATCAGGTCGGTCTGTCCGACAAAACGAGTTTCCATTTCGGCATGGGGGTGGTGGACGATGATGCGCCCGTCACATTCCGGGTCGTTGCCGCAGTCAGCGGCGGCGAGTCTACGACCCTGTTCGAGGAGTCGTATGCCGATAGCGAGCGATGGGCCGATCGTGAGGTGAGTCTGGATCGGTTCGCCGGATCCGACATCACCCTGACTCTGGAGGCCGAGTCCGAGCTGGAGTCCGAATCTGGGGGCAGCATTGCGCTGTGGTCGGTGCCGACCTTGAGCAGCCTCGAGCCGCCCGATCGTCCCAACATCATCCTTTATGTTCTGGATGCGGGGGGTGCAGACTTCATGAGCGCATACCAGTACAACCGTCGCACGACTCCGAACCTGGAGCGGTTGGCGGCCGAAGGGGCCGTCTTCGACCGTGCCTTCAGTAACGCGACCTGGACCACGCCTTCGACGACCTCCTTCATGACCTCGCTCCATCACAGCGTCTTGGGTGGTTACGCGAACGACGCTGATCCGATACCCGAGCAAGCCGTGTCCATGGCCGAGCATATGCATCGGGCCGGGTATCAGACGGCGGTGTTTACAGCCAATCCCTACGCCGGGAGAATCTCTGGCCTCGACCGGGGGGTGGACGTGATGCACGACGCCGGGATCGAGAAGAACGCCATGTCATCCAATCAGCTTCAGTCGGACTTCTGGCGCTGGCGGGAGGCGTTTCCAGCTCAACCGTTCTGGGTTCACATCCAAACGACCGACGTCCACATGCCCTATCATCCACCACCGCCGTTTGCCGGCACCTTTGTCTCCCCCGATGACCGCGATACCTACCATGATTGGGAGGGGCGACTTCGGGAAGCGGGTAGTCACAACCCCTACTCGGATGTTTACGAGCAAAATAGCATCGACAGACCTGCCTACTCGGAGATGCACCGGGGACTCTACGACGAATCCATGGCTCACAACGACTACCAGATCGGTAGGCTGGTCGAGGGTCTCAAGCGCTCGGGTGACTGGGAGAACACACTGCTGATTGTGGCGGCCGATCATGGATATGTTGCCGCCAGCTATCGGGTCATGGATCCGCTGCCGCCAAAATGGGCCTTCGGTGCCGAGAGCTCAATTCCTTTCTTCAACTCGCATCTGACCTCGATCCCGATGATTTTTGTCTGGCCCGGGAAGATAGCGGCGGGACAGCGCTTCAGCGAGCCGGTGTCGATGATCGATCTCTTACCTACGGTTCTGGACCTGGCCGGTCTGGCGCCTGCCGGCGTGGCCCAGGGGCAGTCTCTTGGACCGCTACTTCTTGGTGAGGGTAATTGGCAATCCAGACCGGTGATCTTGGATGAGTTCAACGTCGATCCGACCAGTGGCGAGCTGCGGGGAGAGCTGGAGCTGGTTGA
>JAUVRX010000284.1 GCA_030597375.1 Acidobacteriota bacterium
ACGACGACCGGTGCAGCTCGGGCCGTCGGCAAGGTGCTGCCGCATCTGGACGGCAAGCTCGACGGGTTGGCCATGCGGGTGCCGGTGCCGGATGGCTCCCTCGTGGATTTCGTCTGCCGCCTGGCTGCCACACCCTCCCGGGAAGAGATCAACATGGTCGTGCGAGAGGTCGCGGAGGGCCCAATGAAGAAGGTCGTCGAGTACAGCGAGGTGCCGCTGGTCTCGAGCGACATCATCGGCAATCCGCATTCCTCGATCTTCGACGCCCTGTCTACGGCTACACAGGGCGGGGGCTTCGCGAAAGTGGTTTCCTGGTACGACAACGAGTGGGGTTACTCGAATCGGGTCGTGGATCTGATGGAGCGCTTGATGGAGATCGATGGTTGACCTGTTGGCGCCTCGCGCAGGGGAGTAGGATTCTCGTCAGGAGCGCTGGATCGCCTGGGCCGATTGGCCGACAATGGCCCGGAGGCGGTTGGGTGGGTGCGATGCGGTGTAGCGGTAGCGGCAAACTCAGACGGCCGGAGGGACTCGCATGGAAAACGTGGTGACCGCGATTCTGGGTGGAGGTCAAGGTGCGCGCCTTGCACCTCTGACTCGCTATCGGGCGAAGCCGGCAGTGCCGGTAGCGGGGAAATTCCGCCTCATCGACATCCCCATCAGTAACAGCCTGCACGCCCGGATCGACCGCATCTACGTGATGACCCAGTTCAACAGCGCCTCTTTGCATCGTCACATCTCACAGTCCTACCGATTCGATGTCTTCAGCCGCGGCTTCGTGAATATCTTGGCTGCCGAGCAGAGTATTTCCAATCGGGATTGGTATCAGGGCACTGCCGACGCTGTGCGCCAGAACCTCGCACGACTGATCTACAAGAGGCCCTCGGAAGTGCTGGTCCTGTCTGGCGACCAGCTCTACCTCATGGATCTGCGCAAGTTTGTGGAGTGGCACCGAGCCAGCGTGGCCGATCTCACCGTAGCGGTCAAGGCGGTGCCGCGGGAGGAAGCCAGCGCCTTCGGTGTGATGAAGATCGATTCCCAGGGGCAGATCATCGAATTCGTCGAAAAGCCGCAGGATGCAGCTCAGATCGATGAACTGGTGGTACCGCCAAAGGCTCTGGAGCGTCTCGGATTCGATCCTGAACCGGGCCAGTGTCTGGCCAGCATGGGCATGTATGTCTTCAGGCCGGCGGTCTTGCAGGCGCTCCTGGAGGGCACCGAGGCGACCGACTTCGGACACGGGGTCATACCGGCCGCAGTCCCCGATCTGAGGGTCTTCGCCTTCGGATACTCGGGATACTGGCGCGACATCGGGACCATCGCGGCCTTTCACGAGGCCAACCTGGAGCTGACGCAGCCCGTGCCTCCCCTGGATCTCTACAGTCCGAAGACACCGTTCTATACCCATCCGAGGTTTCTGCCCGGGACCAAGATCGACGATTGCTCCGTGCACCACTCGGTCATCTGCGAGGGCAGTGTCGTCTCCGGCGCCAGCATCAGCAATTCGGTGATCGGGATCCGCTCGATGATCCGCGAGGGATCCGTGATTGACAGGAGCGTCATCATGGGTGCGAACCGGTTCGAGTGGGAGCCCAGCCAACCAGGCGCTCCCATGCTCGGTATCGGTCGCAACTGCACGATTCGCAACGCCATCATCGATCTGGATGCGTCCATTGGAGACGGGGTTCAGCTGATCAACGAGGCCGGTCTCGATGAGGTGATCGAGGAGAGCTTCTCGATCCGGGGCGGAGTCATCGTCATTCCTGGGGGTTCCACGATTCCCGATGGGACGGTTATCTGACACCGCACCGGCATGAAGCTATTTCTCCCTGACCCCCTGCGTCGGCAGCTCGGAATCGCCCCAGGGCCCGGGGCGTCCCGAGGTGGTGTCGAGCTCCGGACGGCACAGCGTAGCCGCGATCTGGCGTATCGCTTGAAGTTGATTGCCAGAGACAGGGATGCCGAGGAGGCCGCGCCGAGTGGCGGCACGCTCCACGGTCTGGCTCTACTGGAAGAGGTGTGGCAGAGGGTGATCGGGCTCTACCTACAGAGCCGGGACTCGGGATTCTTGCGCCGCGTGCTCGAGGTGCTGGCGCATCAGATGGGCGATGAAGCCCTTCGAGACGTGCTCGACAGATTCGAGGCGGAGTTCCTCACCCTGGATCCTGTGGCCCCGGAGGATGCAGCGGCCAGGAGTCCTGCCAGCCGTGGGATGGTCGACCGCCAGGGGGTTCTCAGGGAGCTCCTGGTCTTCTGGTTGATCCACTCGAATCCCGCGGCCAGGCAACAGATCCGTCTGCTTCACGATTGCCCCCTGGTCAACGATCCGGTCTTTGCCAGCTTTTCCTCGGCCGTGACGGACTTTCTTGCCAGCCTGCCGGGTCTCGACGAGAACGACGAGAGTCTCCTGGCCATGCTGCTGGCCCCCTATCGAGAAGCTCCCGACTCCATCGGTCAGCAGCTTCGATTGCTGCTGGCTCGCTGGGGCAAGCTGCTGGGTAGTCTCGAGGGCCAGATTCAACGCGGTATCGATGTCATTGTCGAAGAGGAGGCGCCCAGGTTTGCAGAGGGTCCTGGCCCTACTCAGGCCCCCAAACTGTTGTTCGAGTCAGACGGCAACGAGGCGAGCTACAGCCAGGATAGGGACTGGATGCCGCAACTGGTACTGGTAGCCAAGAACGTCTTTGTCTGGCTCGATCAGCTCTCCAAGGCTCATGGGCGGCCGATTCGAAGGCTCGATCAGATCCCCGACCAGGCCCTCGAGGGCCTGGCTCGCTCAGGGTTCACCGGCCTCTGGCTGATCGGCATCTGGGAGCGCAGTCCCGCCTCCGAGCGCATCAAGCGGCAAGCAGGCAATCCCGAGGCGATGGCCTCGGCCTATTCTCTGAGGCGATACCAGGTTGCCGAGAATCTGGGTGGAGAGACTGCGCTGGAGGTGCTGGGTCAGCGCGCCGGAAGATATGGGGTGCGACTTGCCGCAGACATGGTGCCGAACCACACGGGAATCGACTCCGACTGGCTTCTGGACCATCCTGACTGGTTCCTGGGCGAGGCGACCTGCCCGTTTCCGAGCTACCGTTTCGAAGGGCCCGATCTGTCTCCCTCCCCCGAGGTCGGAATCTTCCTGGAAGATCACTACTGGGACCGCAGCGATGCAGCCGTAGTCTTCAAGCGCCTCGACCGGGTAGGCGGAGGGACTCGGTTCATCTACCACGGCAACGACGGAACCTCCATGCCCTGGAATGACACGGCCCAGTTGGACTATCTCAATGCCGAACTGCGGCAAGCCGTGATCGACACCATCGTCAGCGTCGCCCAGCGCTTTCCGGTGATTCGATTCGATGCGGCCATGACTCTGGCGAAGAGGCACTTTCAGCGCCTGTGGTTCCCGCAGCCGGGAGATTCGGGTGCCATTCCCTCGCGTGCCGAACGGGGCCTGTCTCGGGCCGAGTTCGACCGTCACATGCCGAAGGAGTTCTGGCGAGAGGTCGTGGACCGTGTCAGCGTCGAAGCACCCGATACCCTGCTCATGGCAGAGGCCTTCTGGCTCATGGAGGGTTACTTCGTTCGCTCGCTCGGAATGCATCGTGTCTACAACAGTGCCTTCATGAACATGCTCCGAGACCGCAAGAACGCAGAGTACAGAGAGCTCATCAAAGAGACCCTGGAGTACGATCCGCGGATTCTCGAGCGCTACGTCAATTTCATGAGCAATCCGGATGAGGCCACGGCGGTCGATCAGTTCGG
>JAUVRX010000289.1 GCA_030597375.1 Acidobacteriota bacterium
CACGATCTGGCCGTGAGTCACTTCCCCGAGACCATGGAGGCCTCGACTCGACAGGCCCTGGAGAGAAACCTCGACGCCACCCTCGCCAAGGCCACAGCTCTGGTGACCGTCTCCGAGACCGTACGCCAGGAGCTGATCGCCGACAACGGAACTCGAAAAGACAAAATCCGGGTGATCTACTCGGGGCCAGGCAATCCGCCTGACAAGTCGAAGGCCGTTGCAGCTCTTCCGACGGGCGAGCCCTTTGTCCTCTTCGTCGGCACGCTCGAGCCGCGGAAGAACCTGCGGACGCTCCTCGATGCCTGGGATCTGCTACACCGGCAAGTTGCCGACCCGCCGGTCCTGGTCCTTTGTGGGCGTCTCGGATGGAAGAGCGAGTCGCTGGAAGATTCCCTCCGAAGAGCCCAGGCGGCGGGCAGGGTCCGAGCTCTCGGCTACGTAGAGAGCGCCGAGCTCGCCACCTGGTACCGAGGCGCCCTGGCGGTCGCTCTGCCGTCACTCTACGAGGGCTTTGGCTTGCCGGCCGTGGAGGCCATGGCGGTGGGAACACCTCTCATCCTGAGTGACATTCCCGTACTGCGGGAGGTGGCGGGTGACGCTGCGCTCTACGTAGAGGCAGAAGATGTCAAATCCTGGGCCGAGGCGGTCGAGCGTCTGTTGACCGACGAGTCACTCCGAACCGAGCTGTCCGATGCTGGACTGGCGAGAAGCCACCTCTTCGACTGGGACCGGGCCGCCTCCCAACTGGTGGAAGTGTTCAAGAATGCAGCGGCAGGGTGATTAGGAGGTGCCCACACGCCCGAGCCGGCACAGGTCCGGTCGCCCCCCCCCTCCCCGGCCGGCAGGGGCGCCGGCCGCTTCAAGACCTCAAGACCCCCACGCCCTTACGCCCCTCAGCCCTCAGGACCCCAAGACCCCAGGACCTCAGGACCTCAGAACCCCAAGAACTCACTGCCCCACTGCCCCAATGCCCCATCAGGTCAGCTCGATCTGCATCCGGCGCAAGCCCTCTTTCAGATATTCGGGCCTGCCTCCCAGCCAGATTCGAAGGTAACCCTCCATGCCCAGATAGCTGCCGGGAACGATGAGGGTGCTCTGGCGTTCGCGAATCCGATCCGAGAGCTCGATGCTGGGGAAGTCGCCTGGATAGCGCAGGAAACAGATGGCTCCGGCTTCGGGGGGCCGAAATGAGAAGCCCTCTCCGAGCCCCCCCACCCACTCGTCGATGATCTTCAGGTTCTCCTGCAGAAGGCCTCGCCCACGGCTGTAGAGAGCCTCTCTGTTCTTCTCCTCGACCGCGATGCGGGCGATGGCATCGGAGAGCTTGCCGGGGCAGATGGTCAGGGAGTCGTGCTGGCTCCAACTCTCCTGAACGATCTGCCGCGGCCCGACGATCCAGCCGATCCGGACCCCGGGTATCCCGTAGGCCTTCGACAGCCCGCTGGTGACGATCACCCTGTCACTCATCCCCCAGAAGCTCGGCGTTCGCTCTTGGTGGATCTCGGCACCCAGATACACCTCGTCGGCGATCAGGTAGGCCTCCATCTCTTCACAACGGGCGACGATGCGCTCCATGGCCTGCCGTGAGAGAACCGACCCCGTGGGGTTGTTTGGATTGGACAGATAGACCAGACGTGTCCTGGGGTTGACTGCCTCCTCGAACTCCTCCCAGTCGGGTTCCCAGTCGTTGTCCTGCCGTAGATGGAACTTGTTGACCTTGGCGCCGAAGCTACGGGGCACGCCCCAGAGCTGCATGTAGTTGGGGACCTCCAACGCGAACTCGTCTCCCTTCTCGAGCAAGCTCAGGGCCACCATGAAATTGGCTTCCGACGTCCCGTTGGTGACCTCGATGTCGTCCACACCCGCGCCCGGGTAGAGCTTGGCCAGGGCTTCTCGCAGCTCGGGGGTTCCATTGCCCTGGCTGTAGGTCAGCGGAGTGTCGAGAGCCCAATCGAGGTCGAACCCCATCTCGACCAACTCTCGTAGCGACACCGGAAGGACGCCGCTTTCACTCAGGTCGTACTCGACCACGTTCTCCCACGTCGACTGCATGCGCTCCATCTCGAAGACTTCGATCTTCATTTCACGCTCCCGTGCTTTTCGATTCCGATTCGGGTTGACCCTGCTGCTTCTCGTAGGCGTAGCTGGCGATGAACAGGTCCTCCACTCCGAGCCCGGTGAAATCGCAGACCGTAATGCCTTCGGAGTCGAAGGGCACCGGCGCATCGCAGAAGGCTCCGGCCTCCACTGCCACGTCCTTCAGGTGGACCGCATGCTGAAGCTCGCCGAGACGCTCGCACTGTGCCGGGGAATCCACCAGTAGAAGCGACGCTCGCTCGAGAAGGTCCGGATCCAGCTCCTGCTTGCCAGGCGTGTCCGACCCCACCGCCGAGATGTGGGTTCCCGGCTGGAGGTCGGCGGCCGACAACAACGGTCGGCGAGCCGCGGTGGCGGTGACGATCAACCGGGTGTTGCGAGCCACCTCGGAAGGAGTAGCAGCGACCTTGACTTCGACGCCGGGGACGAGCTCGCGAAGGTCCTGAGCACAGCTCTCGACTCGCTCCGGTGTCCGACCCCAGATCCAGATCTCCGAGAGATCCAGAACAGCGGCGTGCATTTGCGCCTGCAAGCGGGCCTGGATCCCCGAGCCCAGAATCCCGAGGCTTCTGTCGGTTCTCCCGAGCTCCCGGGTCATCAGAGCCGAGACCGCAGCCGTCCGGGCATCGGTGAGGAAGCCCTCATCGGCCAGCAGCGCCACGGGCTGACCGGTCTCGGCCGAAAGCAGCAGCATCATCCCACTGCCGACGGACAATCCCCGCTCCAGGTTCCTGGGGAAGCCGGCGGCTACCTTGACGGCGAAGTACTCTCCGCCTTGGCGATAGCTCGACTTGATGTGCACCTCTGCTTGCTCGGTCGGTATCGACAGATGCATGGGCATCGGAGTGTCGCACTCTCCCCTGGCCTGGGAGACCAGGGCCTGGCGCATGACATCGATGGCCTCGGCAGGGTCGAAGGTCCGCTGAATGCTCTCCAGTTCGATGACTCTCATTGAGAACTCGTCCTTTCCTGGTCGAGGGACTCGGCGACGGTGATGAGATCACCCAGCACCCCGTAAACGGTATCCCCGACTCCAGGGTTGTCCTGTACCACCAGAATCGGGGCCATCAGATCGGTGGTGATTCGCAGAGCATTCCCGGTTCCCGAGACTGCGGACAGCGGGTGGCCTGCGGGCACTGTTTCGACGGCCACCTGCGCCGAGACACGGCCCTCCTGAAGCGTCGCCCGACAGATCAGCTTGAGCCGATCTCCCCGCTCGACGGCCTCCTGCAGGTCCCCGGAGCTCACATTCTCGATGCCCTGACGATTCACCTCCAGCGGAGTGAGCTCCGCACCCATGAAGGCATTGGCCAGCACGCAGATCTTCGCCGCTGCATCCCAACCCTCGAGATCGAGGGTCGGATCGGCCTCGGCAAAGCCCTGCAGCTGCGCCAGCTCGACCGCATCCGTCAACGACATGCCCTCCTCCATGCGGGTGAGGACATAGTTGGTGGTGGAGTTGAGAATTCCCTCCAGCGCCAGGATTCGGCAACCCTTCAACGTCCGGCGAGCCAGATTCAGGACCGGCGCTCCGTCCATGACGGTGGACTCGTGGAGCAGCCGC
>JAUVRX010000280.1 GCA_030597375.1 Acidobacteriota bacterium
AGATGGAGGAAGGCGCGTAGGAGCCGGGTGGCCCCTACGCGCCTGATCAAGGAGGGCTGCTGGAAGCTCGGGCTAGAGCCGCTTCAAGGTGACGCTACCGCTGAAGGTCTCGATCCTCACCTGGGCATCACCAGATCCGAGGGTGAAGTCCAGTCTCTTCCCCGGTGCGTAGCGACTGGTTCTCTCGGCCTCGCCACCGCCGAAACCGTTGTTGATGTTGCCGCTGAAAGTCTCGATCTGGAAGCTGGCAGAGGTGTCTGCAGGCAGGTTGAGCACCACGTTGCCGCTGTGACTCTCGGCGCTCAGCCGAGCTCCAGGCGACAGGGCTCCCGTGAAGTGGACCGAACCGGAGACGGCTTCGAAATGCCCGCTCTCGATGTTGCTGGCCCCGACCTCGATCGAGCCACTGACCGTTGCCGCCTCGACCCGCTCGGCGACCCCTGAGAGCTCGATCGTGCCGCTCACTGACTCGGCGAAGATCCGGGTCTGGGAGCCGGAGACCTCGATGTTGCCACTGGCGGTCTCCACATCGGCGCTGGTCGGTGAGCCATCGACGGTCACTTCACCGCTGACCGTCTCCAACTCCAATTGCCCGTTGACCTCAGAGACCCGGATGCTGGCGCTGACGGTCTCCACCGAGACGGAGCTGCCAGCTGGCAACCAGATCTCGAGGTCGGCATCGATATCGCGATGACGCCTGCCGTAGCTGCTGGGGATCTCCACCTCGATGTCGAAACTGTCGCCGCTGCCGGAGAAGTCCAGCCCGTCGATGTCGTCGCCAAGGAGACCGGTAACCTTGATCTCTTTCCTGTCCCAGCCGGTGACCCGCACCGAGCCGGCGAGATTCTCGATCTCCACCGAGGGACTGGCGGAGGCGGCTTTGGTGACGTCCACTCTCTCGCCGGCCCAGGCACCACCGGTGGCCACCAAGATGGCCATCAGGAGTAATAGTGTCTTCTTCATCATGGAATCCTCCTCGCTTCTCAGGGTTCAAACTCGGCTCACGCGTTGCAGGAGCCGTACCTCATGCTGGTACTTTGCCGCCAGGAGCAGGCGCAGGCGGCGGTCGCCGGGGTTCTCATCCAGAGCCAGGCGGATCTCCCCGACCGCCTGGTCGAGAATACGCAGACTCTCATCGACGGATCTGGACGCTTCGGGTCCGAGAAGATCGCGCCGCAACTCGATCGCTTCGACGAGATCGCGTCGGGTCAGAAGCACTCGATCCTCGAAGCGTGCCAGGTCGGCCTTGGCCTGAGTTGCAGCATCGATCGCCATCGAGCCCGTGGAAGCGGCTGTGATCTGCTGGCTGGGCTCGGGGGCGTTTTGCCGAAGCAACAGTGGCAGTGACAGGACAGCCAAGGCCAGGACTGCCGCCAACGCCAGCCAATAGCGATTGGCGCTGGCTGGGCTCCTCGAACCGGATCTGTCGATCCGCTCTAGGATCCCTGGCCAGAGCTCGCGCTCGGGAGGGGCCGCAGGCGAGAGCTGTTGTGTCCGCCTCAGCAGGTCCCGTAGCTCATCCAGTTGGGTTTCACAGGAGGGGCAGCTTTTCGCGTGCCGTTCCACAGCCTGCCGGTCCACCTCGTCGAGATAGCCGTCGAGATAGTCGTCCATTTGCTTTCGAGTCTGTTCGCAGCTCATCGCTTCAATGCCTTGCGTAGTTGTTTTCGAGCCCGGTGGAGGTGGGCCTTCGAAGTCCCCACCGCCAGGCCGCACAGATCGGCGATTTCCTTGTGTTTGTAGCCCTCGATGTCGTGCAGGATGAACACCATTCTGGCCTGAGGGGGCAGCTGGGAAATGGCTCGCTCCAGATCAACGGCGGCCTCTGGTTTCGCGCCAGCGCCGTCGTCGCTTTGCTCGGGTAGCGAATCGATCGCCGTGAGGCGGCTCTCCCACCGGCCTTTCGAGCGTATTTCCCCGAGGACCAGATTCACGGTCAGGCGATGAAGCCAGGTCAGAAGACTGCTCTGGCGCCGGAACGAGCTCAGCTTCTGCCAGGCCCGGATGAAGGCTTCCTGGGTCAGATCCTCTGCTTTTGCCGGGTTGGCGCACATTCGGAGACAGAGCCCGTAGATCCTGGAGACATGCAGCCGATAAAGCTCTTCAAAGGCCTCTGTGTCCCCTGCCTGGGCCTGGCGAACGAGCTCGGCTTCCGTCATGGGGGCGCTATCGATGGCGGCCACCACACCAGGGAAGTCGAGAAGTAGGCCTGCCGATGTACAGATCAGTCTCACATGTACTTGGATGCATCACCTTCCCTTTGGGTTTAGTGGAATCGAAGGGACTCATCAGATGGGTCCACTCAGCAAGGGCTCATTTCGTTTTCAGGCGGATCTTATCCCGTCGGCTGGCGGCTGGGACCTCCCTTCGCATGCCTCGAGCCCGCCGAGTACCTCGTGATTCATCACTCGGAGGGCGGGTCGGGGTTCCAGGTGGCAGGGCAGGAGGCGAGTCCGTGCAGTTGACTCCTCCCACCCCCCAGAGGAGGATAGGGCGGCCATGGCTGTCCGGATCCATCCAATCGTGCGCTTCGCAGTCGAGCGGCGGGTCACCCTGGGCATGATCATCCTCGGCGTCGTCGTGCTCGGCTGGTTGTCGCTCACTCGCCTGCCCCTGGAGTTTCTGCCCAGCTTCTCGTCGTCCAACATCACCGTGATGGCTCCCTATCGCTCCTCGTCGCCAGAGGAGGTGGAACGCCTGGTAGTTCGGCCTCTCGAGGATATGCTCGGCACCATCAACGGCATCGACACGATGTCGGCCAACGCTTCGGCGGACAGCGCCCGCATCACACTGGCTTTCCTGGACGGCACCGACATGGATATGGCTGCGGTCGATGTGCGCGATCGGGTCGACCGGGCTCGCCATCTGCTGCCGGATGACCTGGAACGGGTCAACATCTGGCGCTTTCAGACCAGCGACATCCCGGTCTTGCGTTTCGATTTGAGCGCCGATTGGCCGGTGGAGCGATTCTACGACTTCATCGAGAGCGTACTTCAAAGGCGCCTGGAGCGCCTCGAAGGCGTCGCCCAGGTCTCGGTCAGCGGTATCCGCACACCCGAGTTGCAGGTCCTGCTCGACCCGAATCGACTGCAAGCGCACAGGGTGGATGTGCGGGAGTTGGTAACTCTCTTGCGGGACAGCAACCTCAATGTGTCGGCGGGCGACATCAAAGAGGGGAGTCGGAAGCTGCTGGTTCGCAGCGTCGGCGAGTTCAACAGCCCAGAAGAGATTCGCAGCCTGCCCTTGAATCGGGAAGGCCTGCGTCTGGGGGATGTGGCCCAGGTGGTCTATGGACTGCCCGAGCAGGAGCAGTTCAATTTCCTCAACGGTCAGGAGGCGGTCACGGTCTTCATCAACAAGACCTCCAGCGCCAACGTTCTGGTGGTGGTCGATCGCGCCAAGGAGGAGCTCGAAGCCATCAGCCGGCTGCCCGAGGCGGCCGGCCTCGAATACAACATCTTCAGCGACGCCTCCGTCGATGTTCGCAAGGGCCTGGGCCAACTGGGCAATGCGGGGCTCATCGGCGGCCTGCTGGCCATCGGCGCCATGTATCTCTTTCTCCGGCGGTTTCGCACCACGGCCCTGGTTGCCCTGGCCATTCCGATCTCGGTCATCGCCACCTTCGTCCTCATGTATCTGATGCGGCAGGCCGGCGTGCTGGACATCACCCTCAATGTCGTCAGCCTCGCTGGGCTGATGTTGGCGCTGGGGATGCTCGTCGACAACTCGGTCGTCGTCATCGAGTCGATCTTCCGCCACCGCAATGAGCTCGGTGAAGACTCGCGCACAGCTGC
>JAUVRX010000160.1 GCA_030597375.1 Acidobacteriota bacterium
CCGACTCAACCGCTTCGCGGGTACCGAGGTGACCGGGCAGCAGGTCGAGGGTTGGATGAGCGGTCTGGGTTTCGATCTACAACGGCAAGGCGATGGCCTCTGGCACGTGCAGGTTCCGACCTGGCGGTACTACGACTTCAAACCCGATCCCTCCAGGTCGGCAGGGGAGAGTCAACCGCCAGTCTGGGAGGCCGACCTGTTCGAGGAGGTGCTGCGGCTCCATGGCTTCGACAACATACCCTCGCAACTCCCAGCCCTGGCGGGTCCGGACGCCGGCTCCAGCGAGGGACACCAGCGCCGTGAGGAGATCCGCTGGCACCTGGCTGCCTGCGGATTCGTCGAGGCGGTCACCTATTCGTTCCACGACGTGGCGTCGGAGGCCACATTCCCCGTCCTGGTCAGAGACGGTGAGTCCCTGAAGCTGTCCAATCCGCTCTCCGAACGCTACTCGGTCATGCGGCGCTCATTGCTCCCCGGCCTGGCGTCGGCCGCTGCCTACAATCAGCGCCGAGGGGCAGGATCGATTCGCCTGTTCGAGGTCGGCCATGTCTTTCCTGGTGGAACAGCGAGTGAGGTGGAGTCCGTCGGCCTGATCGCCGGTGGCAGCTCTGGGACACCCTGGAACCGGCGCCAGGAATTCGACCTCTTCGATTTGAAGGGTGTCGTCGAGAGCCTGGGCGATCGGTTCAATGTGCGACTCCTGGCCCGGCCTGCCGAGTTGCCGAGGTTGGTGGCCGGGACCAGCAGCGAGTTGGTCTGCGAGGTCACCGACGAGGTGGCGGGGTTCATCGGGCAGCTGGAGGACGACAGCTTGCCGATGCCGCTCTATGTGGCCGAGTTGAAAAGCTCGGTGCTCGGTGGTTCGGAAGTGTTGGCCGTTCGACCGCCGTCGCGATTTCCCTCCGTCGAGGCAGACCTGACGCTGACTCATGATTTGAAGATCCCCTGGAGGGAGATCGAGTCGGAGATCGAGGAGACGAGACCCGCCGAACTGATGGCCTTCGGCCTGAAGGACCGCTACCTGGGGGAGGGAGTGCCCCCGGGTGCGGTTAACACGACCCTCTATTTCCTCTACAATGCCAGCGACCGCTCACTCACCCAGGAAGAGGTGAACCAACAGAACGAGGCGATTCGACGACAGCTCGAGGGTCGCTTCGGCTGGAAAAGGTAGGCACCATGGATCTGAACTGGTTGAACAACCTCGAGGCAAGAGTGCAGGCCGCGACGGACGAGATCGAGGCACTGCGCAAAGAGAACCGCACCTGCACGACGAAGGTCAAGCAGTTGGAGCAGAAGCTGACCGAGGCGCGCCGCGCTGACCAGTCGGCAGGCGACTGGGAGAAAGAGCGGCAGGCGGTTCGCGACCGGGTCGAGAGGCTCGCCACGAGCCTCGAAAAGCTCCTCTGAACCCCATCCTCCCTGTGGTATAGTCAGTCCAAGTAAGCCCTTGGGAAGGCGAGACTTGTCCTCCACTGAGGGCTTTTTTGGAAAGGTCTGATGGCTGCCAAAACCACCACCGCAACCGAAGTGGAGATCTTTGGTGCCGTCTACCATGTTCGAGGAGACAAGAATCCCGAGTACCTCCGGGAGCTGGCCGAAATCGTCGACGGCAAGATGCGCGATATCTCGCAGCAGGTCACGACGATCGACACGGCGAAAATAGCGATCCTGGCGGCACTCAACGTAACAGACGAACTTTTCCAGTGCCGGAAGCAACAAGAAGGGGATCGGGTCGAGATCAAGGAGAAGGTGACGGAACTGGCAGGACGACTGGAAGAAACACTACAGAGGTAAGTACAGAGTGGTCGTCCCACGGTACCGTCCGTCTTTTGGCGAGTTTATGAATTTGGTATCCCCTGTGTGGTTTGTGATGGGTCCTGCCGTTGTAGAACCAACAGCATTTTCGAGGGAGTCTTTCTTCCATGGCGCCTGTGCCAGCCCCGACACGACGGGGACGCTAACGGCTCATGGAGCGGACACCCACCTGGTGAGGGCCAGGTTCTAAACGAAAAGACCCACACGGCTTCGCGGGGGATGCTGATTCTCCTTCCACTCGAGTGGAAGGGGCGTCGGATCTTTCCCGTACCCACCTTGGCTTCCGCACAGGAGGTCCAACGGTGGATACCTATATGACAGTTGTCGTGGCTGCCCTGGTGGCAATTGCCGCACTGGGCGTCTGGTGGTTCGGCCTGCGTCGCGCGGCGCAGCGGACCACCTCCCAGGCCCGTCGACAGGCGGCGAAGGTCCTGGATGAGGCCGAACGCGAGAAAGAGGCGAAGCTGCGCGAGGCCGACCTCGTGGCCAAAGAGAAGCTTCTGCAGGCGCGAGGCGAGTTCGAGAAGGTCTCCCGCAAGCATCGCACCGAGTTGGAGGCTCTGGAGAGGCGCCTCTCCCAGAGGGAAGACAGTCTCGAGAAACGTCTCGATGAGCTGGCGGCCACGGAGAAGGCCTCTGCGTCTCGCGAACGGTCCCTTGCCGATCGCGAGAAGCATCTGACTCGAAATCAGCAGGAGCTCGAGGAGATGCTGTCGACGGGTCGTCGGAGGCTGGAGCAGATCGCCGGCCTGACGGCTCAGCAGGCAGTCGACGAGCTCAAGTCGATGATGCAGGAAGAGGCTCGGATGCAGGCGGCTCACATGGTCAAACGCATCGAGGACGAGGCTCGCGAGCAGGCCTCCAAACAGGCTCAGCGAATCATCGGAATGGCCGTCCAGCGAGGGGCATCGGACTACGTTGCCGAGGCCACTGCGTCGGTGGTGATGCTACCCAGCGACGAGATGAAGGGCCGCATCATCGGCAGGGAAGGGCGGAATATCCGTGCCCTGGAGATGGCGACAGGCGTCGATCTGATTGTCGACGATACACCCGAAGCCGTCATCCTCTCCGGATTCGATCCCTACCGTCGTGAAGTCGCCCGCGTCTCCCTCGAGAGACTGATCGCCGATGGGCGTATCCACCCGGCGCGCATCGAGGAGATCGTCGAGAAGGTCAAAGCGGAGTTCGAAAAACGGGTACAGCAGGAGGGCGAGGCGGCCCTTCTCGAGCTCAACATACCGAACGTGCATGTCGAACTGGTGAAGCTGCTGGGCCGCCTGCGATATCGGACCTCCTACGGCCAGAACGTCCTGCAGCACAGCAAAGAGGTCTCTTTTCTCGCTTCCACCATGGCGGCGGAGCTCAAAGTCAACATTCCCGTGGCCCGCCGAGCCGGACTCCTGCATGACATCGGCAAAGCGGTGGACCGCGAGATCGAGGGTACTCACGTCGAGATCGGCATCGATCTGCTGCGCAAATTCGGCGAGAGCGAAGAGGTCATCCACGCCATGGCATGCCACCACGGTGACTACGACCCGGAGACGGTAGAGGCAGTTCTCGTGACGGCATCCGATGCTCTCTCGGCAGCCCGACCTGGCGCCCGCAGAGAGGTGTTGGAGACCTACGTCAGGCGTCTCGAAAAGCTGGAGGAGATTGCCGCCAGCTTCAAGGGCGTGCAAAAGAGCTTCGCGATCCAGGCCGGTCGAGAGATTCGCGTCATCGTGGATTCGAAGCGTCTCAGCGACGAAAAAGCGACCTGGTTGTCCCGGGACATCGCCAAGAAAGTCGAGAGCGAGCTTACGTATCCTGGGCAGATCAAAGTGACGGTGATTCGGGAGACTCGTTCCATCGAGTACGCCAAATGAATCTGCTCTTCGTAGGTGACGTCGTCGGCAAGCCGGGTAGGGCGGCCCTCCTCCGCCTGCTGCCGACTCTGGTGGACAGGCACAGGGCCGACTACGTCGTCGTCAATATCGAGAATGCAGCGGGTGGATTCGGCATCACCCCCGAGGTGCTCGCCGAGTTCGAGGACCAGCCGGTAGACTGTTATACGAGCGGCAATCACATCTGGGACAAGAAGGAAGGGCTGGTTCTGCTCGATGAGAATCCGCGACTACTCCGACCCGCCAACTACCCAGAGGGCAATCCTGGCGGTGGGCTCTTCGTCGGTGAGACCGCCGCAGGTATCCCTGTTGCCACCATCAATCTGGAAGGTCAGGTCTTCATGAAGCCTCTCGAGTCGCCCTTCCGGGTGGCCGATCGCCTCCTGGCAGAGCTGGATCCCGAGGTCAAGGTGATTCTGGTCGACTTTCACGCCGAGGCGACAAGCGAGAAACAGGCCCTTGGCATCTATCTGGATGGGCGGGTTTCGGGCGTCGTCGGGACCCACACCCACGTGCCAACGGCCGATGAGCGAGTGCTTCCCTCGGGTACCGCATACATCACCGATGTGGGAATGACGGGGCCCTATCAGTCCATTATCGGCATGCGGTCAGACAGGGTGCTGAAGCGCTTCCTGCTGCAAAGCCGAGTTTCATTCGAAGTGGCGAAACGAGACGTACGCCTTGCCGGTGTGGTGATCGAGGTCGACGAGGTAACGGGCAGGGCCGAGCGCATCGAACGGATACTGATCGAAGATGAGAGAACGTGACGCCGAGCCCGAAAGGTCGCTGGAAGCCCTGCGCACGGCTCCCGGTAGGCTGTGTTTGTCCGTAGTCATCACGACCTTCAACGAGGAAGTCAATATCGCCGACTGTCTGCGATCGGTGCAGTGGGCAGATGAGATCCTGGTCGTCGATTCCTTCTCGACGGACCGCACCCTGGAGGTTGCCCGCGAATTTCCGATCGAGATTCTGCAGCGCGAGTACTTCGGCTCGGCCGCCCAGAAGAACTGGTCGCTGGACAAGATTCAGCACGACTGGGTACTGATTCTCGACGCCGATGAGAGGGTGACGGACTCCCTGGCCAGGGAGATTCTGCAACTGCTGAGCGCTGGCCCTACAGCGAAGGGTTACTACATCCGAAGACAGAACATCGTTCTGGGCAAGGCGATTCGGCACTCCGGCTGGTCCACCGACAAGGTGATCCGATTGTTCCATCGAGCGCATGGGCGCTACCCCAATCGCCGTGTGCACGCCGATCTCGACATCGAGCCGCCAACCCCGACCCTTCGGCATCCGCTGGACCACTACACCTACCGCTCGGTCAAGCAGTACTTCGAGAAAGTTCTCAACTATGCCGAGTGGGGGGCCGCCCAGGGCTATCGGGAGGGCAAGAAGGCCGGCTTCATGGAGATCGGTGGGCGGCCGTTCTGGCGATTCTTCCGCTCCTACTTGCTGCAAGGCGGATTCCTGGACGGCCTGCACGGCCTGGTGGTCTGCACCCTGCAGTCGATTGGCGTTTTCCTGAAGTATGCGTGGTTGTGGGAACACCGGGTCAAGGAGAGCCTGGGAGAGGAGATCACGCTACCGGCGTTCGACGACGATGCCGCCACCTGGGAGCGTCCTCCTGGGTTCGACAACGACAATTCGGGCTAGGACGGGCTCCTGGAGTCGATCAGTCCAGCCGAATGGCTGCGGACTGGGTGTCGCTGATCGCCTCGGCGGCCAGGGTGAGGGCGAAGAGTCGAATGTCTGCGGACACGGGAAGCTCGAGAGCCCGGTGGTGTCGCTTCAGATCCAGCACATGATGGTAGAGGTAGCAGAAGACGTAGGGCTCGTCTGAACCGCGCGAGTCGTGTCGATGGGTGGCGTACCAGGCGACCACCGGTGCCAGGGGCCGTACAGAGCCCGCTATCAGCGTGGGTCGGTGGAAGGGCCAGCTCGTCGACTCCCGCCAGGACTCCAGCCAGCCACTGAATGGATGGAGTCGCAAGGTCTGCTCGTCCTCCCCGAGCCGGAAGGCGTGGTGCTGGATACCCCTGACCGAAGCGGCCAAAAGGTGGACCCGGTTGAAGTCTTCGGCTGGCAGCTGGATACTCTGACCGTGGCAGATCAGGGCGTTGAGCGAGCCCCCAGAGGCCGGACCGAGACGGAATTCGACGCCTCCGGAGCGCACTCGCTGTGGATAGAGCTCGGCCGGAATCGAGTGCCCCTTGCCATCCAAGCCGGCTCTGGCCGGCTGATTCTGGGCACGGGTCGCGGCCAGGTTCCAGGGTAATGGGACTGCCAGGCAACGGGGTGGGGTGAGGGCGATCGTCGGGTCGGCGATCTCGAGTGCCACGGCCTTCGGCTCGAAGGGGCCGAGCTCTGTCAGCACTCTACCTTCGTGAATCCGAGTCGGCCCGACGTGCTCCTCGTTGCCGTCCACCTCTGCCGCGTTCCGGATATCGGTCGGGAAGGTCAGCTCTACAGAATCCTGCTCGATGCCCGAGGTCTCCTGGAGACGCACGACGACTCGCCGGCCCGCTTCCTCCCGCTTCAACGAGCGCACGGCGACGCTGCGGCTGCTGGTCTCCAGGAAGGTGAGCTGTCTGCCCAGAGCTCCGGCGTGCGATCCGGTTCTGAAGGCCATCAGGGGCTGATTCAGACGCGCAGCCTGCCAGACGGTGTCGGCCTCGCTCCAATCCCCTCCATGTCCGTAGAGAGCGTACGTGAAACGGTGGTGCCCCAGATCCTGGAATCCCTGATGACGGAACTTTCGGATCACCCCGGGAGACCGCAGCAGCGACAAGCGGAGAGTCGAGTCGTCGGGCTTGTCCCAGCCGTACTTGGAGTCGTTGAGCACCGA
>JAUVRX010000199.1 GCA_030597375.1 Acidobacteriota bacterium
TAGGCGGTCGTCAGGGCATAGGCGGCCACATAGACGATGGGGAAAGTGAGGAACATTAACCGGGCAAGCCATTGGGACTCGACACCGCGGTTTCGCCAAAGCCAGACGACCAATCCGAGGAGTCCAACAAGCCCGAGGCCGGAAAGCAGGGGGTTCTGAATGGCCGGTTCGAGAAGGGACTTCACAGTACGCCATGGAATGGACAGCTGAGTCAGGCCTCTGGCCTTGGCCTGGATCGCGTAGTGGTAGCGGATGTTGAGGAGCCATTCGGGATAGAGGCGCCAATAAGGATTGATCAGGGCGAAGGACAGCGCCGAAGATAGGCCAGCAACACCAAGTAGCAGCAGATCGCGGTGACGCCTCCATCCCGTGGAGAGGGCTGCCACCACCAGGGGCACGGCGACAACGACGCCGATGGCTTTGCTACTGGCTGCCAGGGTGACACCGAGCCCGGCTAACACGTACCGAGCAAAGTTGGGCCGCTCGACGGCGCGCAGGGCGAGCATTAGAGCCAGCAGCGTCATGCACAGCAGTTGCGAGTCCGGTTTGAAGTAACCCGAGGAGTGGATGGCTTGCGGCGAGAAGGCGAGCAGCAGCGCACCGGTCAGGCCGGCTCCGGAGGAGAAGACGCGCTGACCGACAAGGAAGGTCAGGAAGATGGCGAGCGTGCCATAGAAGACGGGCCATATCCGACAGAGCATGAGGGCCTCGGGTGAGACCCGACCCTCCTCGGTGACCGCGGTCCATGGCTCTTCCGCTGCCGAGTTGGACAGCTTCTCACCCAACGCGATGAGCGCCGCAGGAGGGAGATTGAAGAGAGGGTAGGGGTAGTAGGACTTGACCGGCGCCAGGGTGCCGGTCTCCAGGATGGACTGGACGTTGGGCCAGCTGTGCTTCTCGTCTTCGAAGCGATCCAGCCGCAGGCCGAAGCCGCCGTACCAGAGGCGCCGTGCAAGACCGGCAGCGAGGATCAGTCCGAGGGCGATCCTTGTCGCAATCGACGCTTCGTTCCTGTCCATCGTTCAGGTACCAGATCGAGAGTGGCTCTACATATAGTACCGCCGGTAGCTCACCTCGCGAAGAGTTCCGTCCCGATGTTGGGCCGTATACTTACGAGCCGGAGCAACATTCTTCGCCTTTGAGTGACAACTGACGTCAAGGAGATGGGCTCATGGAACTTTTCTTGGGCATCCCGATCTGGCTGCTATTTGGAATCCTGGGGGCTTGGATCGCCACGACCAAGGGCCGATCCGGCTGTGGCTGGTTCCTCCTCTGCGCGATCCTCGGGCCCTTCGGCCTGATCATTGCCGCCGTGATTTCCAAGAAAAGCTGATCACCCGCCCTACAACGGCGGCCAGGCGCCGCCGGCGTGGTCATAGCACAGGACGGTGGTGTCGTCGCACGGGTCCGTGACGAGGAGGACCGGCGAAACCGCAGCTCCGGCCGATGCCGCGAAGTTGCCCCACTTCAGTGTCAGACCGTCGTTGTCGAGCCGGTAGGCGGCCCGTTGATACACCACCGGGTTGGTCGCGTTGAGGTCTCGCCATTGGATGAGCAGTTCATCGCTCGAGCGCTCGATCACCTCCCCAACCGGGAGGAATGCGTTAGCCGTTGTCCCATCCGGCATGAGCCATGAATAGGGCGGCGGCCAGAGACTTCGAATCGCCAGGTGATCAACAGCTCCGGAGTCGTAGTTTGATGGGTCATAGGCGGCCGCCGCTTTGTCGATCGGGACGAAACTGAACAACTCGTCTGCCGTCGTGCCGGACTCGGGCCGCTCGAACCAGCCGCCGAGGTTGGTGTAGAGATCCGAGAAGTCGCGCGGCAAGAGGCTCTCCGCCTGGCACAGGCTGCCCTGTGCGGTCCACCGCCAGCGGTCGGTGAAATGGCGATCACTGTAGCGAAGCGAGTCGAGGTCGAGCATGTCGGCGTCCATCACGGCCTGCAGCTCCTGCCTCCGGCTACCGGTGAGGAAACGGAAGATACAGAAGTCCGCCGAGAGGTCCGTGTCCTCTCCAAGGCTGAACGGCGCCTGGAACTCGATCTGGGCCCAAGGGTATTCGAGGAAGCTGCCACCTCCCACGTAGTAACCGGGAAAACCCGGTACCGGGTCGGCCAGGATCTGCGGGAACGCGATCTCGCTCCCTGCGGCGACCGGGATTGGATCGTGCCCATCCAGCAGGTCGGTGCCCGGCGGACCTGCGAAGGTGTCAGTGTCGACACCGGTCTCTGTAAAGACCAGATCACGCAGCGTGGAAGCGATCTTTCCAAGGTGGCCGAGAGCGAGGCGCATTCCGCCTGCGAAGCCAAGGTCGACATTCCAGTGAGGCTCGTTGTCGAAGTAGACACCGGTGGGGTCTACGGAGTAGATGACCGCCCCCACCTCGCCGTCTAGCGGTGCGATGTAGACCGGCCGACGGAGGCGGACGCGATCTCCGGTGAGGTCGCCCCCCAGGGGATACCCCCAGGTCTCTCCCGGATCGCGGATGCCGTTACCGTTGCCCTCCAATTCCTCCATCTCGGAGTCGTCTTGCACAAGGAAGCCGACGAAGTTTGCCTTGGCTTCGCCTGAGGGATCCCCTGACAGGGGCAAGAAGTGCGCGCCGTAGGGACCGATCGAGACGTAGCTCGGGCTGCCGTCGGCCGTCGGTGCCTCGAGGCGAGAGCCTCCTGACGGAATGGTGTAGGCGAACGGCAGGTCGAGGGCCTGCGTCTGGTTGCCAACGATCTTCCAGGCGCCCGCATCTTGTCCGAGCAAGGCGAAATCGTCGATGATCGGCCGGGCTGTGGTGTCGCGGTACCGGACCGGAGTCGGGCCACCGCTCACCGGGATCCCCGAGCGAATCTCGTCGACCGTCATCCCTGCGGGCTGTAGCAGATCTGCAAGGGTGCGTGGATGTGAGCTTGTCTTGAGCTGCCGCGCCCGCCGAAGATCGACCTCGATCCCGTTGTAGAGCGACATCTCGGCATTGAGCTCGGCTCGCAAGGCCGGTTCATCCTTGCCGAAATTCAGAAAGCTCGGTGCCACTCCGTCGAGTGGCTCTGTCAAAGCGGTACCGTTTTCGAGCGCCGCGGCGATTTCGACCCTGGCGCTCAGGGCCTCGCGTGCTGCGGGGCTGGTGGTTCCCATGTCATAGGCGGCCAACAGGTCACCCGACTTCGTGCCGCTGCAATCGGTGAAGCTGTAAGTGCCGAAATAGATGCCGCCCGGATCCCAGGTGACCGTGAAGGAGGAGCCCACCGAGCAGCCACCATCGGTCTCGAGCCCGAAGGTGAGAGTGTCTCCGATCTCTGAGAAGGAGGTGACGCCCCCGTCACAGGCCCACAGATCGCAGTCGTCCTCACCGACGAAGCCGCCGGCCACCAGGACGTTCTCCTCGTCTCGTACCACCGACAGGAAGACAACGTGCTCGGGGTCAGGCCCCCCGGTGTCCTGGGCGGCCGCGAATTCCTGCTCGAACAATTCACAGAATGTTCGCTGAAGAGTCACAGGCTGGTTCGTAATGTCGCCGGAGGCTGTTCCGGTGATTGTGTTGCCGGCTACTGCACCAGTGAAGTTGATGGAACGCGTCTCGGTCGGGTGGATGAGCTCGAGCTCAAACGCAAGGGTGGATCCGCTGAGAGATCCGGTGACGAACGTCCGATGGCGGGTCCCGCCGAGGAGGTAGCCGACGATCTGGCCTCCAGGTCGCTCGACGAGCTCGAGGGCGAAGGAGCGCCTGGAGCCCGTGAAATCCAAGCTAAAGATCCAGGTTCCCGTGGTCGGCGCCGGGTCGGGTGAATTGGCCCAGCGGCTGGTATCTGCGGTTTCGAATCCGTCGCGGAACACCACATCGGTGCAGGCTGATCTAGCTGGACCAGCAGCGAGCAGCAGCGCGGTGAGTGCCAAGACGGAGGCCAGCAGGCAGGTCAGACGCACGCCAGTGCCTGGGCGGAAGATGCAGTCACGATCCATGTACGAGAGGTGCATTGAGGCCCTCCTACGGTGTTCGAGCTCGACTGAACGCGTCGGAACGTTGGCGCGATTATAGCGGCACTGACGGTGCCACCCGAATTGGACGGGCCACTGAGTGCCACCCGAAGTGGGCACGCCGGCTCGGGCGACAGGGTCGACTAGTTCCCTTCTGGCTTGTAGGCTTACCTTTTGGACTTCCGAGGAGGAGCTTCAATCATGCACAGCAACATCAGGATGTTCGTCGCGATGGCTGCGGTGATTCTCATCGTAGGCTGCGGGGAGAAATCGACAGACATGACCGATCAGACAGGGACCTCAGGGGAGGGCAATGTCCTATTGGCGGAGTGGGTTGGCCCCTACGGGGGAGTTCCGGCCTTCGACCAGATGGACCTCGATGCCGTCAAACCGGCCCTCGAAGCCGGCATGGCCTTGAATCTCGAGGAGATCGACACCATTGCCAATAACCCCGAACCGCCGACCTTCGACAACACGATCGTCGCAATGGAGGTTGTGGGTCGAGACCGGGACCGGGCGTTCACCTACTACCGGATCTGGAGCGCCAACCTTTCGAGCCCTGAATTCAGGGAGATTCAGCAGGAGATGGCTCCAAAGTTGGCCGAGTTCCGCTCGAAGATCACCCAGAACGCTGCCCTCTTCGACCGCATCAAGGCGGTCTATGAAGGCGACGAAATGGACGGCTTGCGACCCGATCAGCAACGCCTCGTGTGGCTCGTTTACAACGGCTTTGCACGCAACGGAGCGACGCTGGAAGGCGAAGCCAAGGAGCGCTACGCTGCCATCAATCAACGCCTGGCAGAGCTGCACACGAAGTTCGGGAACAACGTCCTCGCCGACGAGGAAGGCTACGTGCTGTATCTCGCGGAGAATCAGTTGAGTGGCCTGTCGGACTCCTTTGTGCAGGCCGCGGCGGCGGCCGCCACTGCTCGTGAGCACGAAGGCGAGTACGCGATCACCAACACCCGGTCCTCTATGGCTCCCTTTCTGACCTTCTCTGAGGAGCGTGACCTGCGCGAGAAGGTCTGGCGGACCTACTACTCCCGTGGCGACAATGGTGACGACCACGACAACAACGCCCTCATTGCCGAGATCCTCCAACTTCGCAACGAGCGGGTCCAGCTTCTCGGCTACGAGAACTACGCCCAATGGCGACTCGAGGACCGCATGGCCAAGACTCCGGAGGGAGCCTTCGGATTGATGGAGACGGTGTGGCCCGCGGCTGTGGCTCGTGCGAAGGAAGAGGTCACCGATA
>JAUVRX010000267.1 GCA_030597375.1 Acidobacteriota bacterium
CCAACGGTGACTCGGCCTACTGGAATGACAAGGAGCTCGAGTTCACCGGCTCCGCCAACGACTTCGAGGACCTCTCTTTCGGCCTGGACTACATTCGTCAGCTGACCGAACGTCTCGGCTTGCTGGCGACGGCCAACTACTGGGAGGGCGACGCTCAGCAGTCGTACCGGGACTATGGTGACGAGGTCGGTGCCGACATCACTCACACCACCACGGTTTCCACCACCTCCCTCGAGGTGGGCCTCCTGTACAGCTTCACGTCGCGTCAATCGCCGGCGATTCCGTACATTGGCTTGGCGGGTGGCTACTACGCCTGGGAGCTGCAGGAGGCTGGTGACTTCATCGACTTCGGTCTCTTCGTTCCGGAAATCTTCACCGACAGCTTCACTTCCGACGGCAATACTTTCGGCTGGTCCGGGATTGTCGGCCTCGAAATCCCCATCAACCTCGAGTGGTCCCTCATCCTCGAGGGGCGCTGGCAGGATGTCAAAGACGAACTGGAAGGCGACTTCCAGGGCTTCGGCACCCTGGATCTGTCAGGGGCCAACTTTCGGATCGGAGCCTCTTGGGGCTTCTAGAAAGGGCACATGGCCCTTTCCAGGGCGTAGGGGCGTAGGGGCTCAAGGGCGTAGAGAGAACCCCACGTGGGGTTCTCTATTCTTGTGGCGCGTCGGGTCGATAGTCCACGAGAGCTGGAGGCTCCAAAGACGGATCCTCCAGCAGACTGAGAGCGGCCTCGATGACCGCCATCTGCTTGGCAGGATCGTTGGGCGTGTCCAGCGGGTAGCCGTGGCGGAAGGGCACCAGGAGTGCCCTGGGGGGACGGACCTTCTCGGCTACCAGCCGCAGCAATTGCACTACAACTGTCGAGATCCCGTGGCGCTCCAGTTCAGCTGCGATCAGACTCACGGTCTGATTGCAGACCGGTCACACCGGTACCAACAGGGCTACCTCCACGCCCTGGTTGACGAAATTCTGAACCGCCCCGGGAACAATGTCTCGGACCAACCGTCCGGGTGCCGTCACCGACCCCATGAACGACATGTAACGCTCTGCCAGAGAGCCGACTCGACCCTGCTCCAGCAGCTCTCGCATTCTGTCCAGGGGAAAGGCGATGTTCGGGTCCTGCTCCACACCCCTGTGATCCCACGATTCGCTGCGGTGATTCTCCACCAGTCGATTCGCGTCCGCATCCCAGGGGATCTCCCGATAGCAGGGATCGCCGCCCTTGATCTCCTTGCTGCAGGGCTTCTGGCCCTCGAGAGTCAGACCGGCGGTCGAGACCAGACCCAGACGACACTCGGATAGCGGCTTGCTCAGCGGCGTCCAGGGCACCGGATCGATGCGACGCCACCGGTAGGTCTTGAGGAACAGCTTGATCGGCAGCGAGAACTCGTTCATGTCGCCCATGGCGGCACTATCCTAACTCGGGAGAAGGCAGTGAGGGTTGAGGCGCTCGGCGAGGTCGCTTGGCCCTCAGGGCGAGGGAATGCCGAGGCGGGTGACGATGTCTGCCGAGTCCAAGTCTGGGCCCAGCAGATCGGTCCAATGCGCGGCGCTTCTTTCGACCAGCTCGGGCCAGACACCTTCCGGGGAGGGATCGAAGACGATCGGCGCCTCGCCGGGGAGAACGCGCCAACCCCCGCGAGCCAGCTCCGCATCCAGCTGCCCAGCTCCCCAACCGGCGCACCCCAGGTAGAGCCGAAAGCGCTGGTCGGAGTCCTTCTCGGATGCCAGACGCGCCAGCAGATCTCCACTACCGCTGAAGTAGATGTTCTCGAAGATATGACGGGCGTCCTCGGGAGCCTCGTCGGTCTGCACGAGCAGTGTGATCTTTTGCCGTCGAACGGGACCGCCGATGAATACCCGGCGTGCGCCTGCCGCCAAACCCTCTACATCCGGCAGTACGTCGGAGGCGGGCATCTCTGTGGGCCAATTGATGATCAGGCCGAGGGCTCCAGTCTCGTCGTATTCCAGCAACAAGATGACGGTTTCGGAGAAGTTTGGATCCCTCATCTCGGGGCCGGCGATGAGGAACTTGCCTCTCGCCGGCTTCTCGTAGGGCAGGCCCGACGAGGCTCCCAATCCCCCCATGAGGAGACAGAGCAGGAAGACAGCGGTCTGGATTCTGATTCGCACGTTCGAGCTCTCTGACAGATCTCTAGCGATCATTCTCTCTCAAACCCTTCGATTCGGGTGCGCCGCTGTACAGCTCGCTGCTCTTGAAAGGCACCAGGGCGAGGATAATGGCGTGCTCGTAGAGCTCGCGGCGGTCGATGACGTTGCCCGTCAGCAGCCCCAGGGCGCCTTCTTTCTGCTTCGAGTTGCGCCGACCGAAGACGATGTCGTCGGCCTCTCCCAGCTCCTTGCCGGCCCGGATCAACTCGCTCACAGGCGCCGGCAGGACGAAGGCACCGGAGCGACCCCTGGCACTGAAACCTGCCGAGCGCACTACCACCCAGGCAAAGGCCAGGAGCTCCCCGTCGCTCGCCTCGACTCCACCTTCGATGCCGACCCAGAAATCGGCCTCGGGCACCTCCTCTTCAACTATCAGGGCTCTCTTCTCCGCACCCCGTAGGGTCTCGGCGTCGCTCATCGGCTGAGCCTCGACACCCGAAGCCACCTTGGCACCGTCGACCTCGAACCGACCCGGTGCGAACATGCGAGTGAAGGCGTTCAAGGTCGCCTGGATCTTGACCGGGTTCCCCGACGCCACGACCACTTTCTTCATCGCTCGACCACCCATCCGGTCAACTCCCCAGCTCTTCCATCTCTACCCCCAGGCCATCGGCGATGCGGTTGACGAAGGCGTAGTAGGCCGTGATGGCGCAGATGTCGTGCACTGCCCGGTCGTCGAATCCTGATGTTCGCAGCTGGTCCACATCCACCTGGCTGATGGTGGCCGGTGTGTGGGTGAGCTTGACAGCGTAGTCGAGCATCGCTCTATCGGCTCTGCTCAACGAAGCTTGTCGGTAATCCGACACCAGCATGGACAGCAGATCCAGTTGATCCTGCTTTTCCATTCCGCGTACTGAGAGAAGTCGACGGAGCCCCGCCCCGTGATGCTGTATTCAGTAATGGCATTCGTTGGCAGCCGAGACGACGACTGCGATCATCTCCCGCTGCTCTCGCGTCAGGGGACCCCGGCTGTACATCAGATCCCGGTAGAGATCGAAGTGCTGCCGCATGGTCCGGCTGTGAACGCCGTGGACTCGAAGGATGTTGTCGTGGTCCGGAACCCGATCGGCTTCGGGTACCTCATCCTCCGAAATGTAGTCGATGAATGCCATCACAGGTACCTCCGCACCGGTAGGTCTCCAGTCCTCAAGGAGTCAGTCTAGTTTCCACTTCCCGCCTCGTACCATCTGGGTTCTGCCAGGAGACAACGGCTTTGAAATGGATCCCCGTACCTGTGGTGATGATGGCCTGAACCGACTGCTGTTCGCCGGCAGCGAGCTCCTCGATGGGGAACTTCTTGTCCATTGCACTCTGCACGAAAGGGGAATTCTTGCCACCTTCCGACTCGATACTCAGTCCCACGTCCCGGGCCGTTGCCGGGCCCACGTTCTCTAGCGTGAAGTGAAGATCTCCCCCCACACCGCTGAGAAAGATCTGGACATCTGCTATCACTGAGTCGTCTTCATGATTCTCCATGTCTCCTCCAACGGGCCCTCCGCCCGGCCTGATGTCCTCAGATGGGAGCCTAATATATCCTTCTCCTTCTGAAGCCAGCCCAGGTCATGAGTTGCGACTCGGCAGCTTACTAGAGATCTGGGGCTGTCGGCGCGGATCCTTCGTCCATGGCCCAAGATCTCACAGACTTCGCAAACGACCTCGCCAGGGGGGTACCCGCCGAGATCGCCGAGGCCGACCCCACACAGGTCGGTGACAGTGCATCGGTGACTGCCGCAGACCTGCAAGCAATCCTCTCACCCTAGCCACCTTGGAGGTCCCTCCGGGTGGTCCGCAGGGGGACGGCGGCGGCTACTCGGACTTTGAGGGAAGGGACGCCACCTTGTCTCGCCTTCACGCCGGATCTCCTGTGCACTTTGAA
>JAUVRX010000263.1 GCA_030597375.1 Acidobacteriota bacterium
CCGACTCGATGGTTCCATAGCCGGTAATCATCACCACGTCGATGTCCGGCCTGACGTGCCTGACCGCCTTGGTCAGGTCGAGGCCATCCATGCCGGGCATCTTCAGATCGGTGAAGATGAAATCGTAGTCGTGTTTGCGAACCAGGCCCAGAGCTTCCTGGGCGGTCTCCACGGTGTCGATCGAGTAGCCTTCGAGTGTGAGGATTTTTCGGAAGCTCTCGAGTACCACCGGCTCGTCGTCGACGGCGAGGATGCGGGCCTTTGGAGTCTCTACTTCGACTCGCTTGAGGCTGGCGGCTTCGTCGGTGTAGTCGAGCTTGAGACCTGTATCGAGGGCCTCGGACCGCTCTTTTCTCAGCCTGCCTTCCTCCTTCTTCTTCAGGGCCAGGCGGAGCAGCAGATCGACGACAAAGAAGATGACTACGGTCAACAGGACGATGACGATTACCATGGCTTTTCCTCCCGGTCGAGTCGGTGGTTCATGAGATGGCGTTGCTTTCATCATCCGGAGCCGAGCGGCGTGTGATCAGGGGCAGCTCCCGCTCGAGGTCCGAAGGGATGATCTGTACGAGCCAGCCGGCGCCAAACGGATCCTGATCGAGGATCTGGGGCTCGGCTGCGATCCGCTCATTGATGGTGATGATCTGGCCGCTCAAAGGGGCCCACACGCGATGGAGCAGACCACCGTGACTCAGAACCCGGACCAGGGTCTTGCCCTGAACCGTGTGCTCCGAATTGCCGGGGAACTCGGTGGTTTCGATCTCCCGCAGCATCCCCGCGAAGGTTTCGGCAGCCCCAAGGGTCGCCATGCCTTCCTGGTCGATTCGGGCCCAACTGTGGCGTCCGAGTAGATAGCGCTTGACCCCGGCATCGGCGTCATGTCGGGCTGCCTCTTCGGCCAAGAAGTCGGGAGATATGGCGCCTGAGGCGGCGCTCGCCAGATGGAAGCGAATGGCGCGACGCACCACTCCTAGAAGCTCTCGGGGATCGAACGGTTTCGGGATGAAGTCGAAAGCACCCAGCTGAAAGGACTCCAGGGCGTTTTCCAGAGTGGCGTAACCGGTGATCATTACGATCTCTGGAGCTGCTGTCAGCGTGCGCGTATGGTCGATTAGTTCGAAGCCCGACGAGCCAGGGAGCTTGAGATCGCAGAGCACCAGTTTGTAGGTGTCGGCTCTCATCTTGGCGATCGCGCTGTCGACATCGACGGCCGAATCGGTGGTGATGCCGGCCCGATCCAGGACTCGCTGAGCCGCCATCTGGACAACCGGCTCGTCTTCGACGATGAGGACGTCAGTCTGTGGTTCGATCATCGTTGCTCTCGCTGGAAGAACGGTTGGACTCGGTAACCGGCAGGCGGATTGTGAAGGTGGTGCCCCGGTTCGGCTGACTGTCTACCGAAATGGTGCCTCCGTGTTCTTCGACGATCCCCCAGATCACAGCGAGGCCCAGGCCGGTTCCGCCCGTGTCCCGAGTCGTGAAGAAGGGCTCGAAGATCTTCTGTAGATTCTTGTTGGGAATCCCGCAGCCGTTGTCAGCCACCTTGACCTCGATGTGCGGGCTGCCGTCGATCTTTCTGAGGTCGGTGCCAACAAAGATCTCACCGCCCTTCTTCGTACCGATGGCGTGGGCGGCATTGACAAGCAGGTTGATGAGTACCTGGATCATCTGATTGGCGTCGACCCGGACGGTGGGCAGCTCCTCGAGGAGGCCTCGGGTCACCTGGATGTTGGCCACGTCGAGCTCGTGGTCGACGATGGCCAGCGCCTGATTGACGATCTTGTTGAAGTCGGAGTTGGTTTTGCGCGGCGGCACCTGGCGGGAGAAATCGAGGAGACCCTTGACGATGTCGCGGCAACGCTTGGTCTCCCGAACGATGGTTTCCAGGTCTTCGTGTACAGCGGGGTCCTGGTCGGGTTGGTTCAGGAGCAGGCTGCTGAAGGTCAGGATGCCGGTCAGGGGATTGTTGATTTCGTGGGCAATTCCGGCCGCCAGTTGGCCGACCGAAGCCATCTTGTTGGATTGGTAGAGCTGACTCTGGGTCTCGGCGAGCTTGCCGGTCATGTCGTTGAACGAGCTCTGCAGTTTGCCGAGCTCGTCGTCGCGTTTGACCTCGATCCGGTAGTCGAGATCGCCGGCCGCCACCGCGTCGGTTGCCTTCATGAGCTTGCGGACGGGTTTGCCCACCAGTTGATAGATGATCAACCAGATGAGAAAGCTGATGGAGAGTATGGCGATGCCAATGGTCAGCAGGGCCTGGGTTCGTTCCTCGGCCATGTGGCGCTCGGCGCTGGCCAGGTCCAGGGTGATATCCAGGACGCCGAGGACGGCCTGGTCGGGCGAATGGGCATGACAATCGGCTTCGGAACAGCTGGGCTCGTTGTAGATCGCCTTGATGATGCCGAGTCGGGCTTGGCCGTCGGGGTCGTTGAAGAAACGGGTTCTCGAGGGCCTATCGGGTCGTTCCAGGGGGGCGTCGGTGGCGTGGCAGACGTAGCAGGCTTCGGCATGTTTGTCGACCATGGTGCCGATGGCGCTCTTGTCGGGGGAGTAGATGACTTGTCCGTCCTTGTTGAGGATTCGAATGCCGAGGATGCTGTCCTGTCGGCCGATGGCGTCGATGATCTCGTGTACTTCGTCAGGCTGGTTCTGGAGCATGGCGAAGCGCGTACTGCGCTGGATGGTCTCGGCGCTCTCGTCAGCGTAGCTCTCCATGATGGTGACCATGGAGCGGCTGTGGGAGGCGATGAGGAGGTGGGAGAGCAGGCCGAAGATGACCGCCGCGGTCAGGGCGACCGCCACGATGAGCTGATGACTGATCCGCTTTCGCATTCGTCCCCTCCGTCCATGGGTGCCACCCATTTTTCGCCATGAGGCGATCCCGGGTGGAGGCTCAGTCGGCTACCAAGCCCGTTGGCTCAACGAAGGGACCCATGACATTTCGTTGGAGCCGGTGGCGCGGCCCTTGGAAGTCCAGGCTCATTATGTGCCCAGGGTGGAGGGGAGCGAAACGTCCGCCGGGGTGAGGCCCGCTCGTCTGTCCGTATTGCTGTCGGGTGATCCTAAGGGCTTAGGAAGGGCTCTCAGACCTACGACTTATCTCTGACATCGTCGGGTGGCACTTGGAAAGAAGAAGAGCCGAGACGCCCTCAGGGCGTCTCGGCTCAGAAAAGGTGTGGGGCCCTGGCGCCGGACGCGGATGCCGGCGCCAGGATCTCCCTCAGCTACAGTGCCCGGACCTTCACCAGTTCCCTACCCTCTGCATCGTGGGTATGGATGGCACAAGCCAGGCAGGGATCGAACGAATGCACCGTCCGTACGATCTCCAGCGGTCTCTCGGGATCGATAACCGGGTTGCCCATGAGCGATGCCTCGTAGGGTCCCATCTGTCCCTTGCTGTCTCTCGGCCCGGCATTCCAGGTCGACGGCACGACACACTGGTAATTCTCGATCTTCCCATCGCGGATGACCACCCAGTGGGAGAGCGCGCCGCGCGGTGCTTCGTGGAATCCGAATCCCTTCTGGACGCCCTTGAACTCCGGTGGACGGAAGATCTCCGTGTCGCCGCTGGCGATATTGTTGGCCAGCAGTCCCCAGTGCTCGAGAGCCAAATCGGAGAGCACAACCGTGCGGATACACCGAGCAGCGTGGCGACCGAGTGTGGAATGTAGAGCCTTCGCTGACAGCTTCACGCCGGCGAGATTTCCAGCCTCCTCCAGAACGTAGGTGCCGTACTTGGTGAAGAGCTCGTGGCCGGAGGCCAGGCCCACGAGCACCTGCGCCAGAGGACCGACCTGCATCGGCGCGTCCTTGAACCGCGGCGACTTCACCCAGGAGTACTTCCCGTCGTCTTCCCACTCGGAGTATTTGGGAACGGTCTCTTCCTCCCAGGGATGCCGCTGCCAGTCGCCGTCGTACCAGGAGTGGGAGATCCCCTCCTCGACGTTGTCTCGGAAGTACTCGTCGTTGAAGCTGCTGATCGGCTTGAAGGAGCCCAGATCGGCGTTCATGATGGTGCCGCCAGGCAGGTCGAACTCTGTCCCCGCCTCGTCGAGGGGCATGTCCGGCACTGCCATGTAGTTCGTCACGCCGGCACCGTACCCCAGCCACTCCGGATACATGGAGGCGATGGCGATGACATCCGGCAGGTA
>JAUVRX010000190.1 GCA_030597375.1 Acidobacteriota bacterium
CCGCAGCACGAGATCCAACGGCAGGTGCGAGAGGCCCTGAAAGCCGGCGATCGGGAGCGACTCGCCACTCTCCGAATGCTGCTCGCTGCGATCGACAACGAACGTATCCGAATCGGCGAGGACGTCGACGAGGCGACTTTCCTGAGCCTCGTTCGCAAGGGCATCAAGCAACGCCGAGAGTCGAGCGAACAGTATCGAGCTGGCGAGCGGGAAGATCTGGCCGCAAAGGAAGATCGCGAGGCCGAGATCCTCGAAGCCTACCTGCCTCCGGCGGTCGACGAAGAAGAGCTGATGCAGGCCATCCGTGCGTTTCTACAGGAAGAGGATCTGAGTGGACCGCAAGCCATCGGACCGATCATGAAGACCATCATGGCGCGGTACAGCGGCCGCACCGATGGTTCCACCATCAATCGCCTGGCGCGCCACATTCTTGCCGAGCAAGACTGAAATCTCCGACCCGGTGCGGCGAGTGATCGTCGGCACCGCTGGCCACATCGACCATGGCAAGACCCGGCTGGTCGAGGCCCTGACCGGCATCGACTGCGATCGGTGGATCGAGGAGAAGGAGCGGGGGATCACCATCGATCTCGGTTTCGCCCACCTGCGGGAGGAGGATCTCCAGGTCGGCTTCATCGACGTGCCAGGCCATGAGCGCTTCGTCCACAACGCCCTGGCCGGCCTGGGCGGTATCCGGGTCCTGCTCCTCGTCGTAGCGGCCGACGAAGGCGTCAAGCCCCAGACCCGCGAGCACGTCGCCATCTGCTCGTTGTTGGGCATCCCCGGTTGTCTGGTGGCGCTGACCAAATCAGACCTGGCTTCGGAAGAGATTCTCGAGCTGGCCCGCATGGAGGTCGAGGAGCTGCTGGCCGAGACACCCCTTTCCGACGCCGAGATCCTGACCGTCTCGAGCCTGACAGGAGACGGACTGCCCGAGCTCCGGTCCCACCTTCTCGAATTGGCCGGACGTCACGCAACCGCGGTCGATCTGAAGCGGCCCTGTCGGCTGCCGGTTGACCGTGCCTTCCTGCTCAAAGGGCTCGGCCTCGTCATCACCGGCACCCTGGTGAGCGGCAGGGTTCGGGTCGGGGACAGCCTGGACCTCCTACCGTCGGCAGGCAAGGCCCGGGTCCGGAGCATCCAGGTGCACGGCTCGAGCCGCGAAGAGGCGGTGGCCGGCGAGCGCACGGCCCTGCAGCTCACCGGCACCAAGCGCGAAGCTGTGGAGCGCGGAGAGCAGCTCGTGACTTCGGGCAAGTTCGGGACGACCACCAGCCTGGCGGGTCGGATGACCCTCCTTGCCGATGCGCCCAAGACCATCCGGGGTTCCATCCCGATTCGCTTTCACCTCTACTCCAGTGAGGTGCTGGGGCGACTCCGCCCCCTGAGCGGTCCGCTCGAACCTGGCAGCAGCGGTCTGGTGGAGATCCGTCTCCAGCGACCGGTGGTAGCCATTCGGGGTGACCACTTCATCGTCCGCCGTCCTTCGCCTCAATCGACGCTGGGCGGAGGTCAGATCCTGGATCCGGTCTGGCACCGTCGCCGGGGTGCCCAGCTCGCCTCGGCACTGCAGGCGCTGGAGGGTGGGACCCAGGACGCACTCGCTCTTTGGGTCCAGGAGGCGGGAGAGGCGGGCGTCGCGACCGAGTCCGTGGCTCGCCGCCTGGGTGTCGAACCGGCAACGATCGAGCCCGATCTCGCCGCCCTGGTCTCCGATCAGCAGGCGCTCCGAGTCGATCCGGGACCGGGGCACAGCGCCCGTTGGCTGGCTCCGAGCGCCTACAAGAAGGTCGTCGATCGGGCCGGCAAAGTCCTCAAGTCCTACTTTCGACGAGAGCGTCTGGCGGGGGGGATCCCGAAGGCCGAGGCCATCGCTCGCATCCTCCCCGGTCGTGGTTCCGAGCTCGACGACGTTTATCTCGGTTGGCTCGAGGCGCAGAAGGTCCTGGTGGTGAATGGAGATCTGATCAACCTGCCCGGCCGCAGCGCCGAGTTGACGAACGACGAATCCGAGCTCAGCAAGGCGATTCTGCAGCGTTTCGATGCTGCCGGACTGCGCCCCCCTTCGCCGAACGAGATGCGCGAGGAGCTCGGTGCCAAACCGCAGATCCTGGACGGGGTGATCCGGTACCTGTTGCAGAACAAGAAGCTGGCGCGACTGCCGGGCGGTTTCTTCATCTCGGCTCAGGCCCTGACTCGTGTCGCCGATGAGCTGCGCTCCAGCGACCTCGACACCTTCAGCGTCGGGGATTTCAAGGAGCGTTTCCACCTGACCCGAAAGTGGGCCATCCCCATCCTCGAGCATCTCGATTCCACGGGCGTGACTCGTCGGGTCGGCGATGCCCGCCAGATCGTCAGGACCGGCCCGTGAGCGCCGGGACAATCGCGGTCGTCGGCGCCTCCAGGAACCGAACCAAGTTCGGCAACAAATGCGTCCGCGCCTACAAGAGCGCTGGATGGAACGTCTTCCCCGTCAATCCTCACGAGGACGAGATCGAGGAGCTCACCGTCTTTCGGTCGCTCGAGGATCTGCCGGTCTCCCTGGACAGAATCAGTCTCTACCTGCCGCCAGCTCGAACTCTGGAGCTTCTCCCCGAGGTGGCCGAGATGCGTGGCGTGCAGGTCTGGTTCAACCCGGGTTCGGCAGACCGCCACGTCCTCGACGAAGCGACCAGGAGCGACATCCACGTGCGAGACGGCTGCTCCATCGTGGACATCGGCCTGTCACCTTCAGAGTTCCCCTGACAGACCGTGGACCGCACACTCTCCCCGATCCGAGGCGCGGCGCGGCCTCTGCTGAAGGTCGCAATCTGGGCGAGCCTGGCCCTCATCGCTGTGCTGCCCGTGGCTGCTCAGGAGGAAGGCCTGGAGCAGATCCCCGAGGCGCAGATCGCCCGCTACCCCCGGATGCAACCCCAGGCTCTCTACCAGCTGCTCCATCAGGCGGCCATGGGGAGCGAGCATGCAGTCTCCGACCGCGAGGCGGCTCGTCGGTGGCTGGCCAGGGAGATCGAGACACTCGAGAGCCCTGGGCCCGAGGAGCCTTTGATGGAGCCGCTGAGCCCAGACGGCCAGCTCGTACGGGTCAACCTACGACCCTTCGTCCGAATGGGCGGAGACGCTGCTGTCCTATCGGAAGCCTTCGTACGGACCTCCGAGCTCTACACTGCCGACCCTGCCACTCTGGAGCGATACTGCGACCAGGCCGTGACCCTGGCGAGGGAGGGGGCGTTGCCCTTTGCGGCGTCGGAGTTGGAGGCCCTGTTCACCAGACAGGAGCAGCAAGGATATCCCGCTGTCCACCACTCGGAGGGGTACGCCGACGCCTATCGACCTGCCTATCGAGTCGTGCTTCGCGAGCTCCTGAACGAGGACTGAGGGTTTCAGCCATCGCTCCGGCCCATGAATCGTGGCCAGAATCCCACCCGAAAGGGTGTTGTGCCTCATCCCCTCCTCTGACAGGGTCACCCATTGAGCTGTACCCTCCTGCGGGCAGCTCACAACGGCAACACGAGTGTCCCGAAGGAGGAGGTTCATGTTCTACTCGCGTTCTCTCATACCGATCGCAATCGTTCTCTGCCTACTGGTCACCGCGGTACCGACGCCCAGCCGGGCCGAGCGCCCAGTGGAAGCCTCGCAACAGGATCCTGGCTCTTCGGAAGCCAGCCGTTGGATGACTCGGCTGCCGAAAGCGGTGACGGATCTCGACTTCTACGACAATGGCCGGCCAGACCCCATGCAGGTCGAGTTGGGGCGTCTGTTGTTCTTCGACAAGCTCCTGAGCGGCAATCGGAACATCTCCTGCGGCACCTGCCACCACGCCCTGACCGACACCGGGGACGGCCTGTCGCTGCCAGTCGGCGAAGGCGGCCGAGGCCTCGGAGTCACCCGTGACACGGGCTCGGGGCTGGACGCGATTCACGCGCGAGTGCCCCGCAATGCTCCTCCGGTCTTCAATCTCGGTGCCCGGGAGTTCCATCGCATGTTCTATGACGGGCGCCTCGAGGTGGATCCCTCCCAACCTTCCGGATTCCGCTCTCCCGCTGGAGATGATTTTCCTGCCGGTCTGAACAACGTGCTCGCGGCCCAGGCCATGTTCCCGGTCACCTCGGCCGAGGAAATGGCCGGCCAGGGCGAAGAGAACGAGATCTCCCAGGCTGCGGCGAGCGATGACCTGCCGCTCCTTTGGGAGCGCCTGGCGATACGCCTCAGAGCCAACGACACCTATGCCGAACTGTTCATCGAGGCCTTCCCGGACATCAACGCCGCCGAGGACATCACCTATGTTCACGCCGCCAACGCCATCGGCGCGTTCGAGGCCTACGCCTGGCGTGCCGACCGCAGCCCCTTCGACCGATTTCTGAGAGGCGAGCGTCAGGCCATGAGCGCCGGAGCTCGACAGGGGATGCGTCTGTTCTACGGCAAGGCGGGCTGCGCCGAGTGCCATACCGGTCCCTTTCAGACCGATCATGAGTTTCATGGGGTCTGCATGCCCCAGGTCGGCCCCGGCAAGGGCGACGGCGCAGGCCATGAGGACTACGGGCGCGAGCAGGCCACCGGCGATGAGGCCGACCGGTTCAAGTTCCGAACTCCGACGCTTCGGAACATCGCGCTGACCGGCCCCTGGGGCCATGACGGGGCCTTCAACTCCCTGCGCGCCATGGCGAAACACCAACTCGACACGGTGGCGTCGATGCAGACCTACGACCGTCACCAGGTAGTACTGCCCTACCGGGAAGACCTCGCCGAGATCGACTTCCAGGTGCTGAACGATCCCGGGCTGGTGGCGGACATCATCGAGGCCAATGAGCTCGATCCACGACAGCTGTCGCAACGGGACTTCGAGCTGCTGATGGACTTCCTGCACGCCCTGACGGATCCCAACAGCCTCGACCTGCGCAACGACTCGCCGATGGTCGTGCCCAGCGGATTACCGATGGCCGATTGAGGTCGATTCACCGCTCCGCGCGAGAGAGCCATCCCGGCTGCCAGCTCATCGGCAGCGTGATCAATCTCCTCGATTTCTAGAACGCCGCCGCACGTTTGGAAGCAGCTTGATTTCGGGTTCCGGTTCCCGAGGCAGAGACTCTCGAGATCAGGAGGGCAGGAGCTCTGGATACTGGGTGCTGATCCAGGTCTCGACTCGCCGTCGGATCTCCTTGGCCATTTCGACCATCTCTGCAGCTTCGAGATTGGAGATCGAACCGACTTGCTCGTAGACCGCCACGTGCCGTTTGCGGCGAAACTTGTCGAGCACTCGGACCTGGGTCTTGTCGAGACCGACGGTGAACTCCCGACACTCGATCACCCGTAGATGCTTGTTGGAACGCTCGGCTCGGAAACCGGCTGCCGCAAGAGCTGCTGTGGCGGACTGAAGGGTGGAGTTGTAGGCAATGTCGAAGCGCCATTCAGGCCCGAGACCCGGGACTTGACTCTGCTCGATATCGCGATCCGCCAGCGCGAAGAGAGCCGCGATCTCGCGCGATGAGGAGTCGTGCCTCCTGATCCACCGATTACGTGAGTAGGACTCCAAGCTCATCTTCGACGCCGATCACGAAGACCTTCTCCTCTCTAAGGACGGAATCCAGAAAATGGTCCTTGCTC
>JAUVRX010000046.1 GCA_030597375.1 Acidobacteriota bacterium
CATGCCTACACGGTTGGTGGATGAGCGAGGCATCGGGTTCGAGCTCAAGGCGCGCCGACACAGGCATAGCGGGACTATGTCGAGGAGGCGCAACGCCGAGATCGGACTCGAGGGCCGCTCAGGCTCCAAGGGTGTAGGCATGACAGTCCACTCGATGCCGTGGGGCTCAGGAATCATGCGGGCTAGAGCCTGCTTGACAGAGAGGCTGCATCTGGCCAGAATTTCGGCGATCGTAGCGCAATTCGCGGATACCCTGGTCTTCGGACTGATGGCTCCAGGAGTCGAGCCTGCCTCTCCAGACTCACACGAGCTACCGACCCTCGAAGGGCGCCCGAGCACAACGTCAGTGAGGCTGCCTATGTCCGAAAGAGTCACAACCCTGGAAATGACGGTCAACGGCGAGCCGAAGACCGTCTCCTTTCCGACCCATCACACCCTGCTCGAAGTCCTGCGAGAGCAGCTGCGACTCACCGGAACCAAACACGGGTGCGAGTTGGGTGAGTGCGGGGCCTGCACCGTCCTCGTAGATGGTCGTCCGGTCCTTTCCTGCCTGGTTCTGGCCGCACAGTTGGCCGCCAGCGAGATCCAGACCGTAGAGGGCCTTCAGGAAGCCAACGAGCTCCACCCGCTGCAGACCGCTTTTGCCGATCTCAATGCCGCACAGTGCGGCTATTGTACTCCCGGCCTGGTGATGGCTTCGCTGGCGCTGCTCCAAGAAGAGAAGGCACCCACCAGGCACGAGATCGAAGAGGCCCTCGCCGGAAATCTCTGCCGGTGCACCGGATACCACAAGATCGTCCAGGCTGTGGAATCGGCAGCAGCCCGACTCCGTGGCGAGGACCGACCCTACTCCCACGAGACCCTCCACGGCTCTCCCCCTCCCTCTTCCGATGCCGGCTGAATCCGCCAGGCAAAGACGGTCATAGGAGCTGCGAAAGAACGATGGACGAGCCCAAGATTCGCGACCAGACTGCTGCCCTGGACCCCACCTCCGGCCGGTACGTGGGCCGACCGTTCCGCCGGGTCGATGGAAGGGACAAAGTCAGCGGCGTCACCCGCTTCGCCGACGACCTCGAGTTCCCTCGCATGTGCTACCTGCGCCTGGTGCGCTCGAAGATCCCGCACGGCAGGATCTCCTCGGTCGACTTCGCGCCGGCCCAGAAGGTCGACGGCTTTCTCGGCAGCCTCGTCGGCACCGAGATGCCGGAGACCTTCGGCATCCTTCCGGTCTCGCAGGACGAGCATGCACTCGGCATCGACCGGGTGCGATTCGTCGGTGACCCGGTGGCCGCGGTAGCTGCGACCTCAGAGGACTCGGCCTACGAAGCCGCTCTTCAGGTCAGGGTCGAATACGAACCGCTGCCGACGATCGCTTCCATCGAAGAGGCCCTGGCCAACCCGGAGCCTCGCATCCATGACTACGGTTCCGAAGGCAACATCCACAAGCGGGTGTCGATGCGATTTGGCGACCTGCAGAGCGGCTTCGAGGAGGCCGATCTGATCCTGGAGGACCACTTCTTCTACGAAGGCAACACTCATATGGCGCTGGAGCAGCATGCCACCGTGGCGGTGCCGGAGGACGTCGATCGAATTACCGTCTATTCCTCGACCCAAACGCCTCACTATCTGCACCGTGCCCTGACCAGGGTTCTAGGCATTCCAGCGGCCCGCATCCGGGTGATCGCCTGCCCCAACGGCGGCGGTTTCGGTGGCAAGAGCGACCCCTTCAACCACGAGATCGTAGCCGCCAGGATGGCTCTCAAACTGGGACGGCCAACCAAGATCACCCTGGACCGCGAGGAGGTCTTCTACTGCCACAGGGGGCGCCATCCGGTGTCGATGAAGATCCGCACCGGTTTCTCGAAGGATGGAGCGATGACAGCTCAGCACCTCCAGACCGCTCTGGACGGCGGGGCCTACGGCAGCTACGGAGTCGCTTCCACCTACTACACGGGAGCCCTTCAGACGGTCACCTACCCTTTGCCCCGCTATCAGTTCGACGGTGTACGGTGCTTCACCAACAAGCCTCCTTGCGGTCCCAAGCGGGGTCATGGAACACCCCAGCCACGCTTCGCGTTCGAAGTCCATCTGGACAAGGCGGCGGAAAAGCTGGGCATCGACCCGGCGGATCTGAGGCTGGCCAACCTCGCCACTCCGGGCCAGGTGACCGCCAACTGGCTTCGCCTGGGCACGATTGGCCTTCGACGCTGCATCGAGGCGGTCATCGAGGGCAGCGAATGGCGTCAGCGACGAGGCAACCTGCCGTATGGTCGCGGTCTTGGGCTGGCATGCGGCGCCTACATGTGCGGCGCCGGCCTCCCCATCTACTGGAATCACCTACCGCAGTCGGGGGTGCAGCTCAAGCTCGACCGCTCCGGCGGAGTCGCCCTGTTCTGCGGCGAGACCGAGATCGGACAGGGCTCCGATTCGGTACTGGCCGCCCTGGTGGCCGACGTCCTGGGGGTCGACCTGCAGGACATCCGCCTCTGCGTGGCCGACACCGATCTGACACCGGTCGATCTGGGCAGCTACTCGTCCAGGGTGACCCTCATGGCCGGCAATGCCGCCCTCCAGGCAGCCACACGCGCACGCAACCTCATCGCCGGTGCAGTGGCCGAGCGCCTCGAAACCGCCCCGGAGAATCTGGTCTTCGCGGAGCGTCGGGTCTTCGATTCGGCGGCTCCGGAGGCAGGCCTGAGCTTCGAGGATGCGGTGATCACGGCTGAGGCCCGGTTCGGAACCCTGAGCACGGTCGGTTCGTACATTCCGCCGCGCTCGCCGGGAAAGTATCGGGGTGCCGGAGTCGGACCCTCGCCGACCTACTCCTATTCGGCTGCCGTCATCGAAGTGGAGGTCGACCCCTCGAGCGGCATCTACCGCCCAGTCCACGTCTGGCTTGCCCACGACATCGGACGGGCGATCAACCCGACGCTCGTTCTGGGGCAGATCGAGGGCTCCGTCTACATGGGACTGGGTGAGGCCATGATGGAGGAACAGGCCTTTCGCCGGCTGCCGCGACATCTCTCCGACGCCCTGGTGCACAAGGTGCCTTCGGTGCTCGAGTACAAGACCCCTACCTTCCTGGACATGCCCGAAGTGACCAGCTATCTCATCGAGGATCCCGATCCCGAGGGGCCTTTCGGTGCCAAGGAAGTCGGACAGGGGCCCCTGCTTCCGGTGCCCCCGGCGCTCGCCAATGCCATCCACGACGCGGTCGGCGTCCGCATCGATCAGGTGCCGATTCAGCCGTACATGATCCTGCAGGCCCTGGCGGCTGGCGACAAAGGCGAGGAAGCCCGCTTCGGCCCGATCGGCTTTCCCGAAGTCGACTTCGGAGAGACCCTGATCGTGCCGACACCGGAGGAAGGCGGCGACGGCAGAGCGATCAACGATCCGAAAAGCCAACGACATTCGAAAATGCGGGGAGACACAGGAACGATGTCGGACCGCGACAAGGCCCTGAAGACGAAAGACAGGGCTCTGACAACGAAATGACTCGAAGGTCGAGCTAGAAAGATAACGAGGAAGCCCTCATGCTTCGTCTGCCCCAGTTTCGTTTTCACCTACCGGGCTCGATCCGGGAGGCCTTGTCGATCCTTGCAGCCGAAGGCCCGGAGGCCCGCGTCGTCGCCGGCGGCACCGACCTGTGGCCGAACATGAAGCGGCGGCACCAGAAGCCGGCAACCGTGGTCAGCCTCATGTCCATCGAGGAACTGAACGGAGTCGACGTCGCCGACACCTCCAGGGAGGCTCGAATCGGCGCTACCACCCTGCTCGAAGACCTGGTTCGCAATCCGGCTTTGAGAGCCCGTTTTCCCGGTCTGGCCCGGGCTGTCGCTTCGATCTCCTCGCCTCCCCTACGACACATGGGGACGTTGGGCGGCAATATCTGCCTCGACACCCGCTGCACCTACTACAACCAGACCGAGGACTGGCGACGAGCGATCGACTATTGCATGAAGGAGGCTGGGACTGTCTGCTGGGTCGCTCCCAGCTCGTCGCGCTGTTGGGCCCACACCGCGTCCGATTCGGCTCCCATGCTCTGCGCTCTCGGAGCCAGATTGCGCCTGCTGTCTGCCGACGGCGAGAGAATCCTGCCCATAACTGAGCTCTATCGAGACGACGGCATCCAATACCTGACGAAACGGCCCGACGAGGTCGTTGCCGACGTGCTTCTCCCCACCGCGAGTGACAGCGATCACTGCCGCTCGAGCTTCTGGAAGCTCCGTCGGCGTGGATCCATCGACTTCGCGGTGCTATCCGTTGCTGCAGCCGTGTGGACAGACGCCAGGGGTGTCGTTTCCGACGCCAGGATCTTTCTGGGTGCGGTGGGCTCGCAACCCGTCGCCGTAGAGGCTGCCACCGAAACCCTGAGAGGTCAGTCGCTCACTGAGGAGAGAATCGCGGAGGTCGCTCAGCTCGCCCGCAAGCTGGCGACACCCATGGACAACACCGACTTCAAGGCCCAGTGGCGAGGTCTGATGGCGGCTCGCTATACCGAGGCAGCACTCAGGGAGATCGCTGGACTGGAGACCGAGGTCCTGCCTCCTCGCCACGCCACGCTATAGATCGGCCAGGAAAAACAAGGGCCCCGGAATCCGAGAGGACTCCGGGGCCAAGACGAAGGTACCGTCTAGATCAGATCCGCAGACGATAGTTGACGATGAAGTTCCGCCTCGGTTGCGGACGGAAGAACGTGGCGTTCGAGAACTCGGAGTAGAGCTCGTCGGTGAAGTTGTCGATCACCAGGGTCAGGCTGTGCTGCTGCCTGCCTCTCTCGAAGAGCACGACGCCGCCACTCAGGGTGTGGATGGTAAAGGCCGGAAGCGTGTCACCAACCGGAGTGAGAGGTGCGTCGGGGTCCGTCACCGCATCGGCGCTGCCGTTGTGGCGCAGGCGATACTCCACCCAATACCTGCCGGTGGGCCTATCGTAGCGGGTGTAGAAGTTGATCTTATCTGTATAGGTATTGCCGGTGGGTGGCTGTTCGCTATCGAGCCTGTCAGCAGTCAGATGAGTGTAGTTGGCCCCGACCGAGACACCGCTATTGGCGCGGTAGCCGATCATGACCTCGACCCCCTCGAACCGCAGCTTGGAGGCGTTCTGCTGCTGAACCACGAATCTGGCGCCCGAGTCCTCGATCTCCTTTTGCACATCTGGCGGAAGCTCCGAGATCTCCTCATCGCTCAGGAACTCCTGCACGATGCCGTTCGTTATCTCGTTGCGGAAGATCATGACCTCGAAGACCGCGTTCATGCGCCGATACTTGAGTCCGAGATCGACGTTCTCACTCTCCTCCGACTGCAGATCCGGATTCAGAATCTGATAGCCGCTACCCTCAGGGGTCAGACCGTTGAAGAGCCGCTCCACGATGTTGGGCGCACGGAAAGCGGTGCCATAGGTGCCGACGAGATTCAGGTAGCTCGTCGCCTGGTAGACCCCGCTGACCGCCCCTACGACGTCGTCATCCGAGAAGTCCAGACCCGTGACGTCCAGACCGGGGGTCTCCTTGGCATTGGTCTCGGTGTTGGCATAGCGGATGCCGACCGTGCCCGAGAATCGGCTGCCGATCAGGAACTGGTCCTGAGCAAAGAGGCCCCAGGCGATGTTCTCGGCGTTGGGGGTGTTGGCAATGTCATCTTCGTCTTCGAAGAAGGGAGGGGTGAAACGCTCCGGCGGCTTGGTGGGATCCGTCTGCATTGCCAGGGCACCGGAGATAAGCGAGTAGTCGGTGTTGAAGGAGTCGTCGTCATAGTACTCGCCACCATAGGAGAGCAGATGATTCTGGCCCAGGATCTTCGTCGCCTCGGCCCGCAGACCGAGGGTCGATAGATCCGTGAAGTTGTCGGTTTCGACTCCAACGTGGAAGAACATCCCCGGCGGCAGCGGCTGCCCGAAGACCACATCGTCGTAGGCGTCGATGTTGTTCTGAAGCTGTCGCTCGTTCTCCTGGTAGAGCAGATTGACCCGCACCGTATTGGCCAGGGTCGCCTGCAGCGCGTTGGCGCTGTACTCCATCGTGTAGCGGTTGAAGTCCTGGAACGGGTAGAGGATCTGGACCGTATCCAGCTCACCCAGAAGAATCGGGTCCACCCAACCGAACCCGGTCTCGCCTGCCCGGTAGCGATTGAACCGGAAGGAGAGGAGTTGGCTGTCGGTGAAATCGTAGGAGAGAAACCCGTAGATGCTGTCGTCCTGCAGCCCGGTATCGTTCACCGGGGTGTCATCCGGCAGGGTGATATCGCCGAAGCTTCCCCCGGCAGCCAGATAGTCCTCCGAGTCGCGGTAGGTGGCACCCAGGTTGAAGGCCCATTTCTGCTGCCGTCCCTGGACGTAACCCTGGGCCTTCATGCCTTCGCTGGCATCGGTGTAGCCGAGCCCGAAGGAGCCTGCCATCCAGCTGCCGTCTCCGTAGGCCGGTGACTTGGTCACCAGATTCAAGACGCCACCGATGGCGTCGGTGCCGTAGAGGACCGAAGCGGGCCCCCTCAGGACCTCGACTCTGGCGACGCTGTCCATGTCGATAAGCCCCGAGACCTCGCCGAAATCAGACTGCCTTCGGGCATTGTTCAATCGCAGCCCGTTCTCCATGAACAGGACTCTGAGGCCCCTCTGGCCGCGGATGATGGGTCTGGCCTGGTTGGGCCCGACGCCGTTGACGTCGACGCCGGGCAGGGCCCGGAACAGATCGACGGCGTTCTCAGGCAACTTCCGCCGAATCTCCTCCTCGGGAATCACCGAGACCGGGGTTGCGATGTCGAAGACATCGACCTCGGAGCCGGTGGCAGTGACCGTGGTTGCCTCGAAGAACGAGGCCGTTGGATCGGTGGAATCTTCACCGTTCTCTTCCGCCTGATCTTCCTCGGCTTCGGCTTCCGTTTCTGGTTCGGTGGCCGCGCTCTCTTCCTGCTGCGGCGACGCCACTGCAAAACTGGTAACTGGCACGATTACCAGCGCCAGTAGGCAAATCATGACTGTCAGTTGTGTCGTTCTGAGCATGGGCTCAATTCCTCGTATCGTTGAAAAAATTCATGGTTCCATGGCTGCCGGGCGCGTCTCAGCAACGATCGCCCGAACTGTGACCGGCACTTTGCCGGCGATGTTCTTTCGATAACCCCAGTAGATCAGCAAGAGACCGAGAAGCTCCGTGACATAGAGTGCTTCCACGAACCCTGCACGCGTCAGAGAACCCCCGATCCCGGGCAAAATGGCGCCGACAGCGATCAGGATGTTGCCGACATAGCGATTGCGAAGCTGCGGAGAAATCCGGAATTTCCAGGCGGATACCAGGGCTCCACCGACCAGGAAGAAGACGGAGTAGAGATTGATGAATGGGCTGATCCAGCGCACCCACTGCCATTCGATCACCTGCCCTGAGAGCCGGTGTGATTCGGCCAGGGAGGTGTTCAAGGGGGTGAGAAATACAAAGACAGACGCCACGGCAATCAGGCTGACCATCACCACAGCGGACCGATTCGCGAACTTTCGGCTCATCAGGAGATAAATCGAACCCTGAGCCAGGGGATACCCTCCCAGGAAGGCACCGCTGACGTACCACAAGCGGAATATCCATGGATTCCAGCCAATGACCGTGGTGAAGGACTCGGTGAAGGTTCCAATCCCATAGGTGGCCATACCAATCCCCCACCATAGAAGGTAAAGACCTCCGCCTTTCTCCCGGTAGCGCCTGAATAACTCGACACAAAAAAAGATCGACAGCAGTGTCGTCAGAATCGGTAGGTGAAGCACCGCGCGGTGAATGTCAAATCCAGTCAAACTCGAGACTCCTCTCTCATTTCTCTACTGCCTGTCCGGCTCTCTCGGCGTTTCGAGACCCATCGTCAGGCCTCGATTTCTTGCGTTCTCGGGCGAGCGATCGCTGCCAGATCGGCGAGCGAGCACCCTCGAAAACTCGAAGTCGGGACCCTGGAGGTCCCAACCAGTGCTGCTGTGGCGCTTGCTACGCCGGTGTCAGGAGAGAATTGGAGGGGGTCTCGAAGCGAGAGATGGGAGCCAGCCACCCCGGGAAGGGTGCTCTACCCAGACCGTAGGGAAGGCCAAGGGACGCCGAGGAGGAGAACCTGTGGCTCTCCTGCGGGCCGCCAGCCACGAAACCAGGGCGATCGTCGAGAGCAGCACCAGAGGCGCTGCTGCCGGCAGGATCAGCGTCAGACCGATATTCGTTTGCGAGTCTGCGCTGGTAATTGCCTCTTCGGACAGAGGGCCGAGGAAGCTGACGTGCAGGAGCAGCACCAGCAGCCAGAAGGCCAGTGCCCTGCGCCCGCAGACCAGGGGCACACCGGAAGCGTGCATCCGCCTCAGGGCGAACAGCAGAGCAACCGTTATGAGCCACCGTAGAGCCACAACCGGCTGGAACAGGCTCAGGTCGGCCAATCGCTGCCCCAGAAGGACAAGGTGATAGACGACCAGGATAGCCGCTGCGATCACCGAAGTGGCGACCGGGAGCAGTCGGCGCAGGCGCGAAGTCGCCGACTGCGAGGCAGAGCCAGAAGCCGCAACTCTGCCCGACTGGCAGCCACATAGGCCCAGACCCGACAGATGTGCTCTCAGAGCGATCAAGGACATTCGTTCAGCGGCTCCTGCTCAACACTCTCGGGCAGACGCTACACAAACCACGACTCGAGAGGAACCCCACAAGGGGTAGTGAGCACCGAAATATCGGGGTAGCTCGAAACTATCCAAAAAGGTAGCACCTCTACCTACTCGAAAACAGGAGACCTGGACCGATTGTACCAGTCCGCATGATTCATGTGGGCTACTGTCATCGAATCCCCCAGAACTTGTGCATCTGTACGGAAAGTCGCCACCGCGGGTTTTGTTTGACCAGCTGAATGCACCAGTCGAGGGTGCGATCATCGACCCGGTCGCCCTCGAAAGCAGGAGAGATCCAATAGTGATCGGCCTCGACCATGGTCTCGGGCACGGCCTGGCCGTGCCTACAAACAACCTTCACCTCGTCGGCCTGCCGCTGTCGAATCGCCTCTTCCGCGACTTTCGGACTGACCGTAATCCAGTCCAGGCCCTCGGGCAACTCGACCGTACCGTTGGTCTCGATTGCCAGTTTGTAGCCGGCCTCGTGAAGTGCCTCGATCAGCTCCGTATCGACCTGAAGACCCGGCTCTCCTCCTGTCAGCACCACCCAATCACAATTGGAGGTCAGGGCTCTGAGCTCGGCAAGGATCTCTTCAGCCGTGAAATCGGTGCCCGATTCGAACTCGGTGTCGCAGTCGAATCCATGGGTCTCGACCCTGCAGGTCAGATTGCACCTGGAGAATCGGACGAAGAGGCCAGCCGACCCTGTACGCGCACCTTCGCCCTGAAGGCTGAAGAAGATCTCGTTGATCCGGTAGGACTTCATGAGAGGGGGATCTACCGGGAAGTAGAAGGCTGGTGAAAAGGTCGGGCTAGCGGAAGATCGAGACCATGGCCAGAGCGATGGCGACTGCCAGGTAATGCAATCCGAGGCTGGCGAGAAGACTTCCCGATCGCTCTCTTGCCATGCCGAGCGCGACGCCGCTCACCGCAGCGCCCAGGGGCAGAACCCACGGCGACAGCTGAGGCCACCAGAGGTCCGTGATCGCCAGGGGCCGGAGGACCAGGGTCCAGACGACGAACAGGAGGGTCGAGATGGCCACCGGCCAGGACAGGAACCAGCGTCCCCGGGAGTGCTGGATGCTGAAATCATCAATCATGACTCCATGAGCCACACCGCGGAAGACGATCTCGGCAAGCAGCGGAAAACCCACCAGGGCCAGCAACTGCGGCATACCGAGTGATGCCAGGGTCCCAGCCTGTAGCCAGGATTGCAGAAACACCCAAGCCCCACCTGCCAAACCTCCCAGGGCCACCGCTGGGGCCATCAGAGACCAACCTCTTCCCTCGGGCAACTGCAGACCGAAGACCCGACGCCGGCGACGACGACCCAACACCAGGAGACAGCAAATCGCGATCGCACTGGACATGGCGAGAAACTCGAGCAACCGATCGGCAAAGAGGGCTCGAGGATCCTCGAGCACGCGATTCCAGACCACCACCAGCCATCCGGCCACCATGGGTAGTGCACTGAGAGCCACCGCCAGTGCGATAGAGCGGGCCCGCTCCCAGACTCCGGGGCGGCGGTAGGCCAGCTTGACAGCCTCGGCGATATCCACCGGACTCAGGGCGGTTCCGGTCTTGCGCGGAGAGCCGCCGATCTCCCCAGAACCTCCCCACCGGTTGCTCGAGCCGCCACCCTGCACCGCAGGATCGAGTACGTTGAGCTTGCGGTAGGCCTCGGTCAGGTCGACCGGCAGAAAGGGGTCCACCTGTCGCAAGGTGTAGACGCCAGACTTCTTCTGCAGCCCTACGACCCCGAGCCGCTTTCCATAGAGCCTCTTGAGCTCTTTCTCCAGTTCGTAGATCCCGCAGTCCGACCGGCAGATGACGGCGATCCGGTTGTCTGAAAGCTCGGACTTCGCCAGCTCCTCGATGCCGCGAAAGGCCTCGAAGAAGTCGGCCGGATACACCATCTGGTCCATCAGCCGCAGCTGATCCCGGAGGTACTGAAGCAGGTCGACACTCCCCCACTCGCCCTCTGCCTTCAGCTTCAGCTCGGTCTCACGCAGCGTGTCGAGACTGCCGGTGAGCTCGTCGACCATCTGCCTCGGGTATCCGGAGAGCTCGGCGAGCTCCAAACCGTGCGAATCGATCAGACTCTCCAGTCTCACCAACGGAACCACCGCGCTCCGAATCGCCGAGTCCTCTCCCTGCAGATGCATGCTGTTGCACAGAACCCAGACGGCCAGGACGACATCCAGATCGGGCTCGTTGGCGTAGACCTGCCAGGGCTTCTCTCGCAGATCCAGACCGCGGGCCACCAGCACCAGGGCCTGCTCACAAGTGGACAACGTGAAGTGTCGAACGCAGCCTTCGTGGTGATCCAGGTTGTAGACCCGACGCTCCAGGTCGAGAAAGGGCTCCCCCTGGGCCACCCCATCCAGGAAGATCGTTCCCTCTTCCGCCTTGCGGGCGGCCCCGGCCGTGAGCGACATGTCGCGATCGACCCGCACCACCAGCTCCGGCGCTTCGAGACAGCTGAGATAGGGACCCGCTTCGTCTTCCCGGATCACGTAGCGATCGGGAACTTCGAAAGATCCTTTCTGCCGAGGCTTCACCGGTCGAACCGGACGGTGAAAGAAACCGGCCGTCTGGAGGCCATCCTCCGCGCCGTGCTCGGGGCGCGACGAGAAAGCTAGCGAGGGAGTACGCGGTTTCGCTTCCATGGTGGGAACTCGAAGGTGGCAGGGACCGTTCATTCTACCAGGCGGGGTTCAGTTGTCTCGAATCTCACGCTGGCACCGATCTGCTAGCATCCCTGGACCGTGCCGCCTCCTGGCCCCTCTGAGCACCGGTTCAGGGAGAATTCCCGAGCTCCAGTGGCAGCCCCCGTACGACTCCAATTCGATGCCCTGGAGGAGCCCCAGGACGGCTACACGGCAAACATTTCGACCGGTGGCATGTTCATCCCGGGGAAGAATCCCAGGCCCGTCGGTACTCTCCTGCGTTTCGAACTGAGGCTGGATGAGGAAGAGCCCATCAAGGGAGTGGGTGAAGTCGTCTGGATCCGCCCCCGCTCGCAGGGCCCCGAGGCTCCCTCCGGTATGGGCATCCAGTTCGGTCACATCGATGAGTCGAACCGCGACAGGCTCGAGAGGGCTGTTCTTCAGGCTCTCGTCGAAGTCGGGGATGCCGAGTCTTCCGGTCCGCCTACCGAGCCTGCAAGCGAACGGACGGTCCCTCCCAGGAGGCCCCTCCCTGCAGCTGAAACCGCCCTGCCGCCCCAGATTCCAGCCGCTCCAGGATCCAGCGATCACGCCCGGCCGCAGCCAGCCAGGCATGCCGGAGGCCGAGCCTCGAGAGCCCTCGAGAAAGAAGCGAAGGAGGCGAAGACCTCACCCTTTGCCCTCACGGGCAGGGTAAAGGCGCTGATCCTCATTCTCGGCTTGCTGGCACTTCTTTTCCTACTGCTCACTTAACACTGATCTGCTACTGCAAGAACGAATATGCCGAGTCAGACCCAGCAGAATCGACGGCTACGAGTCGTCTCGAGCCTCGTGTTGGCAGCCGTTTCGATACTCGGGGTAACCGGAGCCATGGCCTCGATACCGCCGCTGACCCCGCCAGCACGGGACCTTCCGGAGGTCGGCTTCCAGGGCTCGCAGGCGGACCGCCTCTCGGTGGAGCGCGATCTTCTGCTCCTGCTTCCGCCCGGGATCGCGGAGAGGCCCACTCTCCAGGACCTCGAGGTTCTCGTCGACGGCACGGCGGTGCACCCGACGAATCTGCAAGGGCTGAGCAGAGGCGCGGCGTCTGAAGCCTCTTTATGGCACTTCGAGGTCTACCTCGATCCCGTTCTCTCCACACGCAGCGGAATGCAACAGGCGTTCGAATGGATCGATGCTCAGGCAGAGGCCTTGACCCGGATGGGTGAGGTTCGAATCGTCGTTGCCGAGCCGTTTGCGGAAGTGGCTCTCGAGACCACCCGCGACCCGGCAGCCATTCGAGAGACCCTGGACCTCTACTCCGACCTGGTGGATGCCGCCGGCGAGCTCGAGGATCAGAGGCAGGCCTTCAGAAGAGCCGACCAGGGTCGGCCGGCCCTGGATCCTGGTGCGGCGCTCAATCGCGAGCGCAACATCTTGGCGGAGCACTATGGGGAGCTTGCCGGGTGGCTGGCATCGGCTGATCCGAGCGGCCCCCGCTGTCTGATCGTGGCGCAGGAAGCGGTCGACGTCTCGCCCGAGATCTTCTACTCGGGCGCCGGATCGAGCGAGACCAGCCGGGATGTGCAGTCCGGCTCCTCGCTCCTGACTCACGTGGGTCAGCTTCTGGCAATTACAGGGTGGACCGTAGTCGGCCTCGAGCCGAAACCATCACCGGACGACCTCTTCCCCACCTCTCGATCCGGCGTCCGGTTGCTCACCGAGGCCACCGGGGGGCTTGTCGCATCGAGTCACGAGGAGCTCGCCTCGGTCCTGAGCTCCCTGAGAGACGCGCAGCGCCTACGGGTGACCGTTGCAGGGCCCTCGACCGGCGAGCCCAGGGCTCTCGAGGTGAGGTCCAGCGCTTCTGGCCGGAGAATCCTGGCACCTCGGTGGATCTCTGCGTCCACCCCTCTGTGGGTCTCGGCCGCCCGAGCCGGTCGATTCCTGGACGACCCTGACGACGCCGAGGGCCCTCTTCCCATAGAGGGGATCCTGCGACCCGACCCAGCCGGTGCCGCCCGGCCGGGAATGATGGCGGTGCTGCTCGAGATCGGGTTGAACCTGAAAGGGATCGAGGCCGTCGGAGATCCTCTTTTCAGGGTAACGATGGCATTGACCGTCATCGATGATCCACCCTCCATCGGCTATGAGCACATCCGTCCTGGCAGCCTGGCGGGAATGGATCGGTGGCAGTACCGCCAGGCCATTCAGATACCGGAGGATCTGACCCAGGGCGTCGTCATCGTGGAGGAGATCCACACCGGCATCTGGGGCGCCGCCGCACTGGACATCTCGGATCGAGCTCTTCAGGGTGGCGGTCGGAGAGTCGCCGAATGGAACGCGCCGCGCAGGTCCTCGGACTCGCGCAGATCTGCCACAGCGACGGCAGGCAAGCTGATTCGACTGCTCCCTCCGAGACGCCAGCCGGTCACCGGAAAAGTGCGTATCGACACTCTCGGCGCCGATCCGAGCATCGGCCGCGTCGAGTTCTTTCTCGACGACCAGAAGGTCGCCACGGACACCAAGCCGCCTTTTCGGACGGTCATGGATTTCGGTCCTGAAGCCAAGCCGCATGTTGTCAGAGCGGACGCCTATTCGGTCAACGACCAGCGCCTCGGCTCCCACGAGATTCGAGTCAATCAGGAGGGGCGTTCCTTCGAGGTCCGAATCCTCGGCGTCGACGGCGACCCCTCTTCCGGCAGCGCCGTCGTCACGGCCGAGGTCAGCACTCCTGCTGGCCGCAAGCTGGATCGAGTCGAGTTCTTCTGGAACGAAGAGCTCGAAGCCACCCTCACCGAGGGTCCGTTCCGCGCCGAGCTGACCTCCCCCGATCCCGGTCTCAATGACTACGTGCGCGTCGTCGCCTATCTGGACGACGACAGCTCGTTGGAGGATGCGGTGCTGCTCGATCCACAGAGCCTCAGCGAGCTCGTCGTGGTCAATCTCGTGGAGCTCAACGTCACGGTCAGCGACCGAGCGGGACATATTGTTCGGGGCCTCCGACCCGAGGACTTCGTCATCAAGATAGGCGGCGAGAAGAGACCCGTGGATCGTTTCGCCCTGGCCGCCGATGTACCTCTGATTCTTGGGCTCATCATCGACACGTCCGAGAGCATGTGGGCCCTCATGACGGACACCAAGAAGGCCGGCGCCCAGTTTCTCGGCGCCACCGTCGGACCGCTGGATCAAGCCTTCCTCGTCGACTTCGACAGCCGGCCGAGGCTTGCCCAGGCCACCACTGGTGACCTGCTCGAGCTCTTCTCCACGTTCAGCTCGCTGGAGCCCTCGGGCCTGACCGCCATGTACGACGCCATCATCTTCTCGATGCTCCAGTTCGAGGAGGCCGAGGGTCGCAAGGCGCTCGTCCTGCTGACGGATGGTGATGACGTACAGAGTCGCTACGGTCCGCGACGCTGCATCCAGGTCGGCAAGCAGCTCGGTGTCCCGGTCTACATCCTGTCGCTGGCGGGGATTCAAAATCCCCGTCGCGGCCTCAGGAAGATCGATCTAGAAGGCGTGACCGAGGGTACCGGTGGACGTATCTTCTACATCAGCACGATGGAACAGCTCGACGCGGCGTCCGCCCAGATCAATGAGGTGCTTCGTCGCCGGTACATCCTCTCCTTCTCCACCGTGCGCGCTCTCGTGG
>JAUVRX010000321.1 GCA_030597375.1 Acidobacteriota bacterium
CACTGCCAACAGCGCCGCCCTGATCGACATCCCCGAATCCCATCTCGACATGGTGCGTCCGGGAATTGCCGCCTACGGGCTCTATCCGTCGGCCGAAGTGGACCATGGCCGCGTCGAGCTCAGGCCCGTCATGGAATGGAAGACCAGGATCGTTCACCTCAAGAAGGTGCCAGCCGGTTTCGGCGTCAGCTACGGAATCACCTACGAGACGCCCCGACCCACGACCCTGGCAACAGTCGCCGTGGGCTATGCGGACGGCCTGAGTCGCAAACTCTCGTCACGGGGACAGATGCTCGTCGGAGGCCAACGGGCTCCCATCGTTGGTAGGGTGTGCATGGACCTGACGCTGCTCGATGTCGGAGAGGTCTCCGAGGTGGCCGTTGGAGACGAGGTGGTGATCTTCGGGCGGCAGGGTGACGAATCCCTTACCGCGGATGAGATGGCGACAGCCCTCGACACCATCAACTACGAGATCGTCTCCACCATCACCAGCCGCGTTCCCAGGGTCTATCTCAAGGACAATGTCGTACATGCAGAGCCAGCGAAGGCGTAGATCGGGCGTCGGGTCTTCCGACTTGGAGGGGCATGGTTGGGTGAGGCCGAAAAGTCGGGAGACCCCACGATCGATCCTGTCGGTTCAGCAGAGAACTGCATGACGAGTCGTTCTCCGAGTCGGGAGACCCCTTCCCTGATCGTCTGAGGCCGGGAAATACTGCGGGCAACGTCGTCATGAAGGACAGAACTACAGAACCAGGCACGCGTCGGTACTGGGCCGAAGTCCGGAGCCTGGAGCGACCGGTGCGGCCGGTGTCGCATCACAGCCGCTACACCCTGGCCCTGGCCTACGCCAACAGCTACCACGTCGGCATGTCGAGCCTGGCGTTTCAGCGGGTGTTCGAGCTCGTCCACAGGACACCCGAATGGAGCTGCGAGCGATTCTTCGCCGACGGTACGGGGATGCCCCTGTCGGTGGAGGCGGCGACGCCGCTCAACAGCTTCGGAACCCTCGCCTTCTCCATCTCCTTCGAAGAGGACTACGTTCACCTGCTGCAGATGCTCGACAGGGCTGGAATAGCCCGGCGCCGGAGAGAACGGGGTCCAGGGGATCCGGTCATCGTCGTCGGCGGCTCCTGCGCCATGATCAATCCCCTGACCCTGAGCGAGTTCGTCGATGTCTTTGCGCTCGGGGCAGCGGAGAACCTGCTGCCGCAGCTGCTACCAGCCCTGGCCGGGGAGCCGAGCCGCGAGGCGGTGCTGGAAAGACTCGCAGGGGTGGATGGCTTCTACGTCCCGGCGGCCTTCGGACCGGGCGAGATACCGGCGACCAAGCTCAAGAAGCTGGAGCTCTCCGAAGAGCAGATGCGATTGCCGGGCAATCTGCCGACGACAGCCATCGTCACACCAGGAACCGAGTTCAGTGACAAGTTCTTGATCGAGATGTCCCGAGGCTGCCCCGAGAAGTGTCGGTACTGCTGGGCGACCTTCGGGATGGGCCGCTTCCGATGGCACCCCACGGACGCGATCCTCGCCTCTCTGGAGCGGGCACGCCCGGTGACCGATCAGCTGGGTTTCATCGCCACTGCCGTGGGGGATCACCCGGATATCGAGCCCATTCTGAGACAAGCGGGAGAATTGGGGTTTCGCAGCGCGGTCTCCTCGGTGCGGATTCCGGCCGTCACCGAGGGCCTCCTGGAGGCGCTTCACACCTCCGGGGGCCGCTCCATCACCCTGGCGCCGGAGACCGGCAGCGACGCTCTACGGTTCAAGCTGAACAAGCCGATCCCCAACTCGGTGCTCTTCGACAAGGTGCGGCTGATCTTCCGCCAGGGCTTCACGGGGCTGAAGCTCTACTTCATCATAGGTCTGCCCGAGGAGACCGAGGAGGATGTGACGGCGATTCTCGAGGTGGCGGAGCGCTGCCGCGCCATCATGCTGGAAGAGCTCGCCCCCACCGGCGTCATCGGCCAGATCCACCTGGGGGCCAACATCCTGATCCCCAAGCCCTACACCGGCTATCAGCGCCAGCACATGGAGAAGCCCGACTCCCTGAAACGGAAGATCTCGATGCTGAAGCGAGGAGTGGCAGGTCTCGACAACGTCAGCATCGGGACCATGTCGGTGCGGCAGGCGACCTGGCAGGCCTATCTCAGCAAGGCGGACGGCACCGCGGCTGGCCTACTGGAGAAAGCAGCGCAAGGGACCTCGATCGCGAGCCTGCTACGTGAATTCCGGGACCAGATCGACCCCCTGGTCTTCGAGTCCCCCAAGGGCCCCCTTCCCTGGCAGTTCCTGCGCACCGCGTAAAGGGGTTGAGGCAGCCGTCGTGCCTTCCGGCCGGCCTG
>JAUVRX010000184.1 GCA_030597375.1 Acidobacteriota bacterium
ATCGTCGTTGGCTGGTGCCGTTCGATCCCAAGGTGAGCCTCGATCTGGAAGTGACCGGAGGGGACAAGCTGCTCGAGGACCAGTATGTCGTCGTCGAGGTATTGGACCCACCTCGAGGTGGGCCGAGCCCCTTGAGAGGCCGGGTGACGGAGGTTCTGGGCAGTGTCAGCACCCCTGGGGTGGATGTGGAAGTCATGCTGCGTCACTTTCGGATTCCGGACGATTTTCCGGCGGCGGTGTTGGCGGCTGCCGACAGCTTCGGAGAGGATCCAGCCGAGACCGACCTCGGTGGGCGAAGGGACCTTTCCTCCAGGATCACGGTGACCATCGACGGGGAGACCGCCAGGGACTTCGACGACGCCATCTCGGTCGAACCGAGACGGGATGGGGGCTTCAGTGCCGGGGTCCACATCGCAGACGTGTCTCACTACGTAGCCGAGGCAGGGCCCCTGGACCTCGAGGCTTTCCGACGTGGGACCAGTGTCTACTTCCCGGATCGGGCGATTCCGATGCTCCCGGAGTCCCTTTCCAACGGCCTTTGTTCCTTGCGGCCGAAGGTCCCTCGATTGACTCTCTCGGCCTTCCTGGAGTTCTCGCCGGATGGCGAGGTGGAGTCGAGGAGCTTCGATACGACGGTGATTCGAAGCAGCAGAAGACTCACCTATGGCGAAGTGCGCCGTTTGCTGGATGAGCCGAGAGGCAGAGACGAGCAGGAGTATGGTCCGGTATTGCTGACGCTTCGCGCCGCTGAGGCCCTCGCTCGGGTGCTCTATCGCCGCAGAATGGAGCGTGGGTCCATCGACTTCGACCTGCCCGAGGGCAATGTGATCCTGGATGAGGAGGGCTTTACCGTGGGGGTCAGACCCGGCGAGCGCAACATCGCTCACCGGATCATCGAGGAGCTGATGATCGCCGCCAACGAAGCCGCCGCCCTCCATCTGGATGGGCACGAGAGCCCGGCAATATTCCGAGTTCACGATCCTCCGCAGGCGACCTCGCTCGAGGAGCTTCGAAGCGTCGTCAAGCCTCTGGGCCTGAAGCTGGAGGGGAACTTCGAGCTCTTGAACCCCGCCGCTCTGCAGGCCCTGTTGCAACAGGTCGAGGGCAAGCCGGAGGAGCCCTTTGTGTCTTCCCTGGTGTTGCGAGCCATGCAGCGGGCCGCCTACGACCCGGAGTGCCGAGGCCATTACGCCCTGGGTTCCACCCACTACACGCACTTCACCTCTCCGATTCGGCGCTACCCTGATCTCCTGGTGCATCGGCAGCTCAAGGGGTTGCTCGGAGTCCTCGAGCCACCCGAGGGTGGCGATTCTCTCCTGGAGCAGCGTCTGCCCTCGATCGCCGAGCACTGCAGTTTCACGGAGAGGCGCGCTGAACGGGCCGAGCGCCAACTGCTTCAGTGGAAGCTCGTGAGGCTTCTGGCGGACAGAACCGGGGAATCGTTTTCCGGCCGGGTCACCGGGGTGCATCCGTTCGGACTCTTCGTGCAACTGAGCGACTACTTCGTCGATGGCCTGGTACCCATCAGGTCCATGGCGGATGATTTCTACGTCTATGAGGCGGACAGCCATCGATTGGTGGGGCAGGACAATCGACGGGTCTTTCGACTCGCCGATCCAGTCGAGGTCGTTCTCAGTGGCGTCGATCTGCGGCAACGGGGTCTGAGCCTGTCGATCGAAGGGATGCCCCAGCCACGTCGGCCTCGGGCCAGGAGGCAGCGAGACCGATCACGACGGTGATGGCCGACTCTTCAGGTTGCTAGACTAGAAGCATGAGACTCGATCATCGGTGTTGGATCGTTCTGCTGATGGCGTTTGCCGTGCTCGCGTGCGGTTCCTCGAAAGAGCAGGAGGAGGTGGATCGTGAAGAGATCCAGGCCACCCTCCAGGCCTATCTACCCATCTTGGGAGAGGTCTATGCGACCGGTGACCTGAGCTTGCTCGAGGGGTGGGCTGCCGAGAAGGAGATCTCCCGCATCCACAAGCGGATCGAAGATCTTTCCATCCAGGGTAGAAGACTGGTTCCGACATTCCGCAGCCTCACGGTCGAGAAGGCCAACGTCTGGAACTACTCGAATTGCTATGTGACGACTCTCGAGGTCTGGGACCTGGAGGTCCGGGCCACGGGTACGGAGCGGGTTCTTTCGAGTCAGCTCGAGAAGGCCGATCGGGTCCAGTACCAGTTGAAGCGCCAAGACGACCGCTGGCGGGTCCTCTTTCGAACCATTCAACAGTGAACGGCATGGGTGTCACGCCTTCGGTGGCCATCGTCGGCCGACCCAACGTCGGGAAATCGACGCTCTTCAATCGCCTTCTGGGCCGGCGCAAGGCCATCGTCCACGATCAGCCTGGAGTGACACGGGATCGGATCACCGGGCTGGTGGAGATCGACGACCAGCGCACAGTGATGTTGGTGGATACCGGGGGCCTGGTTCCGGGTAATGATGTCCTGGGGCTGAATCAGCAGGTCCTCCTGGCAGTGGAGGAGAGCGACCTGCTGATCTTCATGGTGGACGGCAAGGACGGCCTCGTCGCCGCGGACGAGACCGTCTGGCAGAAACTCCGGCAGTACTCCAAGCCGACCATACTGGTGGTGAACAAGGCCGATACCCGGGCGGCACAGGAGGGGCACTTCGAGTTCTATCGCCTGGGATTGGACAGTCAGGTTCTTGTTTCGGCTGAACATGCCCTGGGGATCGGCGAGCTTCGCGAGGCCATCGCTGAGAAGTTGCCTCTCGCGGTCGAGGTGGAGAAGATCGACGCTCCGCATCTGGCGATCGTCGGTCGGCCAAACGTCGGCAAATCGTCACTGCTGAATCGGATGCTGGGCGAGAACCGCGCGCTCGTATCGGCCCAGCCCGGCACCACGCGGGATCCCATCGACACCGTCTTGACCCGTGGCGACAAGGAGTACGTCCTGGTGGATACAGCCGGGATTCGGAGACGTAGCCGGGTGTCGGGAGCCCCAGAGGATCTGGCGGTCATGATGGCCCGTCGGCAGCTCGACCGAGCGGATGTGGCCCTTCTCGTCATCGACGCCTCTCAGGGAGTGACCAGCGGTGATCTGGGCATTGCCGGAGCCGCCTGGGAGCTGGGTCGACCGGCGGTCGTCCTGCTCAACAAGTGGGACCTTCTGGACGAGAAGAGCCGAGAGCACCTGGAAGAGAGCTGGGCACGTCTCGACGAGCTGCTCTCGAGTCCTCCCAGAGTGAACATCTCCGCCCTTTCGGGCCGAGGAGTGGAGAAGATCCTCCCGGCCGCCGAAGAAGTGCTGAGCTTGTTGGAAAAGCGTCCAGGCACCTCGGAGGTGAATCGGATTCTGGCGCGGGCCGTGGCGAGGCATCGGGCTCCGCATCTCGCCGGTCAACCATGGAAGCTGCGCTACGCTACCCAGGTCTCGTCTGCGCCTCCGACTTTCGTTCTTTTCGCCAACCGACGGTTGCCTCGGCAGGCGCCCTACCGCCGGTACCTCGAAAACTTCTTGCGGCAGGAGTTGGAGCTCTGGGGCATCCCTATCCGTCTCGTAATCCGGACAGAGTAGGGGCATTGCGGGTTTTGTCAGAAGCTGGAAAGCGGCTTGCCTGGCGGGACTTATGGGCATATACTTCATGTAGATTCTCATATGTGATACTTGAAGTTTCAATCCAGGCCTCAGAGATGGGAAAAAAGACAGCATCCGACGTTTCAGGCCGCACAGGTCTAACCAAGGGAGACCTGGCTGGGCTGGTCTACGACCTTCACGGTGGCCTGACGAAGAGAGAGGCCGTAGAGGTGGTGGACACGATCCTCGGTACAGTCAAGACCAGCCTTCTGGCAGGCCGCAAGGTCAAGATCCAGAATTTCGGGGTCTTCGAGGTGACGCGTCGTCAGGGGCGCAGTGGTGTAAGCCCTGTCGACGGCCAATCGATCTTCATACCGCCCCACAAGGGGCTGAGCTTCAGACCTTCCAAGAAGCTACGGCACGCCATGGAGGGCTCGCGGCGCGAAGAGAGCTGAAGAGCGGGCGTTGCCATCCTTTTCTTGACGAGTAGATTTCCCGAACCGATTCAGGAGGCATCCGATGGCAAAGAAGCTCTATTACAAGATCGGAGAGGCCTGCAAGGTGTTGGATATCCAGCCCTATGTGCTGCGCTACTGGGAGACCGAGTTCTCATCCCTCAGCCCCAGCAAGAGCAAGTCTGGCCAGCGGACCTACACGGAGGGGGACCTCGAGGTCATCGGGCGCATCAAGGAGCTGTTGTACGAGGAGGGCTTTACGATCGCCGGTGCCAAGAAGAGACTCGAAGGAGAGTTGGCAGGAGGGGGGCTGAAGCCCCTGCGACCGCTGGATCTGAGCGGCAAGGCTCAGAAGGCGAAGAAGCCCGCAGCCGAGCCGAAAAAGGCCGCCAAAGCCGAAGAGAAGCCAGGAGTGTCCGAGGCTGAAGGTGGGGAGGTCTCTGCCGAGAAAGTGAAAGAGCTCGAGGCCGGGATCGCAGCCGCGGCCGGTCAGGCACGGGACATCCTGGCGCTTCTGGAACCAGGTTCCAAAAAGAGATAAGATCCCGCTTCCGGTCGGGACGTGGCGCAGCCTGGTAGCGCACCTGAATGGGGTTCAGGGGGTCGCGAGTTCAAATCTCGCCGTCCCGACCAATTAAACTACTGACAGATAAAGAGTTACGGCTTTCTCCGAATGAGGGCTCAGGGAGGGCTGTTCTCGATGTCACCGCTGAAAAGCACCTCGTGATGCCATCTTCGGCCCTGTTTGGATCTCCAGGCCAGCCTCTACCGGCCAGATTCCGTCCCACTGGGCCTAGGGGAGGGGGGGGTGTATCCCCTCCGTTTTGCGTGCAGTGGTGCAATGGGGTGGAGAAGGGCCTACTGCACCGTACTCGACCAGGCAGAGGTGTCGCCGGACTCGAAGCCATCGAGCAAGAGATCGTTGCAGTCCCCCAGAGCGGCGATCTCGGAGTCCGACAGCGCGCCGTCCCACACCCCCAGTTCGTCGATGTCTCCCCAGAATCCCGACACACCGCAGGCGTTGGTGCGTCCCACACGGAAGTCGCTATGAGTCGACAGGGCGTAGCTCGGCGCAATTCCAGCAATCGGTGATCCCACCAGTTCGCCATCCAGGTAGACACGGATGAGAGCACCATCATAGGTCGCGACGATGCGGTGCCACCTGCCATCCCATACCTCGGCTTGGGGCAGAGCAGGAGAGATATTGGCGGCAATGCCCGAGCAGGTGTAGAAAGCGAGATTCCCCTGCGCATCTGCGAACCATGCATACGATACGCAATCGCACCCGTGCAAGCCCTCGCTCACGATTATCGTGTATGCCCCTTGTGGTGGGATTGGGCTCCGGACACACATTCCCACGGTCAGCGTGGTGGGTTCCAGACTCTTTCGGTCACCCATGTAGACCAGGTCATTCCCGTCAAATCTAAGGGCGTGCGGGCCTTGGCCACCGCCTATCCATGTCGCCCCGTCGATGCTGCCGTCGTTGGCCTCGCCCGATGAATCGGCAGCGACAAGACCCGAGCCTTCATCGAAGTTCCAGAATCCGACTGAACTCACCTCGGCTTGAACCGAGGGCGCCTGCAACACGAGTAATGCAGCAACAAGCCATCGCCTCATTTCTCATTCCTCCTCCGATTGGAGACGCCAAGAGTATGAGATCTCCCTTCCACCCTTCGGCAGCCCGGCGGTCTTCTCTTGGGAGTAGGACCCGTGGCTTTGTGTGCTCAGCCTTTCGGCTGGCGTACC
>JAUVRX010000149.1 GCA_030597375.1 Acidobacteriota bacterium
GCAGCCGGCGTACCTTCGGCTGATCTCTGGGGCAGTGAGGCAGAGAGAAGATGCGGAGGGAGGCGGCTTTCGAGGCTCCATTGCCTCAGTGCTCCAAGGCCTCAGACGTGCCAGAGGTCCGGTCCGAGAGGCTCCCAGGGGGTTCTCGCCGCGGCAGGGCGGACAGCCCCCTGGGATCCCTCGGGCCGACCTCTCTCTGTCTATGACGGACGAGTTGAGCTCAATGAAGCCATCGGCCGGCACGGGTCCGGCCGCTTCAACCCTCTACGCCCCTCCATGCCACTCCTGCAGTGAGACGACCTCGAGCTCCTGGGACTTCCAGGCCGCGATCCCTTCGACCGCCGCCATGGCCCCGGAGAGGGTGGTGATGCAGGGAATGTCGTACTTGAGGGCGGTCTGCCGGATGAAAGCATCGTCCTCCCGGGATTCGCGCCCCAACGGCGTGTTGACCACCAGGTCGATCTCCCGATTGATGAGATGGTCGACGATGTGGGGCCGGCCCTCGTGCACCTTGTTGATTCGACGTACAGCGAGCCCCCGGCTCGTCAGAAAATCCGCCGTACCGGAGGTCGCTGTGAGCTCGAAGCCGACCTCGGCGAGTCTACCGGCCACAGGCAGCAACGCCTCCTTGTCGGTGTCATGGACCGACACGAATGCGGTACCACCCAGCGGCAGCTTGTGACCCGCCGCCACCCAGGACTTGGCAAAGGCGTTGCCGAAATGGGGGCTGCTGCCCATGACCTCACCGGTGGACTTCATCTCGGGTCCGAGCACCGGATCGACGCCTGTGAACCTCCGAAAGGGAAAGACTGGAGCCTTGACGAAGACGCCCGGCGCCACCGGCTCCGCGGTAAATCCCAGATCGACAAGGCTCTGGCCGGCCATCACCTTGGCGGCCAGCTTCACCAGCGGAATACCGACGGCCTTGGCGATGAATGGAACCGTCCGCGAGGCTCGCGGGTTGACCTCCAGGACGTAGACCTCTCCCTGGTGAATCGCGAACTGGACGTTCATCAACCCCACCACACCCAGTCGCAAAGCCAGCCGTCTGGCGATCTGCCGCATCTGGTCCAGTGCCTCGTCTCCCACGCGCTGAGGAGGTAGGACAGCTGCAGAATCCCCGGAGTGGATGCCGGCCTCCTCGATGTGCTGGAGGATGCCTGCCACGACGGCGGTCTCACCATCGGCCAACAGGTCCAGATCCACTTCGGTGGCATCGTCCAGGAATCGGTCCAACAGGATGGGTTGGCCCGGGGAGACCTCCGCAGCATCCCGCATATATCGCTCCAGCTTGGATTCCTCATAACAGATGGCCATGGCTCGTCCGCCGAGAACATAACTGGGGCGTACCAGGACCGGGAAACCGATCTTTCGAGCCACCTGGATCCCCTCTGTCACCGTCACGGCGGTGCCGTTTTCCGGCTGACGAATCCCTTCGGCCGCCAACAGCGCTCCGAAGCGCTTGCGATCCTCGGCCAGGTCGATGGCCTCGGGAGAAGTGCCCCAGATCGGCACACCCGCTGCAGCCAGGCCGCGGGCGAGCTTCAAGGGAGTCTGTCCGCCGAGCTGAACGATGACTCCCTCGGGTCTCTCTTTCTCGAAGACACCCAGCACATGCTCCAAGGTCAGGGGCTCGAAATAGAGACGATCGGAAGTGTCGTAGTCCGTCGATACGGTCTCCGGGTTGCAGTTGACCATGATGGTCTCGTATCCGGCCTCGGCGAGCGCGTAGGCGGCATGCACACAGCAGTAGTCGAACTCGATTCCCTGGCCGATCCGGTTGGGGCCCGAGCCCAGGATCATGACCTTGGGCCGCTCGTCGACGTCGGACTCGTCCTCGGCCCCAAAGGTCGAATAGAGATAAGGCGTCAGGGCGGGGAACTCGGCAGCACAGGTATCCACCCGCTTGAAGGTTCGCTCGATGCCCACTTCGGCCCGTCGGTTCTTGACTCCGGCATCCGTGGCTTGAACCAGGCTGGCGATCCTCGAATCGGTCAGACCGCACTCCTTGGCCTGCCGCAGCAGCTCGCCGGGCAACGAGGCGAGGTCCCAGCAGGCCAACTCGGTCTCCAGCTCTACGATCGTCTGGATCTCCCGCAGGAACCAGGGGTCGATGTGTGACGTCGCGGCCACCTCGTCTACGGTCCATCCCTGACGCAGCGCCGCAAAGACCGCGAACAGGCGTTCCCAGTTCGGGGTGGCGAGGCGACGGCGAAGCCGCACAGGATCGGACATCCTCTGCTCGCGTGCCGCGATACTGCCGTCCAGCTCCAGGGAGGCCAGGCCCTTCATCAGCGCCTCCCTGAACGTCGTGCCGATCGCCATCACCTCGCCGACCGATTTCATCGACGTGCCGAGCACCGGCGCTGTCTGCGGAAACTTCTCGAAAGCCCAGCGGGGGATCTTCACGACGGTGTAATCCAGTGAGGGCTCGAAGGCCGCGTAGGTCTCGCCGGTGATGTCGTTGGGAATCTCGTCCAGGGTGTACCCAACGGCCAGCAGAGCCGCGATCTTGGCAATGGGAAAGCCCGTCGCCTTGGAGGCGAGCGCCGAGCTCCTGGAGACCCGGGGGTTCATCTCGATGACCACCCGCTGCCCGGTATGCGGATTGACGGCGAATTGGATGTTCGATCCACCCGTGGCCACGCCTACCCGACGGATGACGGTGAAGGCATCGTTGCGCATGGCCTGGTACTCGCGATCCGAGAGCGTCTGCTGCGGCGCCACCGTGATGGAGTCCCCGGTGTGGACCCCCATGGCGTCCACGTTCTCGACCGAGCAGATGACGATGGTGTTGTCGAGCCGGTCGCGAATCACCTCGAGCTCGAACTCCTTCCAACCCAGAACCGACTCCTCGAGCAGCACTCGCCGTGTCGGGCTGGCGTCGAGCGCCGTCGCCACCATGTCGTCCAGCTCGTCGCGGTTGAAGACCGTGCCACCGCCCTCCCCACCGAGAGTGAAGCTCGGCCGGATGATCAGCGGGAAGCCGATCCGCGAGGCGATCTCACGAGCCTCCGATTCGCTGCCGACGTACCCACTGCTGGGTACCTGGAGGCCTACTCCCTGCATGGCCTCCTTGAACAGCTGCCGGTCTTCTCCCAACTGAAGAGCATCGATGCCGGCGCCCAGCAGCTCGACTCCGTAGCGCTCCAGAATCCCGGCCTCGTGCAGCGCCAACGTCAAGTTGATCCCCGTCTGCCCTCCAACAGTCGGGAGAATGGCGTCGGGACGCTCCTTTTCGATGATCTTCTCGACGATCTCGGGGACCAGGGGCTCGACATAGGTGGCATCGGAGAACTCGGGGTCGGTCATGATGGTCGCCGGGTTGGAGTTCACCAGGACCACCCGGTACCCCTCCCGCCTCAGCACCCGACAGGCCTGCGTCCCGGAGTAGTCGAACTCGCAGGCCTGGCCGATGACGATGGGTCCGGAGCCGACGATCAGAATCGAATCGAGGTCAGTACGCTTCGGCATGGCGGGTGGAAGTCTAGCAGTGGCGCCTCGGACAGGCTCCCGGGGACCAACTACCCACAGGGGTGGTGCGCAGGGGTCACAGCACCACCCATACATAGGGTTTTCAAGCCACCTCTCGGTGATCCCAGACTACCCGGACGGCAGTGGCGCTCGGCGCTATCTGGCGCCATGATTGGTGTCAGCGAATGCCGGGTCTCGACCGGCCCTGACGAAACAAGGAGTCCGAGGAGAAATCCAGGTGAGCTCTTCATTCGTTCAGCACCTCCCGGGGTTTATTCGTCGACGGGTCCTTCACCATGACGGGTCAGAGTTCGACATCAGGCCGCGGACGATAGACAGGATCAAGGCCTTGGCAATGGAATTCAGAAACGAAGCCAATTGGGATCGAGTGTTTCGAATCCTGCTCGGTGCAGGAATGCTCTTTCTGGGCTGGTTCGTGCTGGGTGAGGGGATCTTCGGCGCCGCCTTCCGGATCTTCGGCTTCGTACCGCTGGTAACCGGCCTGCTGGGCTGGTGCCCGTTTTACACCCTTTTCGGAATCGCGACGAAAAGATACGGCCGCACCGATTGAGCCACGGAATCTCCAACCCCTTCACAGCCCTACCCCCCTGATCGCATAGAATCACAGGCGCCAGCGAGGCGCACGTTCCATGTGCCTCCATCTGTCGTGCTTTGCCCGCGCCGCCCGACGTCCACACACTCCTGGTAGACCCACTCGGTCGGCACCCTTGGGAGATTGCTGATCGGGAACACCAGCCTTGCCGCAACCAACGCCAGATCGGACCAGCTCCCTAACCCTGATCCGGCTCAAGTGGGCGTTTCTGGTGACGCTGGTCGTTCTCTTTGTCTTCGTCGAGTTCGCGCGTTACAACCTGAGGTCGTTTCTGGACAACTGGTCGGGGCGGCTGTTGATGGATCTCGTGATTCTGGTGGGCGGGGTCTTCTTCTTCGGCTTCGTGTTCAATCTCGTGTCCCGTCTCCAGCTGCGTCTGGAACGACAGAACCGAGAGCTCCTCGCGCTGCATTGGGCCGCCCTCGACATCTACGGTGAAGTCTCTCTCGGCACCGTTCTGCAGAAGGTCGTCGATCAGGCCCGCCAACTCCTCGAGGCCCGCTACGGGGCCATCGCCGTCTACGACGACAAGGGTCTCATGAAGGAGTTCATGACCTCCGGGATGCCCGATGAGGAAAAGGAGCGCATCGGCAGTCTCCCGGAGGGAAGAGGCCTGTTGGGAGTCGTACTTCGCCAGGGCCAGCGGATCCGTTTGCCGGATGTCGAGCGCGACCCCCGCTCGGTGGGCTTCCCCCCCAATCACCCAGAGATGCATTCCCTGCTGGCGGTGCCCATCGTCTCCAAAGGGCCCTTTCGGGGCAACCTCTATGTATCGGAGAAGACCACCGCGGTCGAGTTCACGATGGAAGATGAAGAGAGCCTGGTCCGTTTCGCCACCTCGGCCGCGATCGCCATCGACAATGCGCATCTCAACCAGCGCCTTCGCACCCTCGCGGTGGCCGAGGAGCGCGTCCGAATCGCTCGCGAGATCCACGATGGGATGGCTCAGATCCTGGCCTACGTCAACACCAAGGCACAGGCGGTCAAGGCCTACCTGGACAAGGGCAAGCCGGAAGAGGCCTCGGCGCAGCTCGAGCAGCTGGCTACAGCTGCGAGAGAGGTCTACACCGATGCTCGCGAGGGCATCATGGCCCTCCGAACGAAGGTAGGACCCGATCAGTCCTTCTGCGATGTACTCCGCGACTTCATGGAACGTTGGGAGATGCAGAGCGGTATCGCTAGCTCGTTGAAAATCGAGGGCGAGGTCCTGGTCTCGCCCTCCGTGGAGCTGCAGCTGTTGAGAGTCCTCCAGGAGGCGCTCTCCAATGCCCGAAAACACTCTGGAGCTTCGAAGGTCCTGGTGAAAATTCATCGGGAACAGGACCACTTGATCGCTTCCGTGGAGGACGATGGCTCCGGCTTCGATCCCTCCAATCGCCCCCGCCAGGCCTTTCCCAGATTCGGAATGGCGATCATGCGCGAGCGCGCCGAGAGCATCGGCGGCTCCCTGGAGGTGGAGACCTCGCCCGGCGGGGGCACTCGCGTTAAGATACAGGTGCCGATTGCGACCAACAGTTTCTGAGGTAGATTCCCATGCGAATTCTCATCGCCGATGATCATGCTCTCTTTCGAGACAGTCTACGAAGCCTCCTCGAATCGCAGGACATCGAGGTGGTGGGTGAAGCCAAGAACGGCCAGGAGGCCATCGACCTGACCTGGGAGAGCAAGCCCGACGTCGTGCTCATGGACTTGACCATGCCGGAGATGGATGGCCTCGAGGCCACCAAACGGATCTCCGCCGAGCTCCCAGACGTCAAGGTCATCGTCCTGACGGCCTCCGAAGAGGACAACAATCTCTTCGAAGCCATCAAGTCAGGCGCCAAGGGCTATCTCTTGAAGGATCTGAAGGCCGCTCAATTCTTCAGTCTGCTGGAAGGCGTCGAGCGCGGCGAGCCGGCATTGACGCCGGCCATTGCCCGCAAACTGTTGGACGAGTTCGCCCGCCCCAAGAAGCCCACCAAGGAGGAGTACGATCCGGATGCTCTCACCGACCGCGAGCGCGAGGGGCTGGAGTTGATGGTGCAGGGCACGACTTCGAACCGACGACTGGCCAAGCACCTCGGGGTCAGTGAGAATACCGTCAAGTTCCATGTGCGCAACATCCTCGACAAGCTGCACCTGCACAACCGCGCGCAGGTAGTCGCCTTTGCTCTGCGTACGCGCCTGGTGGATTCGCCGCCCCCCGAAGCGGACTGAGCTTCAAGAGGGCTAAAGGCCAAATAGGAGGAGGGCTGAACCATGATGCGGATCCATCGCATCCTTTACCCCACCGATTTCTCGAACACAGCCAAGCAGGCTTTGACGCACGCTCTGTTCCTCGCCGAGCAGTTCGAGGCGGAGCTGCACATGCTCCACGCCATCGTCCTCCACGAGAGCGACCCTCGAGATCCGGAGCGGCACTTCCCGGAGCCGTCCGACATTCTCAACCGACTCTTCGAGATCGCCGACTCCGAGATGGCGGAGATCGTTCGGAGAAACGAATCCAAGACGTTCATCCTCCGAGAGGCGAAGGTGAGGGGGTATTCGGCTGGAGAGGTGATTCTGGAGTATGTCCAGGAGCACGACATCGACCTGGTCGTGATGGGCACTCATGGTCGGCGAGGCCCGGCGCGGGTGTTTCTCGGCAGCGTCGCCGAGGAGGTCGTTCGGCACGCCAGGTGTCCGGTGCTGACGGTACGTCAGGAAGAGAAACCCAGCACCATCGATGCCATGGAGAAGATCCTGGTTCCGGTGGACTTCTCTCCCTATTCCGAGGAGGCCTTGTCCTACGGGAAGGAACTGGCCGCCCTCTACGGCGCCGGCCTGCAGGTGCTTCACACCATCGAAGAGCCGGCCTACCCCTATTTCTACACTCCTGGGGGCAGCGTCTCCACTGTCCAGCAACTAGAGGCCTTGCGAGAAAGAGCGGCAGAGGCCCTGGACAAGCTTCTGGAGGAGGCCAAAGGACCCGACGTGCCCTGCGAGACGTTTCTTGCCACCGGTCGGCCATCCACCGAGATCGCCAGGTTTGCCGAGGAGCACGACTCCGACATGGTGGTCATCGCTACCCACGGCCTCACCGGCCTCGAGCGTCTCCTGGTGGGCAGTACCGCCGAGCACGTCGTACGACTCGCAC
>JAUVRX010000269.1 GCA_030597375.1 Acidobacteriota bacterium
CCCTTCAAGGAGCCATTGAATCCATCATGCCTGACAAAGCTGTCCTTCTCGTCGTCCTTGTTGCCCTGCTGGCGTCGACTCCGCTACTCGCTCTCAATGGTGAAATCTTCCTACTCGGTGGCTTTACGCAAGCGAGTTACGGCACAGACACGGACACCGATGCACAGGCTGCCCGCCTCACCTTCGTGACCGGCGACAAGTACCAGTTCAGAGCCGACATCGGCTTTCTTCGGAAGCAATTGGGCGCGCCCATCCCGAGCGGCCAGGGTCCGGTACCGGGGAAACCACGGGGACCACACGGGTCAGGGAGTCAGGTCTCTGGCCAGATCTCATCGAACTCTTCGAACATCTCTGGTAGTGCATCCTCCCAGGACGGCAACGGGTCAGGAGGTTCGGGTGACTCCTCAGCGCTCGACGACCCGATCCAAGATCCTCCAACGATCGTCGAAGACGAATGGGTCTCGGGACTGGGAGATATCCGACTGGCAGGCAGCAGGCGCATGATGGGAGGCGGCGCCAAGCTATTCCGCCTGGACCTGGGGGCGCAGGTGAAGATACCCACCGCAGATCCCGACGAAGGCCTCGGTACCGGCGAGTGGGATGCCTACCTGGGCGTCACCAGCGAGTATCGGTTCTGGTCGGCCACGGGCTTCGGAGGCTTCGGCTGGAACTACCTGGGCGATCCGGAGTGGGAGACCCTGAATGACGTCGTCGAGGGCTACATCGGTCTCGAGAGCGAGCCTCTTGGAGGACGGGTGATCCTCTCGGGCTGGGTCGAGGGCAACCCAGAGGTCATCGACGGCCTGGGCTCCAGGGCGGCCATCGGCTTCGGTCTGAGAACCCTCGGTAAAATACGCTGGCGGCTTCTGTCCACCGTCGGCTTGACCGACGCCGCGCAGGACTTCACCATTCTCTTCGGCGCCTCCTTTGGAGTGAAGACTCCGACGGTGGGTACGCGAGGCCCCGTTCGATGAGATTCCGGCTCGCAGCCCTCTGCATCGCTTCCCTGGCTCTTGCTGGAGCCAGCCCGAACAAGGGTCTCCGGTCCTCGCTGATTACCGTCGAGGGCACGGTGCTCACAGTCGAATCCGCTCCTGGAGAAGGCGATCTAGATGTGCTGACGGTAACGCTGGCGCCCAAGAACCCGGAGGGGCAGGAGTTGGATCTGATGCTGGCTCCCCGAGCTACCCTCGAAGAGGTCGATTTCCAGGTCGAGAAAGGAGATCGGTTACAGGCCCGAATTTTTCCGACCGATGAGGGACCAGCGAAGGTCCACAAGGTCCGTAATCTGACTCGTCACACGATGCTGCGCCTTCGCACTCTTCATCGAATTCCGCTCTGGGATGGCGTCGGGGCATGGCAGGGAGGGCCCGGTGCTGGTGTTCATCAGGGTCATGACGGTCAGGGGCAGCGCCACCAGGGCACCGGACCCCATCGCTGAGGCTGGTCTGCCTGTGTTCCATCCACCCACGCGAACGGCCGCGCCGGACCAGCCTGACCCTCATCGCCGTCGATGAATCGCTGACCGCTACCCCCAACATCTTCGGGCGGAACCTGAAGCCGTGATAGACATCGGTGGCTCCTGGCCCGCAGTATTCATGCGGGCTAACCCGACGACTCTCCGAGTCGGCCGTGCTAGCATTTCGAGAAAGGCCGCAGATGCTGCGAGATGATCCGATCCTTGCCAGCGAGCTCGCAGCCCGAGAGCTGATTCCTGGCCGTCAGAACCTCCCCCAGCTGTGGGGTAGGCGAGGATTCTGGCAGATCAAGATGCGCTGGGCCGTGGCGCCCCTGATGATCGCGGGCGTTCTCGCAGGCTTGGCCCTCGGGTTCGAATTCCCGGTCAAGCCGATCCTTCTGATCGCACTGGCGAGCCCCCTCTACAACGCGTTCTTCGCCTGGATTTTCAGCCACTACGAGGACCGGCTGCGGGCGGAGCCCCAGCTCGATCGCCTTTTCACCATTCTCGAGGTGCTCGCCGATTACACGGCGATGTTCTTGCTTCTCCACTTTACCGGTGGTGTGGCGAGCCCACTCATCTTCTTCTTGCTCTTTCACGTCATCGTCGCGGCGATCCAGTTCTCTCCGGGCACGGCCTACGGGCTGGCCGGACTGGCCGCTGGAGGCCTGTGGATTCTCCTCCTGGGGGATGTCACAGGCTGGTTCCCGAATCACAGCATCGTCTTCCTCGGCGAACCGGTTCAGTTCACCAACCGCCCTGTCTATTCAGCTCTCCTGATTCTCTTCTTCGCGGCCGCCCTCTTCCTGGCCGTAGCCATGGTCAGTCGGATCATGCGCCGACTTCGAGGCCGGGTGACGGAGCTCGCCGTGGTCACCGCGAAGCTGGCCGACCTCAACGACAAGCTCAACAGTCTCTACACCATCGTCCGCACCATCGGAGGGGAGCGGTACCTGAAACCGATCCTCGAGACCGCGACCTCGGAACTGGCGAGAGTCATCGAGATTCCGGCGGTGGCCGTCAAGCTCCTGTCCGAGGATGGGAGATCCCTCCGCTACGTAGCCGCCCATGGACTGCCCGACGAGCTCATTCAGCAGAAGGTCGTCTACCTGGACCAGAGCCCCCTGAATCAACGGATCATCGATGGAGAGACCCTGGTTGAGGCCAGGATCGACGAGGACGCTAGCCTACAACTGAGGCAGGAGCTCAGCGCCCTCGGCATCAAATCGGCTGTCCTGGCGCCCCTGAAGGTCGAGGACAGGGTCATCGGCACCCTGGGCTTCTACTCTCATACTCCCGACCACTTCCAGGAGAGTGACACCGACTACATCAGGGTCGCCGCCATGCTCGTGGCTCACGCCATCGACGATGCCCGCGCCTACGAGGCTATCGAGACTCTCATGCAGGAGCGGACCCAGTTCATGTTGCAGGTTGCGCACAACCTGCGTGCTCCACTGGGTGCCAGCCTCACCATGTTGAATCTCCTGGAAGAGGGAGTTCTGGGGGAGATGACCGATCAGCAGACCGAGTACTTGAAGCGAATCGAGACCCGACTCCGCTCCCTGAACCAGACCATCGGTGAGCTCATGACCATCGCCAAGACGCGCGATTGGAGCCGCGAGATTCCCGACGTCGTGGTCGACCTCACCGAACTGGCCCGGCACACCGAACAGACTTTTCATGAGGAGGCTGCCCGCAAGGGATTGCGATTCGAAGTGAATACCGAAAAGGACCTACCACGAGTCGACAGCGGGGCCGACCTGCTGGAACAGGTGATGGAGAACCTGGTCTCCAACGCCATCAAGTACACCCCGGACAACGGCGAGGTCGAGGTCAGCTTCCACCGCAACGGCCCGGATGAAGTGCGGATCGTAGTGAGAGACACTGGCATCGGCATTCCCGCCGACGAGCAGGGCAAGCTCTTTCACGAGTTCTTTCGGGCCTCGAACGCCAAGAAGCTCGCCGCCGGAGGCACCGGGCTGGGCCTGGTCCTGGTCAAGCAGACGGTGGAGCGACACGGCGGCAGGCTCGAGCTGACGAGCGAAGAGGGCCAGGGAACGACCGTCGTCATCGACCTTCCCATCCACCAACAGAAATCCGGCTCCTAGCTCGACTTCTCACGGGTCGGAGTCCGTTCTCGGTCCTGGGGTCCTGGGGTCCTGGGAAAGGCCGATGTCCCATCTCCCAGGTCCCAAGCCGGGAGGGCGGCTGGGAGGGTCAGGTCTTGGTTGCCAGCTTCGCTTTCAAGACCGAGAGCAGCGTCTCCTTGGCCAGGGGCTTCTGAAAGACGCCGGCCAGGCCGAGCGAGGTGTAGTCCGTCATCAGATTCAGAGTGTCGCCGACCGAGCTCAACATGAAGACGGGAGCGCGATTCTGGAGAATCTGGAGCTCCTTGGCGAAGCCGGTCCCAGCATCCACCTCCTCCATCATCAGGTCCACGATGATGAGATCGGGATCGACCTCTTTGAAGACCCTGAGGCCCTCCTCGGCACTCGCTGCACCAGCGTAGATGTACCCCTCGGCCTCGAGGACGATCTCCAGGAAGG
>JAUVRX010000312.1 GCA_030597375.1 Acidobacteriota bacterium
CGACGACACTCTCCTGTGCGGTTGGGTCTGACGCTGGAGTCTGTGGCGGAGTCGCCTTCTCAGCATCGGGGCTGCAAGCGACAAGAAGGATGGCCAGGCCCGATAGGGAGCACTTCAGGAATTCAAGATCTCTCATTGGATGCCCTTCTTCTCTTCAGCGTCTTTTCCTCAGGTATGGACCGCAAGAATAGTCGATTCCAGGTTGGGGAAACAAATGCCATCGCCTAGGGTACTCAGTGCCCCCCCATTGGAGTGGCTGAGGGTCCCTGACTGCTGTCAGGCAGGTTGGCGGCGTCGATCTCGTAGACCCGAATCAGGGGTACGGGGCCGAACGGGCCCTGGCGTAATTGCCGGGTTTGGAAGACCTCTCGGAAGCCTGACGGTTGGACCGGCGCCGACTTCGGCGACTGTGCCTTGGTGTCGCTAGCGAAGGCGAGTCGAGCTCCGATGGTCTGCATGAGTCGGTCCAGGTGGATCCCCCGCCTGCCATCTGCGGTCTTGGGTCCCAGGTAGATCTGGGGATCGACAGCCGCTATCTGGGCGGCATGTTCGAGCTTCAAGAGGTCACTTTCAACGACTACCCATCGGACTCGACGGTGCTCCAGCAAATGGGCGATCTCCTTGTTGTCCTCCAGGAAGTAGAACCGCGCAACGTCGTAGAAGCTGGGTTGACCATGAGATCCGAAGGGACTTGCGATGGTCGCCTTCTGCCCGATCCACTCGATCCAGTGACCTGCGCTCCAGGGAGCCAGGACCGACTCTTCGGCCGGTTTCTCTGGGTGCTCCCACGAGATGGGAGGTGGGGCGGCTGAGCGGAGAAAGAGGCAGACCTCATCCATGCCGGAAGCGACCAGGGGAGTGGGACGACCGAAAAGACGGAGTCCTCCGAAGCCCGGCATCGGAAGGTATGCCGCCAGGCAGGGTAGAAAGGCCAGGGCGACAAGGAGAGTCGCTCGCCAGGGGAGGGGGTCGTTCGACCTCTGAGAAGACCACTGGACCGTGGCGAAGGCTGCCAAAGCAGCGATGGCGAAGGCCGCTCCATGGCTGTAACGGGCCTGAAGGAGGGCCAACGACAGGGTGTAGAGGGTCCAGCTGAGGAGAAAGACAGTCGCGACCCTGGCTGTCTTGCGCCGCAGGAGCCAGACGGCGAGCAGCGGTAGAAGCAATGGGACCCAGGAAAGACGCACGAGAAGAGGTCTGAGGTCGGGCTGACCGAGTAGAGAGAGCAGCGGTCTGGACTCGGCGATGGTCTGGAGCCAGGGCTCGGAGCGGCCGAGGAATGTCAGGCCAGCGACAAGAGGAGGAACGCAGATGGGCAGTAGAACAGCCAGTGCGATCGCGCTGATGCCGGCCAGAGACAGGAGCTTCCGATGGTTCGCGCCCAGGTTCCCGGCGCCGAGGGCGAGAAGGCTGCCGGACAACGAGAGTCCCAGAAGAGCAGCCTCCTGAAGCCACGACAGCCCTTCGAAGGAAGCTCCGACAGAGGCTGTCCAGATGCTGCCCAGAACGAAGGGCAGGACGACAAGCGCAGCCCCGAATCCACCTAGAGCCAGAGTCTTTCCGAGTCGTGCTGTCACCTCAGAGCGCCGGCCAGCTGCGACAGCCGCCGCAACTCCTATGGTGATGAAGAGGCCGACGTGGATCAGGGCTCCTGGCCAGGTCAGCATGAGAACACTCAGCCAGGCGGTGGCTTCGAATGCCAATTGTCCAACCGGCACCGAGTTGGCCTCAGGCCTGGACAGAGCCCCCGCGAGAGCTGCCAGTATGCCGAGGGTGGCCAACTCGATCAGTGGATCGTGGTCCGCTGCGCCGAGTAGTGTGTAGCGCACGACTCCAGGAAGAAAAGCCGCAAGTGCGGCGCCTATGATGGCTGCCCGGCGTCCGGCGAGGCGGCGAAGAAGCAGAGCCAGAACCAGAATCTGGAGAACGCCGAGTATCGGGGGCAGGATGGCTCCAGCCAACTCCACCGCCTGTTCGGATTCTCCGGGCAATACCTTGGCCAGAGTGGCCAGGAGGAGGTCGTAGAGGGGTGCCCACAAGAGGGGAGCACCGTCGGGCACATTCATGAGGTGATCGAACTGGGGCACCCAGGGCCAGTCCCGCATGGTGAGCCACGCCCGCCGCAAGTGGTAATAGCTGTCCGTTCCATCGAGCGTGATGCCACTTGCGGTGAAGACCGTGCTCCAGGTTCCGAGCCGTAGGGCTGCACCGATCAGCGACACCAGGACAAGACCGGTTCGATAACGCTGGCGACTCATCTGCATTTCAGGACCCGGTGGAGTTCAGCGAGTGCAAGGCTACACCGTCAAACGTTCGAGACCCAACCCGAACTGGCTATCGAATGGAGGTCCGTCCGAATGGCCCGCAGGGGGACGGCAGCGGTTGCACAGGCTTTGGAGGGAAGGCCACCACCTGCTCTCGCCATCGCGCCGGATCGGTGGTTCACTTTGGCGTCTTTTGCCATGCGCTCGCCGAGGGCCCCCCTCACGAACCGCCCGAGCGAACCTCTGGCACCGTTCAAGCCCCCAGGCCCTCTCGCCCCTACGCCCTCGAGCCACCGGCCGTAGGGCAGGTGGCGAGGTTCGGGTCAGGCGTAGCGGACCCAGCGCCAGAGCTCCTTGAGGCTGGGCTTCTTGCCGTACATCAGGATCCCGACCCGGTAGACCCGGGCGCAGAGCCAGATCATTCCTGCGCACAGCGCTGTGGTGAGTCCATAGCCGAGCAGGATCTGCCAGGTGGGCGGCATCTTGACGGCGATTCTCAACACCATCAGGAAGGGGGTGAAGATCGGAATCAGCGAGGTCAC
>JAUVRX010000044.1 GCA_030597375.1 Acidobacteriota bacterium
CACAACTCTAGCACTGACGCCTGGGAGCGCCTCGCGTGACAAGCGCGATAGACTGCCGGTTCCTCCGGTGTGACGAAACTCGTGAGGAGTCGTTTCGAGAACCGAAGCCGAGAGGGTCGTAGCCGCATGAAGAATCCGGGATAGGAGTCCGATGGGTAAGGTCAGGCCGAAGGACAGGCGGCTCGCCAGCAACCGGCGGGCGAAGCACGATTACCACATCCTGGACCGGATGGAGGCCGGCATCGCTCTGCTCGGAACCGAAGTCAAATCGGTGCGGGACGGTCGGATTCAGCTCAAGGACAGCTACATCGAGATTCGGGACGCGGAAGCCTGGCTGGTCGGCGCGCACATCGCTCCCTACAGTCATGGCAACCGAGAGAATCACGATCCTGAGAGGCCACGTAAGCTGCTGTTACATCGACGTGAGATCGACCGCATCTTCGGTCGCACGACGATCCAGGGCCAGACCTGCATCCCCCTGTCGGTCTACCTCAAGGCGAACCGCATCAAGGTCGAGATCGCTTTGGCCAAGGGAAAGCGGCTCTACGACAAGCGGCAGGCAGAAAGAGAGAAGCTGTTGGACAGAGAGGCGCGGGAGGGGATGCAGGAGTAGGCGAGAGTCTATGCCTGTTCCTTCGAGCTCTTGGTGGCTCGGCGTTTTCTACGGCCACCGGTGTCTTGAATCCTCGCCAGTGCCGTCTGCCCGCCGTACTTTTCGACGATCCGATCGTCGTAGTCGTCGGAGACGTTGGCGACGGCGGCGATGGCTCCCAGAAGATTCTTGCGATCCAGGGTCTTGCCGAACAGCGCATGGGAAAAGAAGACGTCCTGACCGACGAGCGAGAAGCCGCCGACCGGGAGCTCGTGGTTGAGCTCGAGGAGGCCGAGCAGGAGCTCCTCATCGGGCTCTACACCCTGCACACAATAGGCCGTTACCAGGACGATGGTCTCTTCCGGTCCGTAGGGCTCTACGGAGACCTCCAGCACGGTGCTGCCATAGCCGACATAGAAGTGACCGTTCTCCGGATCGAGATAGGGGTTCTCGAAGAGCTCCAGAAGGTACTTGTGAACCTCTTCGTGTGTGTGCTCGTGATGGACGTGCTCGAAGTGCATTTCTTCGACCTCCGCGCGCCTACTCTAACAGTAATGCCGTAGCCGCGAGCGAGGCTTGGTCCACAGCAATGTCGGGGCCAGGGCTAGTAGGCGAGAGTTCGAGAGGCTACCCATCCGGGTGGTTCGCAAACTACCCGAAAGTGAGGAGGTCAACCACCCTTCTGAACGTTATGGCTTGCCGTTGCGGCCCGGTAGTGTCGAGTAGCTAAAAGCCCGCTGCCCGGAGTGCGGATGTGACTTGGGAGGGGCGTCCGTCACTCCGGGCGGGGGGAGGCGAGGAGTCGGCCATGGGGCGGCAGGTCGCGAGCGCTTGACATACCAAGGTCCAGATCCTAGCCTGCAGGGAGTCGCAACCCTACTGCCTGATGCCTCGTGGGCGACCGAAGGGGAATCATCTACGTCGATCTGTCACCAAGGTCGATCTGTCACCAAGGAGGTCTGTTCCGATGACAAGAAATAAGTGGTTCGCATGCAGCCTTGGGCTCGCCGGAATCCTGCTGCTGACGACAGCCCCTGTATCCGCAGCCGGCTTCGGACTCTTCGAGCATGGCGCCAAGGCGATGGGGATGGCGAGTGCCTTCACGGCACAGGCCGACGATCCATCTGCGATGTTCTTCAATGCGGCTGGAATTGCTTTTCAGCACGAGCGCGATTTCATGCTCGGTGTCATCTATATCTTCGCTACCGAGGCAGATTTCAAGGGAGCTGCTCCCTATCCTGGCCCTGGCGTCAGTGAAGAGCAGGAATCGTTGTCCGAGTTTCCACCGTACTTCTACTGGGTCGAACCGATCAACGACCGGATGACCTTCGGATTGGGCATCAATGCGCCGTTCGGCCTGTCCACGGAATGGAAGGACAAAGACGATTTCACCGGTCGCTACGTCAGCACGCTCGCTGCCATTCAGGCGGTCGACGTGAATCCGACGTTCGGATGGATGGCCACCGACAACTTCGGCATCGGTGTCGGTCTGATCGGCCGGTTCTCCGACGTCGAGCTGCAGAACCGTTCGTTCTACAACGTCGGACTCAATCCCAATCCGCCATGCCTGGACCCGGAAGTCAGTCATCCGCTCTGCGGCCCCGAGTTTGCCGCCTCGACGCTCGAGGGGGGCATGGATTTTGGTTATGGCTTCAACTTCGGGATTCTGCACCGATACAACAACAGCTTTTCCTGGGGACTCTCCTATCGGAGCGGCATCAGCGTCGAGTACGACGGCGACTTGACGATGACCCAGATTCTCACTGGTATCCCGCCTCTCGATGGACTGCTGGGGGCGATCCTCCCATTCGGCCAGAAGCTGGGTGGCAAGACCGAGATCGATTTTCCGGACATCGCCAGCCTGGGCTTCCACTTCATGGCTTCTCCGGTGCTTGGCTTCGAGGTCGACATCAACTGGGCGGGTTGGAGCTCGTTCGACACGCTGATCATCGAGGTCGACGGTCCGACTCTTCCGGATGGAACGCCGATCGTCGAGGATATCGTCCGTTCACAGAACTGGGACGATTCCTTCAACTATCGTCTCGGTGTGCATTGGAATAGCAGTGAGGCCTCCCAGTGGCGCTTCGGATATGTGTACGACGAGACCCCACAACCCACAGCCGGCGCCAGTCCGATGCTCCCCGATTCGAATCGGAATGGATTCACTTTTGGCTACGGGCACCAAGGCAACAAGGCGAGCTTCGACCTCGCAGTCATGTACTTGCCGTTCGACTCGAAGACCGTCAGTGGTGAGTCCGACAACTTCTACTTCGGTGAGTACAGTCAGACCGCCTGGCAGGTCGGGTTCTCGGTCGGTTTCTAGGTAGGCCAACATCGGTTCCGAACGCCACCCGCGTTCAGGACCTGGGCATTTGAAGGTGGGCTGGTAGACTCCAGCCCACCTTTTTTCGCTGGTACCTTCTCCTCATGGACAGCATCCACATCCGCGGTGCCCGGGAGCACAATCTCAAGGACATCGATCTGGAGATCCCGCGCAATCGCCTCGTGGTGATTACGGGAGTTTCCGGCTCCGGCAAGTCCTCCCTGGCTTTCGACACGCTCTACGCTGAAGGCCAGCGACGATATGTCGAGTCGCTCTCGGCCTACGCCAGGCAGTTCCTGCAGCAGATGGAAAAGCCCGATGTGGACTCCATCGAAGGGCTCTCCCCAGCCATCTCCATCGAGCAGAAATCGGTTTCGCGGAATCCCCGCTCCACCGTCGGGACGGTGACGGAGATCCATGACTACTTGCGATTGCTGTTCGCCTCGGTTGGCACGCCCCACTGTCCGAGCTGCGGTCAAGAGATTCGGCCCCAGACTGTCCAACAGATGGTCGATCGGGTCATGGCCCTGCCCGAAGGCTCTCGCCTGGTCCTCTATGCACCCTACGTACGGGGCAAGAAGGGTGAGTACAGGAAGCAACTGGCACAGATGGTCAAGGAGGGCTTCATCCGAGCCCGCATCGACGGTGAGACCATCGAGCTGCAGGGTCAGCTGCCTGCCCTGGACAAGCGCAAGAAGCACAACATCGACATCGTCGTAGACCGCCTGGTGGTCAAGCCCGAGATCGAGCAGCGATTGGCGAGCTCCATCGAAACGGCCCTCAAGGTAGGAGAGGGTCTGCTGGTGCTGGCGCCGATGGGCCAGCCCGAGGAGATGCTCTCCCAGAAGTACGCCTGCATCGACTGCGGTACCAGCCTCTCCGAGATCACACCGCGGCTGTTCTCCTTCAACAGCCCGTTCGGTGCCTGCCCCTCCTGCTCTGGGCTGGGGACTCACATGGGTGTCGATCCGGAGAAGATCATCGCCGACCCGGAGCGGACGCTCTCGGCCGGGGCCATCGCTCCATGGCCCAGCAGCTCGAAGTCCTGGCGCCTGCGGATGACCCAGACCCTGGCGAGTGAGCTGGGTTTTTCGCTGGAGACACCCTGGCGCGAGCTACCGGAAGAGATTCGTCAAGTCATCTTGTATGGCAGTGGCGACCGGGAGATGACTTTCGAGCTCAGCGGCAAGCGCTCGAGTTACAAATGGCGTGGCAGCTACGAGGGGGTCATCCCCCGGTTGGATCGCCGCTACAAGGAGACCGACTCGGCGACCGTCCGCCACGAGATCGAGAAGTACATGTCGGTTCACACCTGTTCCTCCTGCGAAGGTCGTCGCCTCCGCGCGGAAGCCCTGGCCGTGACTCTCGCCGGCCGACATATCCAGGGATTGTCGGCGATGACGGTGTCGGACCTGCGGCAGTTCCTGGGACGCTTGAAGCTGAATCGTCGGCAGAGGGCCATCGCCCAGAAGGTGGTGAAGGAGATCGAAGACCGCCTCGGATTCCTGGACGCTGTCGGAGTCGGCTATCTCAGCCTCGACCGCGCGTCGGCAACGCTCTCCGGCGGGGAGAGTCAGAGGATCCGACTGGCGACGCAGATCGGCAGCAAGCTCATGGGTGTGCTCTACGTGCTGGACGAGCCCTCCATCGGGCTGCACCAGCGGGATAACGCCAGGTTGATCGCCACACTGAAGGGAATGCGGGACCTGGGGAACACGGTGCTTGTCGTGGAGCATGACGAGGAGACGATCCGCTCGGCCGACTGGGTCATCGACCTCGGCCCTGGTGCCGGAATTCATGGTGGTGAGGTGATCGCGGCCGGCACGCCGGAGAAGATCGCGGCAAGCGCCGATACCCTCACCGGCAAGTACATGCGTGGCGAGATGGAGGTGCCCGTACCGCCGAGACGAAGACAGCCCGACGGCAACCGACTGGTGATCCGAGGCGCTCATCACAACAATCTCAAAGGCTTGGAGGTCGGGTTTCCACTCGGCCTGTTCACGGTCGTCACCGGAGTCTCCGGCTCGGGCAAGAGCAGTCTGGTCAACGACATTCTCTACAGGGCCCTGGCGACTCATTTCTATCGAGCCGCCGAGAAAGCCGGAGCCCATGAGGGCGTCGAAGGTCTCGGCGAGCTGGACAAGGTCATCTTGATCGATCAAAGCCCCATCGGCAGGACCCCGCGATCCAACCCGGCCACCTACACGAATGTGTTCGGTCACATTCGCAATCTCATGGCCAAGACGCCCGAAGCTCGACAGCGAGGCTACAAGCCGGGTCGTTTCAGCTTCAACGTCAGGGGAGGGCGATGCGAGGCCTGTAAGGGGGATGGGCAGATCAAGATCGAGATGCACTTCCTGCCCGACATCTACGTTACCTGTGAGGTCTGTGGGGCGCGGCGCTATGATCGGGAGACCCTGACCGTTACCTACAAGGGGCTCAACATCGCTGAGATCCTGGATCTGTCGGTCGAGCAGGCTCGAGAGGTCTTCCGCAATATTCCGGCCATCGACCGGGTCCTGACGACGCTGGATGAGGTCGGTCTAGGCTACATCCATCTGGGGCAGCCGGCCACGACGCTTTCGGGGGGCGAGGCACAGAGGGTGAAGCTCGCCAAGGAGCTGTGCAAGCGATCCACCGGACGGACGCTCTACCTTTTGGACGAGCCGACCACCGGACTGCATTTCGACGACGTCGGCAAGCTGCTGCGCCTCTTGCACCGGCTGACAGACCTCGGCAATACGGTGGTCGTCATCGAGCACAACCTGGAAGTGATCAAGACGGCCGATTGGGTCATCGATCTCGGCCCGGAAGGCGGGGCTGCTGGGGGATATCTGATAGCCGAAGGTTCGCCCGAAGAGGTTGCTCGGGTCAAGAAGAGCGACACCGGTCGGTACCTGAAGCGGATTCTGGGCAAAAGGAAGGCCGCCAAGCCCACCCTACACTCCTGAGTCCCCCTCAAGCCCTCGAGCCCCCAAGCCCCCACGCCCTCAAGCCCCTACTGCCCTCCTTGTATTCCACTGTGGAATGTAAGGGAAACCCAGTAGAATCAGCGCGATAGCCATGAACGAGGCGCAAGCGACCTTCGCCGAGAAACGGCGCATCCTGCAGCTCGAGACTCTCTACGATCTGGCGGTGGCTTTGCACGCCCACCGTCCCGAGCAGGAATTGGTGGACGAGTTGCTGGAGCGTGTCTGCGCGGTTCTGGATCCGGAAGCGGCGGTCGCTGTGACCCGAGATGAGTATGGGGCCGGGCGCGCCACGGCCAGCGTCGGGTGGCCTGATGCGCCGCCCGAGACGTCGGCCCTGCTCTCCGCATCTCTCTGGCGGGAGCTGTTGACCAGTGGGCAATCTCTATTGCAGCGCGATGGTGAGTTGGAGAAGAGGGCATACCAGGAAATCCTGGCCACGCCCTTGGTGAATCGCGGGGTCTATCTCGGCTATCTGGCGGTACTCGACAAAGAGCAGCGGGGGGGTGAGCGAGTCGGATTCACCGCCGAGGACCGACGTTTTCTCGAGTCGGTCGCCGCACTGGCTGGAGTCGCTCTGGACAGCGCTCGCCAGGTCGAGGACCTGGAGGCGCAACGGGAGCGGCTGCAAGAGGAGAACAAGGCACTTCGAGACCACCTGGCGGATCAGGTGGCAGGTCATCGGATTGTGGCCCATGCGCCACCCATGAGGCGAGTGCTGGAGCGGGTCGAGCGGGTGGCGCCCCGGGGAGTCAGCGTCGTGATTCGAGGTGAGAGCGGCACCGGCAAGGAGCTGGTGGCGAAGCTGCTGCACTTTCACTCCGGCCGCACTGGAGCTTTGGTGGCGGTCAATTGTGGGGCACTGCCCGAGACCCTCCTGGAGAGCGAGCTGTTCGGTATCGAGGGGGGGGTCGCCACCGGAGTCGACGCCCGTCGGGGAAAGTTCGAGCTGGCGGATGGCGGCACGCTCTTCCTGGATGAGATCGGGGACATGCAGCCGGCGCTGCAGATCAAGCTGCTGCGAGCCCTGCAGGAGCGCGAGATCGTGCGCGTCGGTGGCCACCAGCCCTTTTCGGTCGATGTCCGGTTGATCGCTGCCACCCATCAGGATCTCGAGAGCCTGGTGTCGGAGAGGACATTCCGGGAGGACCTCTACTATCGTCTGAAAGGGGTGGAGATCCATCTGCCACCGTTGAGGGAGCGCCGCCAGGACATTCCGCACCTGGTGCGCTACTTCGCCGAACGGTTCTGCGAGCGCGAGCAGATCGAGCTGCCCCGATTCCCCGCCGAGACCCTGGCCGAGCTCATGAGTCACGATTTTCCGGGCAACGTGCGAGAGCTGCAGAATCTCGTGGAGGCAGCCGTCTCGTTGGCCGAGGGGGCCATCGAGCCGCAGCTGGTTCGCTCTCTGATGGGAGAGCCCATCGGCACCGGAGGGCCGGAGCCCTTGGACCTGTCGACGGCAGAGCGGCGGCACATCACTCGGGTTCTTCGGCTGGTGGAAGGGAACAAGAGCCGTGCGGCAACCCTTCTGGGAATCGATCGACGAACGCTGCAGAGAAAGGGCTTCTAGACTCGAGTGCGGCAAAACAGCTCAGATGCGACAAACTGTCTCATTGGGCTATGAAAGCGACGGGTTTTGTATGATTCATCCAACGGCGTCAATTATGGACAGAGTCTGATGCGGCATTGTGTCGCATACGGAAAGTCCGCCGAGCCACGCGAGGCCCGAAGGAAGCTGTGCAAATGACTGCAAACAGGAGGTTTATGGAGTCGTCGCAGGGTCGTGTCAAAGTTGGCAACGAGTTTGCTGGGTCAGGTATGCGAACCAGGGAGATCACCGATGTTGGAGTCGATTCGCAGAGCCTTACCCATTCCGCAGGTACCAGCACACGCAGTCCTTTGTGGCACTTCGGTGCTGGCCTTCGGATGGCTTTTGGCAAGCGACAGCATTCAGCCAATCGCAGTCTACTTGCTCCAAATCTACCTGGCCTTCTGAATTGGGCCGGAGGGTGGACCTGATGGAGCTCGGATGGAGGTATGGCCACTAGTGCCGTTCTAAGGGAGGTCACCCTGACCCTCCCGATGCTGCCGGACATGGAGATTGCGGCCAGCAAGACCGCAACCGCCCTGGCTGAGTTCATGGAGATGAGCTCCGATAAGATAGACGAAGTCCGGATGGCGGTCGTGGAAGCCTGCATCAACAGCTTCGAGCACAGCAAGGCGGATGACCAACAGGTAGAGATCCAGTTCGCCGTGTTTGGGAACGATGAGCCGGAGAGGCTCCAGATTACGATCCGTGACTCGGGCGTCGGGTTCACGCCAGAGAACCTGGTGAAGCCGAGAATCGAAGATAAGCTCAAGGCCGAGAGCAAGCGGGGATGGGGACTGACGATCATCAAGGGACTGATGGACGAGGTCGACATCCGCTCCGGCCCTGGTGGCACGATCATTGTGATGAGCAAGCTACGCTGATCTCGGGGAGTTGAACATGACCGAAATGTTGAAAGTGACCGTCGGCCGTCATCATCCGCTGGCGGTGATCTATACGGAGGGTTACATCAACAACCAGGGGGGGGAAGAGATCGCCCGCGTGGCGTACGACCTGATCGACGAGGACCACAAGGTCCTCCTGCTGAACCTCCAGGGTACGAAGATCGTCAACTCGATTGGGATCTCCATCCTCATCGAGATCATCGAGAAGATGCTGGAGATCGACGGCCAGCTGGCGTTCTGCAATCTCACGCCTACCATCGAGAAGACCTTTCACATCATGGGATTGGCCCAGTACGCCAAGATCTACTCCGACGAGGATGTAGCGCTTGGCGAGCTGACCGGCTAGGAGGAAGATGAGTCGTCCTTCGGCCTCGCTGCAGACAGAGTTGAGCTGGGAGGACGTCCTCGGCGCTGCCGGACGGCGTGAAGGAGAGCGTGCATTCCTGGTGCGCCTGCTGCAACTGCTCTGTCAGTCGCGGGGGCTCAAGGCGGCAGCTCTCTACGCCAGGAGCGGCGAGAGCCTCGAGCGTCAGGTAGTCTGGGGCTCCGAGGCCTTCCCGGTCTCGATCACCGGCGACGACTCGGCCGGCTTCGAGAGTCTGGAGCTGCCGAAGGGCCGCCTGCTCTTCGCTCCAGGCAAGGAGGATTGGAGACGTCCAAAGGGCCCCATCGTTCTCGCCCTCGCCTCGGGTCTCCGCGCCGCCGTCCTGAAGCAGCAGCTCAAGCAGCAGAGCTTCGTGGTCAACTATCGAGGCGTCGAGCTCGAAGCCCTCTACGATGTCGGTCTGGCCATCGCCTCGATGCTCAACCTCGAGCAGCTGGGCGAGGAGATCCTACTGCGTGCGGTGTCGCTCTTGGATGCACGGCGGGGCGCCTTGTACCTGCGAAGTGCTGGCCGGCTGGTGCTGGATCACACCCTCGGTGGCGATGCACGGCCGGAGTTGCCATTGGACGATCCTCAGGTGGCTCGGGTCTTGGGCCCAGGTCTCGGCAGCGAACAGGACCTGCTGCCGGGCGCCCGTTATCTGATGGCTGTGCCAGTCGGCGCAGAGCCGAGCTCGCGGGGTCTGTTGGTGGTTGCCGACAAGGAGAGTCGGCACGGAGTGGGGCCATTTCCAGAAACCGATCGACGAACCCTGTCGCTGTTCGCCAACCAGGCTGCCACGGCGCTGGAGACCGCCTATCTCCATCGCCAGGCTCTGGAGAAGGAGAGACTCGAGCGAGATCTGGAACTGGCCGCGGAAATCCAGCGCCGTCTCCTGCCCACGGCCTTTCCCATTGTCGAGGGTTTCGAGTTGGCGGCCTGGAGCAGGCCAGCACGTCACGTGGGTGGCGACTTCTACGATCTCATGCGTTTGAAGCAGGGTCGGATTGGAGCGGTGCTGGCCGACGTATCGGGGAAGGGTCTGCCGGCGGCTCTCATGGTCTCGACGATCCATTCGGCCCTGCGTTTGCTGGTCGATCGGGAGGAGGTCGGTCCGGAACTGGTCCAGCATCTGAACCGGCACATCGCCGCCTCGACGGCTCCGAACAAATTCATCACTCTGCTGGTAGCGGAGCTCGACCCCTCCTCGAGCGAGGTGCGTTATGTCAACGCCGGACACAACCCGGGACTGGTGATCGGCAGTGATGGAGGAGTCAGGGAGCTGGGCTCGGGAGGACTACCTCTGGGTCTGTTCAAGGAGGCCTCCTATGAAAGTGGCCACCTGGTCCTCGATCCAGGAGACCTGCTCTGTGTGTACAGCGATGGTCTCACCGAATGCGAATCGCCCTCTGAGGAAGAGTTTGGGGTGTCGCGATTGATCGATCTCCTCCGTTCCTCCGGCAACCGAACGCTGTCAGAGGTGATTCGGACAGTCGACACCGCGGTCACAGACTTCGCGCAGGGCCTCAGTCAGGGAGACGACCAGACGCTGGTCATGCTCCGGCGTACCGCCTGAGCCCATCTGAGAAGTACCTGGCAGACTCCTAGATTGCCTCGAGCAGTGGCCGCAAGCTCGAGGCGTCGGCTATTGCCAGGGCAGGAGTGGAGATACCTCCGAGGAATCCGTCATGGCTGAGTCTGAGGACTGGCTCGGACCCGATGCCGAGCAGATTCGAAAAGGCGCGCAAGAGACTGTCCTCCCAAATGAGATCGGGCAATCCCTCGGCCAGCTTGCCTCCGTTGATGCGACGCACGCCCCGGGCGTGGGCACGAATCTGGACTCTCGACGGCTCGAAACACTCCACCTGATCCAGCCAGCCGATCCACAGCCCACCGTCGGCGGCCCTGAGCAGGTCGCTTTCTGACGAGCCGCCCGGTACCAGGAACAGGTTCAGGGCTCGGGCATCATTGCCGCCGATGGCATGGGCTGTCGCTGTGAGTCCCAGCTGCGCTGCCTGTCGTTCATCCAGGGCCGGCGTCTTCGGCGTCCCTTTCAGGATCAGATCCACCGGATGCTTGGCGGTTCCTTCCAGATCGAAAGGAAAGGCCAGGCCGGCGGGATCGGTGGCGTCGTCGCGCAGGTTGATGGCTCGATCGAAGACCTGGACGTCGAGGTGCTGTCGCAGAAAAGAGCTCCCCTGGTAGTAGGAGATGGCGGAGAAGGCTACCTGATTCAGGGTGTTGCAGAGCCCGGCGGTGGCCTCTGGCGAGAGAACCACGGGCTGGGGCCCTGTCGCCAGATCGCCTTCCGGGCCGGAGGCGTGGCGTCGCTCGGCCCGTTCGAAGACCCCGCCGATGGTCAGCTTCTCGAGATTCCGCGCGGCGGCCGCCGCGCGCCCGGCACCAGGTCTCCGGCTGATCCGGATCTCGAGGCCCGATGCGGTCACCGCAGCCTGGCGGCGAACTCCACGGCTGTTGAACACCGCAATGCGCGCTGCCGTCCAGTGCAGGTCCAGGGTCCCGCGGTTTTCCACCCACGGCTGCAGCAGTCGTTCGGCTCGTCGCGGGTTGAGCCGCGCAATCTGTGGATCCCAGAGCCCTTCGATCTCCGGGGTTGGGGTGTCGTCAGCAGGGACGTGCAGCAGGCCCGGCAGGGGATCACGACTCCTGGATTGTGCGATGGCCATCCGGATGCTGTTCTCCAGTTCGCTGATCTCGCCGAAACCGGTGCGATGACTGCCGACCCTGCGGCGATCGAAGACACGGACCATGATGGTGCGCTCGGGAGTGAGCCTGGTTTCGATCTGTCGGTTTCGTTTGCGACTCTTGCCGCGTCGCCTCTCCAACCAGACGATTTCGGTCTCATCGGCCGGTGAATGGCGCAATGCCGTCTCGATCCGATCGGAGATCTCTTCGAGTCTCAAGAACTCGGACTCAGGTGTGGAATTGTGAGTAGCCACAGGTCTCCATGAGAAATCAGGGTGAAAGCGTCGCCCGTTGCTGGGTCGGTTGGGTCGGTGGCTGGCCACCAGGTACCGGGTGCGCCCGGCTCGCTGCCTGGCAGACGACTCCTCGGTCGCTTGCCTCCAGTAGCTGCTCCCGTCGTATCTGGTTGCCGAGGGGCTCCGCGCTCTTCTTCAGAACCCGAATGTAGTTGTCGGTCATTCCTTGCCACATGCCGTGCCGCGATGATTCCCACAGAACCTCAGCCTCGCTGCCGAGATGCAGGCTTTCGAATCGCCTGGCACTTTGCTTGGCGACTTCCAGCATCCGGTGCATTCGCTGACGTTGGATCGCATGGGGTATTGGGTCGGGTAGCAAGGCGGCCTCGGTTCCGGGGCGCGGGGAGAAGGGAAAAGCATGAACCCGTGCGAGCTCCAGCTCCTCGACGAAGCGAAGGCTCTCTTCGGCCTCTTCGTCGGTCTCGCCCGGGAAACCGACGATCACGTCGGTGGTGATGGCGACTCCGGGTATCGCGCTCTTGACCTCACGAACAAGTGCTTCGAACTCCCGAGCGCTGTAGGGTCGTCGCATGCGCTTCAAGATTCCTGTGCAGCCGCTCTGGAGAGAGAAGTGAAAGTGGCGGCAGAGACGAGAGTCCTCGAACAGGTCGAGCAGCCGCCTATCGAACTGCCAGGGTGCGATGGAGGTCAGGCGCAAGCGGCTGTGATCCAGGAAGAGGAGTAGATGCTCGACCAGATCGAACAAACCCATCGCTTCCCACCGATACGAGGAGATCTGGACACCGGTAATGACGACCTCTTTGAAGCCTCCACAGGTCAAGTCGGTTACTTCTTGCAAGATGGTCTCGAAAGGCCGGCTGCGCTGCTTGCCGCGGGTCTTGGGGATGATGCAAAAGGCACAGTGCATGTCGCAACCGTCTTCGATCTTGACGAGGGTCCTGCTGTTGCCAAACTCGATGGGTTCGAAGGGAACGGGCAGCGGGTCTGTCTTCGGAGGGGGCGGAACGAGATCTGGGAAGGCGGCGTGAATGCGCTCCAGAATCGCCTCTTTAACGAGGCGGCCAACCCCGAGATCGACACCTGCGAGGGAAGCCGCCTCCTGGGGATCGGCTGCCACATAACAACCTGTCAGAACAGTGCGCAGCTCGGGGTTCAGCCTATGGCCCCGGCGAGCGGTCTTACGGGAGTCTCGTGCGGCCACATGGGTGACGGTGCAAGTATTGACGACGTGCAGCTCGGCTTCAGAGAGCTCGCTGGCTATCGAATAGCCTGCGGCGCGAAAGCGACGCGCCAGGTGCTCGAGCTCGGCCTGGTTGAGTTTGCAGCCCAGGTTGCTGAAAAAGACCCTCATCGGCCGCCTATTGTACCGACACCAGGGTCTGGTCGCCTGCGGCTGGCTCGGCAATTGCACGTTGGGTTGGGAGAAACGGAGGCGTCGATGCCAGGAAAGGCCGAATCCAGGCGGCAGCGCTCCATCAGAGGGATGAAGGGCTCTCGATCCGCGAGCATGACGTCACCGACCGTGGACACCGTCGACCTCGACCAGCGCGACAGATACCTCAGCGTGGCGGCGCATCACGTCAGAGTCGAAGGCGGAATCGGGGCACGACATAGGGATATCATGTGAGCTCCGACCCGGCAGCTCGCCTCGGTCCAGGCGGCGATGCTCTGGGTGATGATGAGGAGCTGATCCAGCTGGAGGTGATGCAGTGATCTGGCGCAACTCGGGAAACCGGCGTAGAGTGTGGTTGGTGGGCTGTCTTCTGCTCGCCATGGGACCGATGAGACTCTGGGCTCAGACGAACGCCTTTCTCGACCAGAGACGGTCGATGGTCGAGGAGCAGATCGTGCGGCGCGGGGTCTCGGAGAGCAAGGTCCTGGGGGCCATGGAAGAGGTGCCTCGTCACGTTTTTGTACCCGAGCCCCTACGGGATCAGGCCTACGCCGATGGCCCGCTGTCGATCGGCTCGGGTCAGACGATCTCCCAGCCCTATATCGTCGCCCTCATGACCTCGCTGCTCGAGCTCAATGGTGATGAGAAAGTGCTCGAGATCGGTACCGGATCTGGATATCAGGCCGCGGTTCTCTCCCGGCTTGTGAAGGACGTCTACACCATCGAGATTCGCCAGGAGCTGGGTCAGAAGGCCCAGAAGACCCTCAACGAGCTGGGCTACACCAATGTGCACATGCGGATCGGCGACGGCTACCAGGGCTGGCCAGAGGCGGCTCCCTTCGACGGCATCATGGTGACAGCCGCTCCAGACAGGGTGCCAGAGCCCCTGGTCGATCAGCTGAAGGTCGGAGGAAAACTGGTGATTCCCGTCGGCAACTTCTTTCAGGATCTCCTGGTTGTCACCAAGACTGCCGACGGCATCGAGCAGCGGGAGATCATTCCCGTGCGATTCGTTCCGATGATCGGTGAGGTCGAGGGCGACAAAGCCGGCGACCGCTGACCCCCCCCCTACGCCCTCAAGCCCTCAAAGACCGGCTGGCACAGTGCCGGCCGGTTCAACCCCTACGCCCCTGTTCCGTTATTCGCTGACCCGGCGTGGTTCCTCGTCGATCGGCTCCGGAGCGACGAGCTTGCGTTTGCTCTGCTCCGAGACCTTCAACTCCGAGAGTCTGCGCCCCATGGGTAGCAGTCGGCGGTCGAAGGAGCCTACCGCCCGGTTGTAGGCATCGAGAGCCGACTTGAGTCCCTTTCGGATGCCCTCCAGCTCCACGCCGAGCTTTGCCGCCCTGTCGTAGAGCTCGCGGGCCACGGCGGCGATGGCGTCCGCATTCTCCGCCATGGATCGCTGCTGCCAGTAGATGGCAACGGTACGCAGCAGGGCGACGAGAGTCGTCGGCGTGGCTATCAGGACTTTGGAGCGCAGGGCCTCGACCTGCAGGTCGGGGTCTTTGGAGAACGCCGCACTCAAGAAAGGATCTCCGGGCAGGAACAGGACCACCAGATCGATGTCGGAGCCGATGGTCTGCGCATAGTTGCGGGCGGCCAGTTCCTTGACGTGGCCCCTGAGCGCCTTGACGTGACGCTCCAGAGCGGCCTGTCTCACGGTTTCGTCAGTCGTCTCGGTGGCCTTGAGATAGTCGGTCAGGGGTGCCTTGGCATCGACGGCGATCTTCCTGCCGCCAGGCAGGTTCACTGTCATGTCGGGGCGCTTGCCGTCGCCGATCGTTGTCTGCTCTTCGAAGTCACAGTGAGCGGTCATGCCGGCCAGCTCGGCGACGTTGCGCAGAGCGATCTCTCCCCACCGTCCGCGAACCTGGGAGCTGCTGAGCGCGGTGGTCAGTGAGGTGGTCTGGTTTTGCAGGCTCTGCGTGGCCTGTGCCAAGAGCTGCACCTGCTGATCGATCCGCGAGTAGGCGTCCACCCGGGCCTTTTCGATCTGCAGGGTCTTGTCGTCGAGCTTCAGCAGAGTCTCCTGGAGCGGGCGCAGAAGGGTCTCGATCGCCTTCTTGCGTTCCTCCAGCTCGGCGCGTCCCCTCTCCTCGCTGGTCTTGAGTCGCTCTTGTGCCAGGTTCAAGAACTGCTTGCTGCTCCCAGCCAATGCCTCTGCCGCCAGCGCCTTGAAGCTGTCCTCGAGCTCCTTCTTGGAGCGCTCACTGAAGGTCTTGAGCTCGGTGATGAGCTGCTCGGCCTTGACCTCTCGATCCTCGGCAACCGCCA
>JAUVRX010000136.1 GCA_030597375.1 Acidobacteriota bacterium
CGCAGATGCAGGCATAGCGGGACTATGTCGAGGAGGCGCAACGCCGAGATCGGGCCCGAGGGCCGCTCAGGCGCTAAGCGTTTGAGCGTTACAGTCCGCTAGCTCGACCTGGCGGGTTCTCTCTGCGCCAGCTCCCGAAAGAGCTCGGCATACTCCTCTGAGACAGTCCGCCAGCTGTAGCGAGCCGAGGCCAGGGTTTCGGCTCGCCTGCCTCTCTCCTCCCACAGTTCCGAATTGTCGGACAGCGCCTGCAAGTGCTCGGCCAGGGTCGCTGGTTGTCTGGCGTCGAAATAGAGTCCGCTGTCGACCGCCACCTCTCGATTCTCGGGCGTTTCGTTGACCACGACGCAGTTGCCGTAGCCCATCGCCTCGACGAGGGCCGGATGGGTGCCGCCTACCTCGGTCGCGTGAATGTAGGCCCGCGCATGGGAGAGTAATTCCCGGTAGCCCTCTCCGTAGATCGGTCCGGGGAAGAGGACCCTGGGGTCGGCCCCCTTCGTGAAGCTCTGAACGAACCGGTCGGCGTAGGGGGCTCCTCCCACCATGACGAGAGGCAGATCCCCTTCGACCGCGCGATAGGCCTCGGCCACCCGGTGGGGGTTGTTCTCGGGCTCGAAGCGGCTGACGTAGAGGAAGAAGCGCCGGGAGTCGAGGCCGAGACGTTGCATCGTCTCACCTGGTGACACAGGCTGCGGATCCACGCCATAGGTGATGACACTGGACTCGGCTTTGTGAGTCTCCAGATAGTACTGGCGGATCACTTCGGCGTCGGTGATGAGCGCATTGGGGAAGAGGACGGCGAGCCGTTCGGACAGGGAATAGGCAAACTGCCCCAGCAGGCCCCACTTGGCCCGCTGTCGCTCGATTCCGTCCACATGCAGGGCGACCGGAGTGCCGGTCGCTCGCAGGAGGGGGACGAAGATCGCGTTGACCGAGTTGACGACGAGAGCGGCGTCGAAGTCCTGCCGCGAGGCGTGAAGGCAGGCGAGCAGGGTGTGAACCGGTGTATCCAGATGCTTGGTACGCAGGGTGGGGAGGACGGTCACCCGGACCCCCTTGTAGCAGCCCAGGCTGCGTGGCGTGTTGTGGCTGCGGCAGTAGACGGTAACGTCGAGGCCAAGGCGGACCAACCGGGTCGAGAGCTCTTCCATCAGGGTCTCGTAACCGCCGTAACGGGCCGGAATCCCCCGACTACCGATCAGTGCCACCCGAAGGGGTCTCATAGCGGGATGCCCTTGCGAAAGAACCACTGATTCACAGCCGAACTGGCGGCCGTGCGCTGGCGGCGGATCGCGTTGCGGCGATGGAGGATCTCCTGCCGGTGCTGCCAGAGCCAGCTGTAGGCCGCCAGCGAGCTGCGCTCCATGAGAAGGACATAAGCCAGCGCCGCCAGATCGCGCAGCAGGGAGGGAACCCCGGTCAGCAGCAGATTCATGCCGTTCTGGTGATAGAACCGCAGAAGATATCGATTCTTCAGGGAGTGCATGTTGACGTCCGGGGGCATCTGCCGGCGCCTGCTGGGAAGGTTGTGCCGTCGGTGCTCGCACCGGGCGGTGGGCTCGTAGAGGACGTCCCATCCCCTCTCCTGCAGCCGGAAGCAGAGCTCCGCGTCTTCGCGAAAGGAGTGGAACTCGGAGAGAAAGATATCTCCGCCGACAGCGATGTCGTCCAGGGCCTGGCGCCGAAAGAGCGACGCGGCGCCCGTGGCTCCGAACACCCTGTCCGCACGAAGCCATCGTCCTTCTGCAGGCTCTCCCGAACCGCGGTCGAAGTGACGCCAGGAGGGGGACAGGATCATGCCGCAGGCATCCAGGATCTCGGCTTCGCCCCCCTCTCGTGGCCGCACGAGCCTGCCGGTGATCCCGCCCACCCGAAGCTCCGGATGCCGGTCAGCTCGTTCGACGAGGCGCGAAACGTAGTCGGGTTGCGGTCGGGCATCGGGATTCAGCGTCAGCACCAGAGGTGCATCGGTCTGGGCGAGTGCTTCGTTCATCCCACCGGCAAAGCCCACGTTCTCTGGTAGGGGCCGGTGTACGAGGGGTAGCTCTGGCCGCGGATGCTGGCTGACGATGGCGACACTGTCGTCGTCGCTGGCGCAGTCCACCACAACCAGCTCCAGGGGCCTGTATCGCAGAGCGGCCACAGACTCGAGACAGGCAGGCAGATCGCCTGCGGAGTTGTGGGTCACAATACAGACCGCTAGTCTCGTCTCACCCACGACTCAGCTCCCTGGCGATTCCGAGGGCAGGTCCTCGAGGGGTTCCCGCCTGTAGGCACGGGGCAGGCGCCAGCCGGACAGGGCTCCGAGAAGGAGTCCGGTCAGGCCGCTCACCGCAGTGCGGCGGGAGGAAGCGCGACTCGGCTTGCGGACGGCAACCAACGGAATGCGAGCCGTTGCCGCCGCTGCTGTCAGCGTCCTGGCGAGAAGGGCCATGGTTTTCGAGTGGTGCTTGTGCAGATATCGCTCCAGGTTCCTGTAGTAGATCCAAAGGAATCGGCCGTATCCCAGCTTGGAGACCGTCGCACCCAGACCGTGTTCGAAGGTCGCTGCGGGCCAATAGACCACCTCTCGACCGGAGTCGCGGAGCCGCCGCGCCAGATCCACGTCTTCGAACCAGGCCGGAAAGAAGGTCTCGTCGAAGCCTCCGATCGCCTCGAGAGCGCTTCGCCTCAGCGCCAGGACCGCGGCTGCCGGCTGCTCTATGGGCGTGCCTGCAGCCGGCTCGATCTTCGGTCCCTGACCGGCAGGAATCATCAGGCACTGGAGCAGAAGGGTCGAAGCGCTCGGCAATGGGCGAAGCTGCCACCGATGCTGGGTGCTGCCGTCCGCCGATGTCAGCCTGGGCACCAGTCCGGCAGCCTCTGGATGGTGCTCGAGGCCTTCCAGTAGGCTCTCGAGGGCCCCAGGCGCTGGTCGGACATCGGAGTTCAGGACCAGGACCGTTGGCGCCTCTACGAGCCGGAGAGCGGCGTTGACGGCGCCGCCAAAGCCGAGATTCCTGCCCGGCTCGTAGACCTGGGTATCGGAGATCCTGCCTGCGAGGGATCCCGAGTTGTCGACCACGATGAGCTCGAACCGGCTGTCATCGGGCCAGCTCGCCACGAGCTCCAGAAGCTCCTCGTCGCCATGCCAATGGACCGCGATTCCGGCCAGGAGCGGTCGAGAGGGGCAGTCCTGAGAAGGAGGTTCCACGCCTCTAACGCTCCCCTCGCCTGTCGATCTGTACCGCCGGATCTCCTCGATGTGCGAAAGATCTCAGGTTTCTCACGGCTCTCACCCAGCCATCCATGATGCCGATCGATTTCTCAGGGTCGAGGTTCAGGACTGCCCGCCCCAGGTCGAGCAGGTCACGACCCAGCAGCACGGGAAGGCTGGGCCAGAAGGCGCGGCCCTGGGTTCGCGCCAGCACCAGGTATCGATTGCCGTAGATCAGGCTGTACCGATGCACGGGCTGACCGCTCGTGGTGGTCGCCCCGGCGTGGAGCACCCGTGCCGCCGGAACCGAGAGGGCGGTGTAGCGGGCGGCTCGGAGGCGACAGGCCAGGTCGACGTCTTCGTAGTAGGACTCCAGCCGAACATCGAAGAACTCGGAATCCGCCACTGCCACGGCGTCCAGGGCGGTGCGCCGATAGATGGCGGCCGTCGCCGAGACACCGAAGATCTCCCTGGCAGGCCCGCTGATCGCCGGTGGAAGGGCACCCTGTCCGATCTGGATGGCTTGCCAGCTTCGATTCCACTCCAACCCCTGGCCATCCATCCGGTCTGGATCTGCCATCTGGAGGTTCACTCCCTGGACGGCTGCAGCCTGCGGCGCCTGGGCCATAGCCGCAATCAGCTGCCTGGCCCAATCGGGCTCGACGACGGCGTCGTCATTGAGCAAGGCCACGAGCTCCGAATCGCTCTCGGCGATACCCAGGTTGCAGGCCGCGGAGAATCCGACCTCTCCCTGGCTGGCCAGCAGCCTCAGGCCGGGGTGCGGCTCGAGTGAGGGTGTGATGGAAGAAGGGTGGACCAGGAGGATCTCGGCCCGCACTCCTTCCGAACGGGCCGCCGATTCGAGGCAGTCCTTCAGATAGAGGCTGGTCCCCAGGGAAGGGACCACGAAGGTCACTTCAGGATTCAGCAAAGCCCTCCGAGTAGCGTTGCAGGACATCATCTGTGGGTCCCTCTGCTTTCAGGGCTCCACGCTCGATCCAGAGGGCACGGTCACAGTGTTCGGAGATGGAATCCAGCTGATGCGACACCAGGAGGATCGCGGTGCCTCGCGAGCGGAAATCGTGGATTCTCTTCAGGCACTTCTCCTGGAAGCCGACATCACCGACCGCGAGAAGCTCGTCGATCAGCAGGATGTCCGGGCGGAACATGGTCGCCACGGCGAAACCGAGCCGAGCCAGCATGCCGCTGGAATAGTTGCGAATCGGCAGATCGATGAACTCCTCGAGCTCGGAGAAGGCGATGACCTCGGACAGATGCTCTTGAACGACACGACTCGGATAGCCGACAAGAGCGGCGTTGAGGAAGACGTTCTCCCTGCCTGTCAGGTCGAAGTGAAAACCGGCTCCGAGCTCCAACAGCGGTGCCACCTGCCCGCGGATCACCACCCGTCCGCGGGTCGGCCTCAAGACCCTGGAGATCACCTTCAGCAGGGTGCTCTTGCCGGCGCCGTTGCGCCCGACAACGCCAACGATCTCTCCCGGCTGCACTTCGAGATCCAACGAGCGCAGGGCCCACAGCTCGCGATGTTCCAGCTTCCCCGAGAGGCGCTTCAGCACATACTCCTTGAAGCTGACGATTCTCTCGGTGGGCATCGAGAAGCGCACCGCGATGTCGGTCAGCTCGATCGCCGCGGCCACGGCCTGGCGATCTCCAGTCGAGCCCACCGGCACCGTGTCAGCTGCGGTAGTCAAAGACGTTCCTCTGCGTGGTAAACACCCACCATCCCAAGGCCAGGGCGGCAAGACTGAAGCCCAGGGCGGCCAACCAATTTTCCAACGGTGCGACCCGGGCCAGGATGATCGGCTCGCGCACCAGGGCGACCAGATGCAGCAGGGGGTTGAGGAGAAAGTACTTCTGGAACTGTGGTGGAACGATCTCCAGAGGATAGATGATCGGAGTGGCGTAGAGCCAGCCGGTGAGAAGCACCTGGTAGGTCAACTTGACGTCGTGGAAGAAGGCACCCAGGGTAGCGACGAGGAGTCCCACACCCAGAGCGAACAGTCCGGTGAGAAGCATGCCGAATGGGATCGTCAGTATTGCCCATGACAGGGGCTGACGGAGGACCAGCATGATGCCGAGCAGCGGGATCAGGGCGATACCCCAGCTCACGAGGTAGGTGAGAACCGTGGCAACGGCGAACACACTGCGGGGCACGTAGATGCGGCTCGCGAGTCCCAGGCTGGCAACAGTCTCCTCGACGATCTGCAGGGTCGAGCGGTTGAAGAAGTCGAACAACAGCAGGCCCGACAGGATGAAGAGGGGAAAGGGGTAGTCGCGAGTGGGAAAGCGAAACGCGGTGGAGAAGACGACCGTCAGGATCGTCATCAACATCAGCGGCTCGAGCAGGGTCCAGACGACCCCCAGGATGGATCGCTTGTAGCGCAGCTTGATGTTACGCCGGGTCCACTGAATGACGAGCTCCCAGAAGCGGACGAGCTCCGTGAGCTCCTCTATGGAGGGATGCGACCTCTTGGAGGAGTCGTAGACCTGTTGGCGGAGCGCTGGCTGAGCTGGGGAGGGTGTGGGAGTGTCGGTCATTGACCGGCTTCCAGTCACTGTCGGAGGGCACACGCCGGGTGCCCGAACCTGCGTTTCGGCCTCAGGACAACCTCGTGCCTCGAAGTCTGTCCAGGCTAGGGGACGTCGGGCTCGCTATCCTCGTCCTCGCCGTCGGGTGCGACCACGGACTCGCTCCACTCCTTGTCGTCACCGGCCTCGAAACCCTCTTCGAAAATGTTGGATTCGCTTTCCGAGGAGACACTGGTTTCAGCCGCTGGAGTCTGTTCGCTCTTTCCCTTGGGGGCCGGGCCGCCACAGGCCACGAGGATGGACCCGAGCAGGATGACAGTGAGGTTCGATGCGAAATGCCAGTTCATGATGCTTCGATCCTATACCACTGGTGGCCAGATCGGCTGTGGGAATCGAGTCGCTGTCCGAGGGCCGTGAGGCCGCGGTGGCTCTGCCGGACAGCCCCTGTTGGGCGGTAGGCATCATCGATGGCGGGGACTCGACTTCCTCAGGCTGAAAACGAGCTTGTGGTATCATTCGGGTTCGTGATTTTCACGCCTACCATCGCCACAGTTGCGAATCGGGTCCCTGCACCTGGGCCCTCTCCTACCAGCGTGACTGTTCAGTGCTAGACCGCTTCGATGCTCCGGAACCCAGGTGAGTTCCGACTCGCTCGCTTCGTCTGTCGTGGCCCCAGAACCGTCTTGAACCCTACCGGAAAGGAGTCTAGAAATTAGCAAGGAAATTCAGCCCCGTGTGAACCGTCAGATTCGAAAGAGCCCGGTGCGGCTCATCGACGTCGACGGGACCCAGTTGGGAGTCGTGCCGTTGGAGGACGCGCGCCAGAGAGCCGACGAAAGCGGCCTGGATCTGGTGGAAGTCGGCGCTAGCGCCAACCCACCGGTGGTCCGGATCCTCGACTGGGGCAAGCTCAAGTACGAAAAAGAGAAGAAGGCCCGTGAGGCCAGGAAGAAGACTCACGTCATCGAGGTCAAGGAAGTCAAGTATCGGCCGAGCATCGACGAGCACGACTACGACATCAAGACCAAGCGTGCGCGCCGATTTCTCGAGTCCGGTAAGAAGGTCAAGGTGACCATCTTCTTCCTTTATCGACAGCTTCGCAGGCCGGAGCTCGGTGCCCAGATCCTGGACAAGGTGACCAAAGAGCTGGCCGATGTGGCAACCGTCGAGTCCAGATCCCGACTCGATGGACGTCGAATGATCCTGGTGCTGGCGCCGCTACCTGCCGACATCCTGAAAAAGAACCAGGAGGCGGCTGCGGAGAAGAGTCAGAAGCCGTCGCCCGCGGCAACGTCCTGATTCTCAGGAGTCCCCTCAGGAGGTCTCTGTCCCCAATACCTTTTTCACCGCTCGCTCGATAGCTCCCGGCTCCAGCTCTTCCAACTCGTAACTGACATTGGCGACCGGCTTGTTGGCCTTGAGCACTCTCCCCAGGTCGATGGGAGTGCCCTCCACGACCACATCCGCGTCGACGGCGTTGATGGTGGCCTCCAACTCTCGAATCTGATCGTCACCGTAGCCCATCGCGGGGAGGATCTTCTTCGAATTTGGATAAGCTTCGTAGGTCTCCTTGATGGAGCCCACGGCGTAGGGAACCGGATCGACGATCTCGGCAGCTCCTGCATCCCGGGCTGCCAACCAGCCTGCTCCATAGCTCATCCCGCCATGGGTCAGGGTTGGCCCGTCCTCGACCACCAGGGCCCGCTTGCCCCGAATCAGCTCCGGATGGTCCACGGTGATTACAGAGCG
>JAUVRX010000176.1 GCA_030597375.1 Acidobacteriota bacterium
CTTTATCACCGGCCAGAGCGTCTTTCGTACCGGCTTGAGCAAAGTCGGCTTGCCTGGCGCAAAAGAGGGCATGCAGCCGGAAGATCCCACCATTGCGGAGCTATTGAAGCCGCACGGTTACGCCACCGGTCAATTCGGCAAGAACCATCTGGGTGACAAGGACGAGATGCTGCCGACCAACCATGGATTCGACGAGTTCTACGGCAATCTCTACCACTTGAACGCCGAAGAGGAGCCGGAGCACCCCGACTATCCGACCGAGGCAAACTTTCCGGGCTTCAGCGAGCGGTTCGGCCCCCGAGGAGTCATCCACAGTTTCGCCGATGGGCGCATCGAAGACACAGGCCCTCTGACGCGCAAGCGTATGGAGACCATCGATGACGACGTCGCCGATCGAGCTGCGAACTTCATCGAGAAATCGGCACAGGCCGGTAAGCCCTTCTTCGTCTGGGTGAACTTCACGCACATGCACTTCCGCACCCACACCAAGCCGGAGAGCGTCGGTCAGGCCGGTCGTTGGCAGTCCAACTATCACGACACCATGGTCGACCATGACAGAAACGTTGGCACGGTCCTCGACAAGCTGGATGAGCTGGGTCTGGCCGACAACACCATCGTCATGTACGGCACCGACAACGGCCCCCATATGAACACCTGGCCCGATGCTGCCATGACGCCCTTCCGCAATGAGAAGAACTCCAACTGGGAGGGGGCCTACAGGGTGCCTGCCATGGTTCGCTGGCCTGGCAAGATCGAGCCGGGGTCCGTTTCCAACGAGATCATGTCGCATCTGGACTGGATGCCGACCCTGCTGGCCGCGGCCGGTGATACGGGCGTCAAGGAAGAGCTACTCGGGGGTCTTCAGGCCGGCAGCAAGAACTTCAAGGTGCATCTCGATGGCTACAACTTTCTGCCATTCCTGACCGGCCAGACGGACAATGGGCCGCGCAAGGAGTTCTTCTACTTCTCCGACGACGGTGATCTGACAGGCCTGCGCTACGACAACTGGAAGATCGTCTTTGCCCAGCAGCGAGCCGAAGGCACCATGAACATCTGGAGCGAGCCGTACACGTTTACGCGGATGCCATGGCTGTTCAATCTGCGAACCGATCCCTACGAGAGGGCCAGCGTCACTTCCAATACCTACTGGGACTGGTACCTCGATCGAGTCTTTCTGTTGGTGCCGGCGCAGGCGTACGTGGGTAGGTTCTTGGAGACTTTCAAGGAGTATCCGCCAAGGCAGAAGGCGGCCACCTTCACTATCGACCGTGGCCTGGAGCAGCTGGCACCACCAGGGCAATAGACCCTACGGGACGCGGATTCATGACTGGGCGTCCCTCGAGGACGCCCAGTTTCTTTCTTCTATCGATTCGGCGGAACCAGCTCCACCCCGGGCAGGTCTTCGAAGTCCCTGGGGTCGAGAGTCCACAGCGCGGCGCCTTGCAAGATGGCATGCGCTGCAATGGCAAGGTCGATCTCACGGCCGCGCGCGCGGCTCAACTGCCGGTAGAGCTCGCTGGCCTGAGCAGCCTCGGGGGGGCCGAAGGGCAAGGCATCTCGGCTCGGGAAGAGAGCCTCCTGCGCCGCCAATTCCTCTTCCAGGCGCGGCCCCCGCCGCCACTCGTAGAGGACCAGAGAGGGTACGACCAGGCGCTCCCCGTCCTCGATCAAGGCTCGGAGCCGGGTCGCTGAGCGCCGCGGTCCGGTGAGACTGTCGACCAGAGCCGATGTGTCGACGAGAATCAAGGTTGGACTGTCCCGGTCGAGCCGCCCCGGCCGCCTCCCTGTCGAGCCTGTCGGATCTTCTCGAGCTCCTCGTCCACTTCTTCGACGGGACGCTCCGGAATCTCCGGGACGAAGCTGTCGAAGGCTCGCAGCATGCGCAGCCTCTCCTTTTCACTCAGCCTTCCGGCGCGTGCAGCGTAGTCGTGGATGGCCTCCCGGACGACTTCGCTCTTGGCGAGGTTGAGCCGCTCGGCGGTCTGGTTCAAGCGTGCAGCGGTGGCCTCGTCCAGGCTGAAGGTCATCTTCACGGTGGCCATAATACGGCCATACTACCATACCCATGGAGATTTGCCTGGCGTTCACTAGCCGAATCCCTGGACGCCAGGGCACGTGATGCCAGGGGCTAGGGTCGGCTCGAGGCTAGCTCTTTCGGAAAGATCCCCAACTTCTTCATGCGGGATCTCAGGGTGTTGGGGTGGAGGTCGAGAATCTCGGCCGCTCCTCCCTGACCACCAACCTGCCCGCCGGTAGCGGCGAGTACCTCGGTAATGAGGTCGCGCTCGGCCTGGGCGAGGGTCTTGAAGGCGCCGCTCCGGGTCGAAGGTCTCTCTTCGCCGAAATAAGCCGGTAGGCGAAGTACACCGCCTTTCGAGACGATGACAGATTCTTCGAGCAGATTCTGCAATTGCCGCACATTGCCCGGCCAGGAGTAGGCCTCGAGTGCCCGCAGGACGCTGCTCGGTACCTCTTGGATGCTCTTGCCGGTCCTGGTGTTGATGCCCGGCAAGAAGTACTCGATCAGTAGAGGGATGTCCTGCTTCCGGTCCCTCAAGGGGGGAACGGTGATCGGATAGACGTGAAGCCGGTAGAAGAGATCCTCGCGAAAGCGGCCCCGTCGGACTTCATCCTCGAGGTGCCGGTTGGTCGCGGCGATCAAGCGAACGCTGGTCTTCTTGGTTTCAGAGCTGCCGACAGGCTCGAATTCGCCATCCTGCAGAACCCGTAGCAGCTTGGGCTGAAGCTCCCGGGGAAGCTCGCTGACCTCGTCCAGGAATAGCGTCCCCTGATTGGCTAGCTCGAAGCGCCCAACGCGCCTGCTCTTGGCGTCGGTGAAGGCTCCTGGCACATGCCCGAAGAGCTCGCTTTCGACCAGATTGGCGGGCAGGGCAGCGCAGTTGAGTCTGACGAAAGGGCCCTCGGAGCGTTGGCTCCGCTCGTGCAGCGCCCGGGCGACAAGCTCTTTTCCTACACCGGTTTCGCCCTGAATCAGAACGGTGGTGTCGGTGTGCGCTACCTGCTCGACGCGGAAGAGCACATACTTGAGTGCTTCGCTGTCGCCGACCATGTTCTGAAAAGCCCCCTCGAGCTGGATCTCTTCCTTGAGGTAGAGATTTTCCTCTTCGAGCTGGGACTTGAGCGCTGCGATCTCCTCCAGGGCCTGGTCGCGAGCTCGCTCGGCTTGCCGTTGGGCGGTCACATCGGCACCCACACCCAGGACTTCCCAGGATCGATCCTCGGACCCCTGGAAGAGAACGTTTCGCCAGACGATCATGCGGAGCTCGCCGCTCTTGGTTTGTAACCAGGACTCGAAGCTCGTCTCGACATCGCCGGGCGCCACCCTCTCGAGCTTGGGGAGAATACGTTCCTGCTCGCTCTCGGGCAGCAGGATTCGGATGTGCTCTCCGAGAAGCTCCCGTGCTGGATAGCCGCTCACGGTGCAGAGGTGGGGATTGACGTAGTCGATGGTGCCGTCGGCGCGAATCCCTACGACCAGGAGCTCGACGCCTTCGAGCAGGGATCGCCAGCGCTGTTCATCCGCGCGCACCTTGTCCGACAAGACCGAGGTCCTGGCGACATCGGTGCCCAACCCGTAGCCGATTACGACAACGATGGCCAGGAAGAAGTAGCTGATCAAGTAGGGCGAAGCGACGATACCGAAATCCACCAGCGTGGTGTGAACCAGGGCGATGGCCAGGAAGAGGCCGATCGCGCCGAGCACGGCGGCGCGTCGACGCTGGCCTGAGCGCCACATCGTCAGGAAGGTCTGGACGGAGAGCAGCAGAACCACGAAAGCCGAGGCATCGGCGAGGGTCTGCGTCGCATCGGTGCGGGCGATCGCGACCGTGAAGGTATCGCCCCAGAAAGTCGTCCCTGAATCCAGACCGGTGACCTCTGCCAGCGCCAATCCGGTCGGTCGAGAAGCATTGATCAGGATGCACAGCAGCCATCCCCCGGTCGCGATCCAGGCGAGCCAGCGCTGCTTCGAGTCCGAGTAGCTGACTACGAACCAGGTCAGAGCGATCAGGAGAGTGGCGACACAGTAGTTGGCGAGCTTGAAGCCGCTGATGAACCCTACGATCGAGGTCGCTCCACTCATCCGGATCTCCGCGACGGCGACACCCGCAGCGGCCAGCGCAGCCACCGAGAAGATCAGATAGCTCATCTCCGTACGCCTGCGCATCCAGATCAACAACTGCAGGATTGCGAGCGATATGCAGATCGTTGCGGCAACGACCCACCCTGTCACCAAGAGGCTCATGATCTGAGGGAGCTTAGCAGTCCCGGCACGAAATATCGTGTCCAGCCGATATTTCGTAGTGCTGTGGCGATAGCGGCCCTCACCGCGCGGTTGGGTAGCGCCGCCAAACGATTGCAGAAATGGACGTTACATCGTTTTGTCGGAATCGAGCCCGCTTGGCACAAGTGGTGCAGTGAGTCGAACCCATGAGACGCTCCAGCGTCGCCACTGAGACGCCCACGATCCCGAGCGGTCGTGTCGGCTTCGAGATCACCTTCTGGATTGCGCCGGCCAACCGGGTCGAGTTTCTCCAGACGGCAGATTCGTTGCTGTCCTCTCCATGCGGCATACCTGGTCTGGCTAGTCGCAGTTGCTTCGAACAGGTGGGTCAGGAGAACGTCTTCCTGTGGAGGGAAAGTTGGGGTTCACGATCCGTGTTGGACGAGCGCCTGGAGTCCACGCCGGTGAGGACGCTGTTGGGAGCCATCGGGGTTCTCGGCAGGATGAAAGAGCTGAAGATTCTGGAGTTTTCCGACGGTGCGGAGTCAAGTCGTGGAGAGCGATGAGCGCGATGTCCAGGACTTGCCGCGTTGGGCCGTTCCATTTATGGGCATTCGCGTTGATCGCGGCAAGCACGCTCTTGGGACAGGAACTGCAACCTCGGACCTACGCCCAGACGCCGACGGGGGTGAATTTCATCGCCTTCGGTTACGGCTTCTCGACGGGCAATGTTGTGATGGACCCGGCGCTTCCGATCGAAGGCCTGGATGCCGACGTCGATCTGCTCTTCATCCGCTACACCCGCAGCTTCGCGCTACTCGGTCGCTCCGCCAAGGTCAAGGTTCTGGCGCCGTGGTCGGCGGGAGACTGGCAGGGCACCCTGGAGGGCGAGGAGCAGATCCAGAGGCGAAGGGACTCGGGAGCCGGAGATCTACGGATCGGGATGGAAGTGAACTTTCTTGGAGCGCCGGCCCTCGACCGCGGAGAATTCGGGGAGTACCACCAGCGCTGGATAGCAGGCGCCAGCCTTCAGATCGTGGCTCCGACCGGCGACTACGAAGCCGACAAGCTGCTCAATCTCGGCTCCAATCGCTGGACATTGAGGCCCGAGGTCGGCTTTTCACGAGCGCTGAAGAAGTGGACCTTCGAGGGGGCTGCCAGCGCCTGGTTTTTCACCGACAACGGCGACTTCTTCGGCGGCAACGATCTTTCGCAGCGACCACTTCACGTGCTGAAGAGCCATGTCATCTACACTTTCCGCCCTGGCTTCTGGACGGCGTTGGGAGTCGGCTGGGGCAATGGAGGCCAGACCTTCGTCAATTCGGAGGCTCGCCAGACCCTGCAGAGCAATTGGCGGTTCGGTTGGTCGCTGGCGTACCCGCTGACGCCGTCGCAGGGCTTGATCTTCGGCCTGGGGAGTGCCGTGACGCGAAGGGCCGGCGGCGACTACGATTCGGTCTCTCTGGCCTATCAATATTCCTGGGGCGGCAAAGACCGATTGTGAACCCGGCATTTGCCAGGCTCGTAAGGGTCGGTGACAGATACGCGACAGAGAAAGGAGAACAGAAATGACAGTACAACAACACAGAAGACTCAATCC
>JAUVRX010000113.1 GCA_030597375.1 Acidobacteriota bacterium
CTCAGTGCGCAGACGACCCAGAATCTCCAAACAGGGCAACTGGCGACTCCGACGCGCCCTCTACATGGCTGCGCTTGCTGGCGTGCGATGGAACCCAATCCTCAAGACTTTCTATCAACGCAAACTCCAACACGGACTCGCCAAGAAAAGTGCCCTCGTCGCTGCCATGAGAAAACTCCTACACCGCGTCTACGGAGTCCTCCTACACCAACAACCTTTCAACCCACACCATCAAGGAGCTTGATTCCTAAGACCGTATCTACATCACGGGAGTCGCCGGCGAGTCAGCATCCCGCCAACCAATCGACCCGCACTACCACGTCGGCACCTCGTCCCAGCCTGGGAACGGAGCGACCACCAGCTTCCAGCCGGTGGTTGAATCCGGGTCCTCGACGGCGCGGAGATTGGTGAGAGAGCGGAGCTTGGCGAGGAGCTCGTCGTACGGCAGGGTGTGGAGCGGTGGCTTTTCGAGATCCGGCATCGGCCAGAGCCGGATCTCGGCTTCGGTGCGGGAGGCGATCCACTGACTGTCGGGGGAGATTGCTACCTGGTTTACCGCCCCCTGGTGGCCCACGAGCAGGTGGGGTTCGCCACCCGAGATCCGACCGACCCGAACTGTTCCATCGCTGCTGCCGACGACGTAGATCCACCCCGACGAATCGAGTGCGACAGCCCTGATCGTCCCGGATGTGCCATCCGAGGGCAAGCCATCGAGTCGCTGTCGGTTGCCGTTCTTCAGATCGGTCCAGTAGTAGTTCTGGCTCGCTACTACGTGATCCTCATTGTCCATGTGTGTCACGGCCGTCAGAAGGAAGCGTCCATCGTGGCTGAGGTCGATGGCATACCACGCCATTTGGCGTTCGATCCACTCCGCTTCACCCGATTCCAGATCCCACCGGCGGATTCCTCCAAACCCCGCAGACCAGAGATGACCATCGGGAGCGAACCGCAAGGAGCTGATCAAACCGTCCCATCCATTCCACTCGGTTCCCGGTGCTTTGTCGATCAGATCGAGCTCCCAATTCGCATTCGAATCGAGATCCCAGACTCTCAGAACCATCTCTGTCTCAGCGGATACGTGGAGCATGGGCGCGGCGGCAACTCGCCGACCCTCTGCATCCCAGGCCACTGCAATGAACATGCCGCTGGCAGTCTCTAGCAAAGTAGTCGGGTCGCTTCCGTCGAGAGACCTGACGGTGATCCAACCACCGGCCCGGGCCGTGAGGAGACGGGTCGACGTGGGGTCGAAAGCGGCACCGAGGCAGGTGGGTCCTGGGAGCGATCGATCATTGCCGAGATCGGCCTCGAGCGGCCAGAGATGGACCAGACCGCTCTGGGCACAGCCGGCGAGCCAGCGTGAGTCGGGTGAGAAGGCCACATCGGCGAGAAAGTCCACCCCCTCCCAGGCTTCGAGGACGCGAACGTAAGGAGAGGTCATGGGCCACAAAGCCACATCCGACCCGTGAATCGTCGCCAACCACTGACCGCTGGGATGGAAGGCTCCAAAGTACCCTTCGGCGCCGTCCTTCTTCGCCAGCATCTTCGGCCGACCATCCAGTGGGGTTTGTAGATCCCACAGGTAGGCTGCCTTCTGGGCCCGCGAAACCAGGGCGAGGTAGGAATTGTCAGGAGAAAACTGGAGCAGCGAGAGTGGGTCCGGGTTCTTGCCACCGGTGAGCTCGAGCAGGAGCGGATCGACGTGATTCTCTACCGTCCACAACCGGACCTGATCGGCGACATCGATCGAGGCGAGGAGGGTTCCGTCAGGAGAGAACCCGAGCTTTTGCACAGCGCTGTCATGTCTGCCAAGGCACCGGTCGCGCACCCGGGTCGAGAAGTCGAGAGGCCGGATCAGCACTTCGCCTCCTCGTGCCCAGGCGAAACGGGCCAGCGCGGGGTCGACGACAGGAAATGCGGTGACTTTCAGTCTCTCCCCCTCGAACGTGCCCACTCGCTGAGCATCACCCAATCCGTCCGGGAAAGGGGGTGAAGGCCATAGGGTCACGGACAAATCCTGCCGCTCGGCGTCGGTCTGTTCATAGGTTACCCATCCAGACGAGGAGGGTTGACGGGCGTAAGTTCTGTCCGGCAACTCCAACTCGGGAAGCTGACGAAGCTCGGGGAGCGACCAGCGTTCGAGAAGGAACGCTTCTCCTCGCTCCTCATCCTGAACCGGGCCGTAGCGCAGGAGCAGATCACTCCGAGGAGAGAATCCAACCCAGCCTCGATAACCGCGTGAGTGTCTTCGACCGCTGATTTCCGATATCTTGCCGTCGGCTGAGATGATCTTGTTTGGCTGGGCCACGGTTGCCAGCCAGGCGCCATCGGGACTGAAAGCCAGTTTGAGCCCGTCAGCCGGAGCGATGCGAGCGACGGGACTGCGCCAGAGGACCGCCAGGGCAAAACGGCGGGCTTCGGCAGTATCGGCCAGCTCGAGGCTCTTCGTGGCGTAGGCCAGCTGCGCAGTCGGACGGCCCTCGAGCTCCACCCGCGCCACGGCGACCAGCTTGCTGGCTTCGGCGCGCAGGGCCTCGGCTTCAGCAATGCGCCGCGATTGTTCGCTCTGACGCCAGAAGCCTGCGATGATGCCGAGAACGATCAACAGGACCGTAAAAGCACCGGCAACGACCACGCGCCGGCGGCGTTTGGCCCTCTCGGCCCTGGCGGTCATGGCCTCGGCGAAATGCTCTTCCGCGTCGCTCAACCCTCCTTCGTAGCGATCTCGCCAGAGCTGGTACTCGCGGTAAGCCGTGCCGGTCCATAGCAGGTCTTCCGGTCGCCCCTTCTTCTCCCAGAGCTCGGCCTGGTGGCGGAGCTCGTCCCTGAGCTTCGCTCCCTCAGCGTCCTGCATCTGCCAGCGAACGAGGCGAGGCCAGACCGTCAGCAGGGACTCGTGGATAATCTCGATGCGTTGGTGGCCGGGGCGACCTTCTCTCTCTGGGATCTCGTAGGTGGTCAGAAGGCGGGAATCGATGAGGGTGTCGAGGATCTCGGGAGCAGAGCTTCGAGATCCTGAGGGCTTAGGGGATCGGCCGGCGCCTCTGCCGGCCGGCACCTCTTGGTCGAAGACTGAGAGGAGCTCATCACGGTCTCGGGCGGCTCGGGTTCCTTCAGCGGTGACGAGGTTGCGGAAGAGCTCGCGGACGATTGGAACACCGTCCTGACCGATCTGTTCGAGGGTGACTTCTGCGTGCTGAGCTAGAGCTCCGCCGACGCCACCGATTGCTTCGTAGGCATCCTTGGTGAGGTACCCGGTCTCCTTGTTCCGCCTCTCCCAGAGCTGTGCTGCCGTGAAGGCAATCAGAGGCAGCGCTGCTCGCTCCTTCGTCACCTCCTGCAACATCTCTTCGACGACCGCTTCATCCTCGAAGCGGTATCCACAGCGCAACGCCGGCTGCACCACCGCACGGCGCAGCGCTGATCCCATGGGGGGAAGCAGAGCGGTGAGATCCGAGCAGAGAGGAGCAAGGGCCTCGTGGGCCCGGCAGTGCATCAGATAGTCATCCCGCATCGAGAGCAACACATGAACATCCGTCTCGAGAGCGGCGCGCCCCAACAGCTCCGCGAAGCGCTGCTGCTCGTCTGGCGGGTTCTGGGTGAAGAGCTCCTCGAACTGATCGACGATGACGAGGAGCTCTACATGCTTGGCCCGTTGCCGGCGCAGCACATCAAGAGCCGGTTCCGGGCCCTCCAGCGAGGAGAGGTAGCCCATCGCCTCGTCGTCGGTCTCCAGTTCGGGAAGCAGCGACCGACCGAGGGCGGTAAAGGGGTCCGTGCCCGGGGCCATCCGCACGCAACACCAGCCATCCGGTCTCGCCGCCAGTAGGCCAGCATTGATGAAGGAGCTCTTTCCGGAGCCTGACGGCCCGATCAGCCCCAGCAGGTGCGATTGCTGGAGCTTCTTCCAGATTGCCTCCACCTCGGCCTCACGACCAAAGAAGAACTCGGCATCCTCTTGCTGGAAAGAAGCGAGACCTGGGTAGGGGTCCTCATGCTCGATTCCCTCGACCCGAAAGGCCACCTCCTCCAGAGCGCGCGCCAGGTCAGCCCCTGTGGCATATCGGGCCTTGGCATCGGGCGAGACCGCCTGAGTGAGGATCTGCTTCCATGGAGTCTCTGGCAGCTGTGGCGGCTCTCTTCGAATCTGCTTCCAGAAGGTCTGTCGGCTCGACTCGTCGGGCCCCCGCTCAGCCGAGAGCATTTCCGCCAGCACCATGCCGGCCGAGAAGACATCTGCCCGGGCATCCGTGGCCTCACCACGTGCCTGTTCCGGCGCCATGTAGGCGGGGGTCCCTCCGATCGACCCACTACCAGTCGGAGACGTCAGACCGAAGTCCATCAACACGACCCGACCGGCGCGAGTCAGCATGACGTTCTCGGGCTTGATGTCTCGGTGGACCAGACCGGCCTCGTGTACGGCCTCCAGGCCTGCGAGGAGCTGCGAGGCAATCTCATTGGCTTCTCTGAGCTCCAGGGGTCCGTGTTGTTTCAAGTGTTTGAGGAGCGTGACCCCGTCGATGTACTCCATCGACACCAGCTCGCGATCGCCTACTTCCAACAGATCGAACAGGCGACAGACGTTCGGAGACGTCACCTCCCGGGCCGCCCGCACCTCGTCACGAAGCAACTCCCGCGCGTCTTCAGTCTCGAACAGCTTCGGATGCAGGCTCTTGAGGGCCACCTCCAGCCGGAGTTTCAGATCGTACGCTCTCCATACCTCTCCCATCCCACCTCGGCCCAGAAGGGACTCGATGCGGTAGCGCTCCCCAAGGAGCTGGCCCGGACTGAAGGTGACACCCTCAGGATCCTCGCCCTCGCCGAAGGCAAGTGTCGGATTTTCTTGGAAATCCAGGGTCGGCAGCTTGCTCGCCACTACCTCGCTGTCCTCCTGCGCCAAACCCAAAAGGCACTTCGGGCAAAGACCATCCAGCAGCTCTTCGGAGGAGAGGCGGTGGCCGCAGTCGGGACATCGCCGAAAGTCGCCTACCACGTCGGCACCTCTTCCCAGCCGGGGAACGGGCCGATCTCGACCTTCCAGCCGGTCGAGGACTCGGAGTCTCTGACGACTCGGAGATTGGTCAGCGAGCGCAGCTTGACCAGGAGCTCGTCGTAGGGCAGCGTGTGAAACGGTCGGCCTTCGGGCATCGGCCAGAGGCGAATGGTGGCGTCCGCGCTAGCCGAGGCGATCCAGCGACCATCCGGGGAGACGGCCACCTCAAACACGCTTGCCTCGTGCCCCATCAACAGATGCGGCTCACCCCCAGTCACCGGAGCTACGCGGAGCACCCCCTCCTCGGAGCCAGTGACCGCGATGGTCCCGGTCGGGTCGAGAGCGAGAGTCGTGGTATTGCCGTCGGCTTCGAGGCCTGGCAGCTCCGTCGCCCGCCCCTGTTGCAAGTCGTGATAGACGACGTGTCCCCCTTCCAGGCTGAGCACGAAGCGACCATCGCGACTCAGATCGAAACGCTGGACTTCGTCCATCAAGACCTCCTGGGTGCCGTCCTCCACATTCCACCTGCGGAGCGGGCCGCTACCCAAGGCCGTCGACGAACCCGTGCTGAGCGGACCATACGCTGCCAGCAAGCGTCCATCCGGAGTGAATTCGAGGCGATTGATCGCCTCCTCCCGGCCAACATCGAGCACCCGCACTTCGTCTGTCTGGAGGTCCCACACATGAATCACCCGCTCCTTTTCGGATATGCCCCCGCCCCACGCCACGAAGCCACTGTCAGGGCTCACGGCCAGGGACCTGGAGAGTTGCTCGGGTGCCGGTGCTGTCCTGGAATCTCCTCCCCCAAAGGGCAGGAGACGTACTTGTTCAGATCCGGGAGCGATTACGATGAAGCGACCGGCAGGGTCGAAGGCAAGATCTCCACTGGGAGGAAAAGGAACCTCCCACGGAGCCTCATCGAGCTCCTCCGTCAGCGGCCAGTACCTGTATCCGTCGATTCCCTGGGATGCAATCCAGGTCCCATCCGGCGCAAAGGCAACCCCTCGCGCCGACATATGGTGCCCCCTCAAGACCCATGGGTAGGTGCGCCCAAGAGGCCACAGGCGGACTCCGCCCTCGTCGTTGGTGGCGGCCAGCCAGCGGCCACTGGCCTGTAGAGCAATACCATCTACATCGTTCTTGGACGGATACTTCAAGATCAGGGGGTCCGCCCCTGCCGGGCCGTTCAGATCCCAGAGAGAGACCAGACCCTCGTCATGCGCCGCTGCCAAGAGCGAACCGCTCTCGTCGAAGCGGAATCCGGCCCAGACTGTCGCCGGTGCCCGAAGACTTCGCACAAGCGATGTGGAATCTGACCCGACCGACCGGATGCGTATCTCGCCGTCGGTCTCGTAAACGATTCGTTGGTCATGAAAGTCCCAGCCGAAGTCGCTTATCTTCTTCTCGTAATGGGTAACGACCCTCGGGTTTGCCGACTCGACTTGAGCGACGGGGAGGATCTTGATCTCACCCTTGTTTATGTCGAGGGTTCTATACAGGATCCACCTGCCGCTGGGGTCGATGCACCAAGGAGGTGGGGCTCCCGAAAAAACGCCAAGCTCTTGCGACCTGGAGCCGTCGAGCGTCCACGCCTTGATCCGGCCCAGAGTCCAGTCTGAGTTTGCCTGATAGGTGATGAGTCGGCTGCCGTCGGGCGAGAGATAAGCCGGCATGATCCCGATCGCGTTCCGCCAAGCCGGATCGGCTGATCCCTCGGCCACGAAAAGTGGTTTGCCGTCCGGCACCGACCAAACCCGAACGGCGTTGTCAACGTCCATCCAGGCTGCTGTCACAAGGACGTCGGAGCTCGCGCCAAATCGAAGGTCCTTTGGAATGCCACCATGGCCTCCCAGGCGGATCGGCTCACCACCCGCTCGAGACCAGATATGGATATCACCGGTACCCCCGTAACCAATGGCGAGCCAGCGCGCGTCGGGACTGAAGTCGACGCCTGCGGGAGGAGAGCCTGTTGGGGGCACACTGAAGTAGGCGGGGCCCCTCCACAGCGCCTCCAGGGCAAAGCGCCGGGTCGCAGCGGAGTCATCGAGCTCTAGGCTGGCCAAGGCGTAGGCAAGGGCAATCGTAGAATCTCGATCCAGCTCCTCACGGCCCAGGGCATGGAGCTTACCAGCCTCTGCGCGGCGCGCTTGTGTCGTGGCCTCTTGCTCCGCCCCGACCGCCTGCTCGCGAGCCGTCTCACTTCGGCGCCAGCGGACTCCGGTGACAATAGCTACTACCGAAACCAGAACGAGGACGGTGGTAAGAGCCAGTTGCCGGCGGCGTTTGCGGCGCTGCGCCTTGGTGATCATCGCGCCGGCGAAAGTCTCCTCGGTCGTCGTCAGCCCGCCCGGGTAACGCTCCCGCCAAATCTCAAACTCCCTGTAGGACATCCCGGTCCAGAGCAGGTCGTCGGGACGGTCCTTTTCGATCCACAGCTGGGCTTGATGTCGAAGCTCGTCCCTGAGGTTGGCCCCCTCCGCATCCTGAGCTTGCCAACGCACCAGCCGCGGCCAGGCACTCAAGAGAGACTCGTGAATGATTTGGATCCGGTGGTGACCCGGGCGACCGTCCCTTTCCGGAATCTCGTAGCTGGTCAGAAGGCGGGCGTCGATGAGGGTGTCGAGGATCTCAGCGGCATTGCCGCGAGGTCCTGGGAATACGGACAACAACTCGTCGCGGTCGCGGGAGGCGCGGGTGCCCTGGGCGGTGACGAGGTTGCGGAAGAGCTCGCGGACGATGGGGATGTGATCTTCACCAATCCGTTCCAACGTGGCCTCGGCGTGCTGGGCGAGAGCACCGCCGACACCACCGATTTCCTCGTAAGCGTCTTTTGTGAGATACCCGGTCTTCTGATCGCGCAGCTCCCAGAGCCGGGCGGCTGTGAAGGCGATCAGAGGTAGTGCCGCTCGCTCCTTCGTCACCTCCTGCAGCATCTCTTCGACTACGGCTTCCTCCTCGAAGCGAAATCCGCAACGCAGTGCCGGTTGCACAAGGGCCCGACGCAACGAAGAGCCCGTTGGTGGTCCCAGTGGTGTGAGCTCGGAGAACAGTGGTCTCAAGACCTCGAAGTTCTGACATTGGAAGAGATAGTCGTCCCGCATGGACAGCAGCACATGGACGTCCGCCTCGAGGGCTGCCCGGCCCAATAGCTCCGCAAACCGTCTCTGCTCATCTCTCTTGCTCTGGGTGAACAGCTCTTCGAACTGATCGACGATGACCAGGAGCTCTCCGTATTCGGCTCGTTGCTCTCGCAGGACCTCGAGAGCCGGCTCCGGTCCCTCCAGAGAGGTGAGAAAGCCCAATGCCTCGGTATCGGTCTCGAGCCCTGGAAGTAGCGCTCGACCCAAGGAAGCAAAGGGATCGGTGCTCGGGGTCATTCGTACACAGAGCCAGTCCTCGGGCTTCGCTGGCAGCAAGCCCGCGTTGATAAACGAGCTCTTCCCCGCACCTGATGGCCCGATCAGCCCCAACAGGTGCGATTGCTGGAGCCTCTTCCACACCGCCTCCACCTCGGCCTCACGACCGAAG
>JAUVRX010000121.1 GCA_030597375.1 Acidobacteriota bacterium
CCCACGTCCCCCTCGGCGACAGTGCCCTCGGGCTTCCAATCCTCTCCTCGAGTACCCTGTGCCTTCTGGAGGAAGCCGACTGCGGCCTCGCCGTCACCCTGCTGCCAGGCCAGATAGCCCTGAAGGAAGTAGCCTCCTGTAGACCGTGGGTTGGTGCTGGTGTTCCATTCGAGGCGCTGGAGGGCCAGGTCCTCGTCGCCTCGCATGAGAGCCAGCTCCCCCAGAACGAGCAGGGCGCCGGTCTCTTCCTTGTTGATCTCCAGAGAACGCTCGAGGGCCTGATTGGCGGCCTCCAGATCCTCCGGAGACTCGGCCGTCATGGCCCGCATGATGCCCCACTGTTTGTAGGCTCGATGGCTCAGGGGATTGATCTCCATGAGGGTCTCGAGATGGGCCATGGCTGCCTCGACCTGGCCCTGTATCGCCAGGCAATTGGCCAGGTAGTAGCGTGAATCCTCGTGCTCGGGATTGAGCTCCAGGGCGGCGGCGAAAAACGCGGTGGCCTTGGGGATGTCCTGTTCGATCTTGATGGCATCCATGCCGGCCCGCTGCTTCTCCCAGAAGGCCACGATGCGCTCGCGGTCGGTCATCTCGGAGTCGCTGACAGCAGATGTTTCGCCCTCGGTTGGCGAGCCGCCAGAGATCCTGCGTGGCTCTGGATCGCCCTCGGTCAGCTCCCAGGCCGCGTTGATCGCGAGGCCCTCGAACTGCTGTGTCTCTCCGGCGTGCCAGCGCACCCTGACGCCCTCGACCCGGTCTGCTTGGCCAAGGCCGAAGTGCAGGGTGCGAGTGCTCTGCGATTGGTAGGACCCGCCGGTCGCCGTTCGACGCAGGTCCACGCCGCCCACTCGAACAGAGACTTTCGAGCTCTCGCCCCGCCCTGTAGGCTCGCCCTTGCCATTCTTGCTTCGCAGGCGGACCTGCAACCAGTTGCCGCTCGCCATGTCGTTACGCAGGAGGCGGACTCCTTCATAGAGGTCCATGATCAGGATGTCCAGATCGCCGTCCTGGTCGTAGTCGGAGACCGCCAATCCGCGGCTGACATGGGGAGTGGAGAAGATCTCGTTCAGTGGAGCCAGGTCGTGAAAGTACTCGCCACGGCGGTTCCACAGGAACATCGTCGCTTGCGGTTTGAGGCCCTTGGGCACCTCATCCGTTTCCAGCGTACTGCCGTTGGAGACGATGAGGTCGAGCCAGCCGTCGTGATCGAAGTCCACGAACTCGGTTCCCCAGCCGACCGACTGGAGAGCGATCTGTCCCAGGCCGAGGGGTGCAGCCATGTCACTGAAGCTGAGCTGCACAGGCGGAGCAGGCGAGTCGCCATCACCGGCCGCTGACTCGCCCTGGCGCGCCCGCTGGAAGTCCACCAGACGGGAGTCGTAGAGGGCGTTCTCCTGAGCGACCCAGTGGGTGACGAAGAGATCGTCGTCGCCATCCCGATTCCAATCCCCGGTAGCCAGGCCCATGGCCCCGCGGTAGTCGGCCACCCATGCCGCCAGGCTGACATCCTCGAAGGTCTCGCCCCGGTTGAGGAACAGTGCGTTGTCGGAGATGTCGTTGGCCACGTACAGATCGAGGCGACCGTCGTCGTCGAAGTCCTGCCAGAGGGCACCCAGGCTTCGACCGCCAGGGTTGGAGACACCCCAGAGCTGAGCCACATCGGTGAAGGTGCCGTCACCGTTGTTCTGCAAAAGCAGATTGGGCTTGGGCTCGAAGGAGGCGGGATTGAGCGTGTAGGGAACGGAGGTGCCGTACTGTTCGGAGGCACCGATGGCTGCGTCGGGGTCCTCGACGAAGACGACGTAGCCGCAGACGTACAGATCGAGGTCGCGGTCGTTGTCGAAGTCTCCCCAGGCCGCTCCAGCCCAGTAGCCCTCGAGCTTCGGGAAGGCCTCGTCCCTGACGAATCGTCCTTCTTCATTGCGAAACAGCAGGAGGCTCTGGTAGCCGGTGACGACCAGATCGAGCCAGCCGTCGTCGTTGTAATCGCCCCAGGAGGCGGCCATTCCCGAGATCCGCAAATCGGGGAACGCCTCGACCTTCCGAAACGAACCGTCACCCAGGTTTTCGTAGAGCTGTGAGGTCGCCCACTCCTCCGGCGAAAGAGTCAGCGCACCACCGGCGCTGACCAGAAAGGCGTCGTCATCGCCGTCGTTGTCGAAATCACCCCAGGCCACGCCGGAGCCCATGTCCTCCGGTAGCTGCGAGGATCGCTGGCCCACAAAGGAGACGAACTCGCCGAGACCGGCCTCATCTGTGACGTCGGTGAAGAGTGGCTCGGGGGCATCCTCGGGCAGTCCGCGGGACAGACGCTCGGTAATGTCGTCCAGCTTTTCGCCCGGACGACGCACCTCGGGCCGCGTCGCCCGGTAGATGCCGATGCCGATGAGGAGTGCCGCCAGGGCCACCCCGGCCAGTGCCCAGGAGACCCTGCGCAGGCGCCGTTTCCGGCGCCCCCAGTGCCCCTTGGTCGGTTTGAGTCGGCGCTTTTCGTCGCCCTGGGGTGACAGATCGGCGGAGGAGCTCATCCGGCGATTCTACCCACCGGCCGGCATTGGCATGTCAGGGCTCTTGTTTGCGTTCTCGGCCTGCTGTCCGGTTCTAGTCAGATCGATGGTCTTGGTGACTCGGTTCATTTCGACTACCGGAGCGGTCAGTCCGGAGTCCTCACCCAGGAGGAAGTTGATGAGGAACTGGTCCACCTTGCGGTACATGAGTCGGGCCACCACGGTGTATTGATCGACCCCCTCTTCCAGGGGAATGTCGAACTGCTGGGTCTCCTCGCCCGCGATGGCCCGCTCGCGCTCGACTCCCGGAGCGCGGGTGGTTGGGCAGTCGACGAGGTACTCCACCGTGTCGGAGTAGCCGGGGAAGAGAGCCCGCCGATAGCGCACACCTACCATCTCCCACAGATTGTGACGGTCGATGAGGTTGCCGTACTGATCCACCGGCTCCGCCTTGAACATGAAGCTGCCCGGCTCGATGAAATTCTTCTCGTCCCGCATGCCGGAGGAGTAGATCTCATTGCCATCGGGGTCGTAGACATGAAGCTCGACCCAGCTCTGGATGATGTCCAGCGGGCCGGTCGGGAAGTCGTGTCCGACTTTGTTGGCGGTCATGACGACGCGAATGGTCATCGCGTCACCGGGTGCGATTTCGTCCGGCGTCTCGAGGGACATCTTGACGACCGGGCCCTCGGCCCACTTGTCCTGAATCTCGGGAATCTCGAAAGTGCCCTTGAGCCAGTCCTCGGTCAGGCGGACATGCTCCTCGAAGCCTTCCAACTCGAGCATCTTGGGCACCATGGTGTTGGCGGCGATGAAACGGTGACTGCGGTGCATGCCGTCGCCGGGCGTACGGTTGTAGTCCGTGGCATCGCCGGCAGCGGGATCCTGAGAGGCGACCAGGGGCATGTGGCACTCGCGGCACTCGATGGTCTTCTCCGGGTCACCCTCGGTGAACCAGTGACTGGCCTTCCAGTTGTCGTATTGATTCTGCAGCTGTACCCAGCCGACCCGGTTGACCTCCTGGTCGATGAACTGCTTGTGACAGGCGGCGCAATACTCGGACGCCTTGAACATTCGCTTGGAGAGCTTGTTGTGCTCGTCCGGGTAGGTGCGGATCAGGAAATCGCTCAAGAACTTGCCTGCACCTGCCTCCGACCACTGCCAGAGATAGGTCGAAGGCTGGGTCATCACGTAGTTGGCGTTGCCCTGCAGGTCGGTCTCCCGGACTCCGTGGCAGACCAGGCAGGAGATGCCCTCGTTATAGCCATGCAGGACGGTCAGGTCCTCGGTGAAGATGTTCTTGGCGCCGGAGAAGAGCGAGATCGGGTCGTGGCAGCCGCCGCAATAGCGTGTCGACTCCGGGCCGTTCTGCTCCGCCATGACGCTCTGCACCTTTTGGAACAGGGGATCCATGGCCGAGTAGCGGTGGGCGCTGGGCTTCCACTCTTCGAGAATCTGGGAGTGGCAGTTGCTGGTGCCACAGCTGTTGGAGCCGGCCAACGATTCGGGGTCGAAGCCCCCGCCGGTCGAAGTCATGGCGAGGCTGGGAGCAAAGGGTCGGTCCTCGCCGTAGAGATAGCTGTAGTCCTCGGGGAGCTCGTTGACATACTCCTGGCCGGGGTAGAGGACGCCGAGCAGGGCGACAACCACGAGGCCCACAACCGTGCCGGCGAGGCTATGCCAGATCACCGGCGCAGGCGCAGGCCTTGGCTCTCGCTGCCGGGCCCGGATCCATACCAGCAGGACATGAGGCAGTCCGGTGACGAGGGTCGCCCAGGTCGAGTAGAGATGGATGGCACGCCAGGTCGGTGACATGCGGAGGTCGAACAACCCCTGCCAGGTGACGACGAGGCCGGAGACGAGGCAGAAGAACAGCGCCAGCACGGCCACATACCCCAGCAACAGTGCGTCGGAGAGGTTGTACTGTCGATAGTCGGCCCAGTGAATCCAGCTGTACCAGACGAGAGGCACGAGGACGAGAAGTCCGATCAGCGTGTGGATGAGCACGCCCCACTCCATCGATGCGTGGAAGGGCGCATAGGCAATCAACAGCCCGGTGACGGTCAGGAACACCAGGGCGGTGACGCTCAGTTTCGTGATCCGAGAGGACCAGCCGGTCTTCAGGTGTGGTTCTTGGTTCGGCATGCCAGTCTCCAGTCGTTCGAATTTCTAGAATGAGACCCCAGCGCAGTTCAAGGTGCATTCTGAAACCACACCTCGAGCGTCGGCCGGGGTTGCTCCCTACCTCGGTCGAGCCTCTCCAATGGGTTACGGCTCGAAACCTGAGCAGAGGATGGTTCGAGAGCTTATCAGCAGTCCACGCCCGAAAGGGTGGGTCGCGTCCCGCCCCTTTGGGTAGGCATACCTAGCCATCCGCCCTGTGCCACCCGAGGAGCCCGGTGGTAGATTGCCGGTGTTGTCGTCTCATCTGTTTCTCAGGGAGGGCTCATCATGTCATATCTCGTGTCTGTCGGTAGGCTGTCGGTCGTGCCTGTGGTGTTGGCGATGGGCCTGCTCTTGCCCCTGGCTGCGTGGAGCGAAGCCGGTCGGTCAGAGGTCTGGACCGTAGAGGACCTGGTCCTGGCGGAATCCTCCGGGGATTGGAACCTGTCACCGGATGGCAGCGTCGCGGTCTGGGTCAAGACATCGGTCGAAAAGGTCGGGGATGAGGAGCAGGAGGTCTCGAGGCTCTGGCTGAGTCGCCTGGACGATGGGGACAGGGTCCAGCTGACCCGAGGCCAGGAAAGGGTCTCGAGCCCTGCTTTCTCCCCCGATGGCAGCCACTTGGCTTTTCTGTCGAATCGCCCGATCCCCGACGGAGAAGGCGACGAGATCGGTAAGACCCAGCTCTGGGCCATGGCGCTCGGCGGGGGTGAGGCCTGGCCCGTGACGCGGCTGGAACGGGGAGTCGAAGACTTCGGGTGGATCGATGGCAAGAACCTGTTGATCGCGGCTCAGGAGACCCCCAGCCTCTGGGAGAAACAACGCAAGGAGGTCAAAGACACCGCCAAGGTGGTGGACGACGCCGAGCACGAGCCGCCGGTTCGCCTGTTTCGGGTGAAGATCGACGGTGGCAAAGTCGAGCGCCTGACGCACAATGGCGACTGGATCCGTGAGCTGGCTGTTTCGCCCGACGGTAGCCGGGCAGTGGTGACTGCACACCAGAGTCTGTCGTACGAGTTCGACCAGAGAGTGCCTCCTCACACCCGCCTGGTCGATCTGGCGACCGGCGAGGAGGAGCGCCTGCTGGCTGGCGGGCGGCTGATTCCCGTCTCGCTTCGTTGGGCCCCGGGCTCGGAGGGCTTCTACTTCATCGACCCGTTCACCCGACATCCGACCTACAGGGAGGCAACGGTCAGCGAGCTCTGGTACTACGAACTGGCCAGTGGCCAGCCGGAGCGAGTGGAGATGGATTGGCCCTGGGGAGTGGGTCGAGACTACAGGCCGGTGGAGGGTGGCGTGCTCGTGTTGCTGGCCGACGGGGTGCGCTACCGGCCGGCTCGAGTCCTTCGCCAGGGAGGTGGCTGGAGCCGTACGGATCTGGTTGGGGAACACACCTCCAACATGGATTCCCTGGTCGCCGCTGCCGACGGTCGTCGGATCGCCTACAGCCATTCGACATCGAATGTGCCCGACCAGTGGTATGGAGCTGTGCTGGAAGGAGCCGAGGTGGGGGAGGCTCAGAAGCTCACCGACCTCAATCCGAGCTTTGCGGAGAAGACCACGGGGCGGACCGAGGTGATTCGTTGGAAGGGGGCCCTCGACGAGGAGGTGGAAGGTCTTCTCCACTATCCCCTCCATTGGCAGGAGGGCAGGAAGTACCCGCTGATCCTCGATATCCATGGCGGACCGACAGGTGTCGATCGGGACACCTGGGACTCCGATTGGCACGACCCGAACATCCTGTGGCGCCAGCGGGGGGCTTTCGTGCTGCAGGTCAATTACCACGGCAGCTCCAACTACGGTCTCGACTGGGTGGAGTCGATCGGCGAAGGGAAGTACTACGATCTCGAGGTTCCCGACATCGAGGCCGGAGTCGACGAGGTGATTCGTCGTGGACTCGTAGATGCCGACCGGCTGGCCTCTGGCGGTTGGAGCAATGGAGGCATCCTGACAGCGGCGCTGATAACCGAATCTCGACGCTATCGGGCAGCCATCATCGGCGCTGCGGATGTGGAGTGGTTCTCCGACTGGGCGAATGTCGACTTCGGGGCCGCCTTCGACAACTACTACTTCGGCGGTACCCCCTGGGAGATCCCGGAGGTCTATCTGGAGAAGTCGCCCTTCTTCAAGTTGCATGAGGTGACGACTCCGACTCTCGTGCATACCGGCACGGCCGATCGGAACGTGCCACCCCATCAGTCGTGGTCGCTGTTCCGGGTCCTTCAACAGGTGGGAAAGGCACCCACCAAGCTCCTGCTCTACCCCGGTGAGCCCCACAGCCTGCGCAAGCCTGCCCACCAGCGACGCAAGATCGAAGAGGACGTCGCCTGGTTCGATCTCTATCTGTTCGGCGGTGGAGACAAGAGCAGCTCGGCGATCAAGGAAGAGTCACTTCTGGCGGCTCTGCTGGCCACGAGTAGTGCGGCCCGGATGGATGACGCCTATGGCCTGGAGAAGACCGGCAAGCTGACTCCTGAGACCGTGAGCTTCGACGGCATCGAGGTGGGGCGTTTCGAGGTTACCCGCGCCCAGTATGCCGCCTTCGATCCGAGCACGGACATCAGGCCAGGCGGGGAGAACCTGCCGATGACCGGCATTTCCTACCAACAGGCGGTCGAGTATTCGGAGTGGTTGGCTGGAATCGCAGATCGGTCTTTTCGCCTGCCCTCGGTCTCCGAGGCCAGGAAGCTGATGGCCATCGCTGGGGGCTCTGGTAATACCTTGGATCGGTGGGCCGACTACAGACCCAACCCCGAGGATCGAGCCACGATCCTGAAAGCTCTGGAGGCCAGTCCGGGCCTATCGCTGCTGCTGCCGGTGGGTAGCCTGGCGGGTGCCAGCCACGACCCGATCTTCGATCTCGATGGCAACGCGGCGGAATGGTCGACCGGCGAGGATGGCGAAGGCAGGGCGATCGGACCGAGCGCCGATCGGGCAGGCAATTCGTCGTCGGCCGAGCTCCCGGACCCGGCCTACATCGGCTTCCGGGTCGTGGTGGACTGAAGAAGAAGGGCGTAGGGCGTAAGGGTTGAGGCGCGCGGCCGCCTCAACCCCCAAGCCCCAGGTTCCAGCGGAACGTATGGAACCGTCTATCTACTTCGGCGGCAGGATGGTGAACGCCGAGGTGTCGTCGTCCATCTTGGAGCCGACCGAGCTGCCGCAGACCGAGCAGGTGTAGTCGTATTTGTTCCCCGAAGGCAGGATGAGCAACAGGCGCTGCCGCACCGGTGTGGCACGCTTGCACTTGGCGCAATAGAGCTCGCTGACTTCCAATTCGCTGTAGCTGTCGGGTGGTCGGGGCATGGTCTCTGAGAGTATCGCCTCACTCGAGCTCCGAGGCCACCACCGGCCTCGAGATCAG
>JAUVRX010000110.1 GCA_030597375.1 Acidobacteriota bacterium
GCCGGACCCCGTGCCGGCCGTCGGCATATCGTTTCAACACGACAGTGATCTGGAGGCCCGTCCGGGAGACCCCAGGAGGCTATCCTCGCCTTCCGCTGTGAGAACCTCCTTGGGTCCCCCCGAACGAACCTCTGGCACCGTTAGCACTGAGGCCTTGAGGCCTTGAGGCAGTGAGGCAGTGGGGGCTTGAGGGCGTAGGGGCGTAGGGGTCCTGAGGCGGTCGGACCCGGCCATGATCTTGAAGCGGCCGGACCCCAAGCCCCAGGACAGGTCAGTGGGCGGGTGGAATCAGGGCAGAAACGATCGCAATTGCTCGAGGTCGCGGCGATGGCCTTCGCTATCGTCGCCCATGGGGGTCTCCAGGATCATGGGCCTGCCGTCCCAGCGGGGGTCGTTGACCAGGCGCTCGAAGACCTCGAGGCCCAGGTGACCCTCTCCCAGATTGGCGTGACGATCCCGCTTGGATCCGAGGGGATGACGGGAGTCGTTGAGGTGGAGGCAGCTGGGCTCGTCGGGGCCGAAGAGCTCCCGAGCCTGCTGGAAAAAGGCCTCGTAGCCCGCCTCGTCCCCGATGGGGTGGCCGGCGGCGAACGCGTGGCATGTATCCACGCAGAGGCCGAGCCTGCCTTCGCAGTCAGCCCGTTCCACAATGGCAGAAAGCTGTTCCAACTGGTGGCCGATGAGAGTTCCCTGCCCTGCAGTGTTCTCCAGAAGAACCCTCGCTTGGCATTCGGGACGGGCCGAGTAGATTTCGTTCAAGGACTCGGCGATGCGATCGATCCCCGGCTCTTCACCGGCTCCCAGGTGAGCTCCGGGATGCACAACGAGTCCCGGGATCCCCAGTCGGTGGCAGCGATCCAGCTCGTCGCCGAGAGTCGCTCGCGAGCGACGGAGGTTGTCCGGGTTGGTGGCGGCGAGGTTCACGAGATAGGTGGAATGGGCGACGACAGCCGAGATCTCGCTCTGGCGGAGCTCTTTGTCGAACTGCTCCACGTCGTCGTCCGCGAGCGGCTTACCCTTCCACTGACTGGCATTCTTGACGAAGATCTGGATGGCATCGCAGGCCAGGTCGGAGCCTCTGGGAACGGCGCGGAAGATACCGCCTGCGATGGAAACATGGGCACCGAGTAGAGGCATCATGAGAGGGCGTATCTTGCCACAAGTCGTGGGTGAAAGCGGGCGAGATGCTGCCGCTTGGGTCTGTCGCTGCCGGCTGCTAGACTCCCGCCGATGCTGAGGGGGGTTACCCGGGCCTTAGGCTGGCTGACATATGGTGTCTTGCTACTGGCGATCTTCACCTTCGCCGGCTACCTCTCGTTCAACCTCTTCGTGCGGAGCGGCGTGACGCCGGTTCCCGAGTTGGTCGGCTTGGAGGAAACCGAGATCGAAGGGAGATTGATCGACCAGGGGCTGATCCTGCGCCGGCTATGGGCCTCTGACCGCTTCGATGAAGAGGTCTCTGCGGGTCACGTTCTGCAACAGTCCCCACGCTCTGGCAGTCTGGTCAAGCGAGGTGCAGCGGTAGAGGTCGTAGTGTCGCTCGGGCCGGAGCGTTTGAGGGTGCCAGAGGTCGAGGGCCATGCCCTGCAGGAGGCGCAGGTGACCCTGACCGCATCAGGGCTGAGCGTCGGCAGGGTCTTCCATGTGGTCAGTAGAGGTGCGGCACCGGGAACCGTCGTACTGCAGGAGCCTCCGGCCGAGTCGCAAGCCGGTCGTGGCAGCGCTGTGAACCTGTTTCTGTCTTCATCCAACCGACATGGTACCTTTGTCATGCCCGATCTCACCTACCGCAACTTCGAGAGAGTACGCCGCTATTTCGAGCGCCGGGGGTTCCGTCTGGGAAGCGTCAAGTTCGAGCCCTATGAGGGCATCTCTCCAGGAATCGTCCTGAGGCAGTATCCTCTTCCAGGCCACCAACTGCGAAGGCAGGATGTCATCTCATTGGTGGTGACCACGTTCGAGCGGGAAGGAGTCTGAGTCCATGTTGCTGGCACCCTCCATTCTGGCGGCAGATCTGGCCGATATGAAGACGGCTGCCGAGCAGTGCCGTCAGGGAGGCGCAGACTTCATTCACGTCGATGTCATGGACGGACACTTCGTGCCGAACCTGACCATCGGAGTTCCCGTTGTTCAGGCCCTGGCCGCTTGCAGCGAAGTACCTTTGGAAGTGCACCTGATGGTGAGCAATCCCGAGCGACTGCTGGAGGAGTACCTGGATGCAGGTGCCCGTTGGCTGTCGGTACATTGGGAGGCCGCCACCCATCTGGATCGACTGGTCGGCCAGATCCAGAAGGGGGGAGCAGCGGCTGGCGTCGCCTTGAACCCCGCAACTCCGGTCGAGGTCCTGCAGGACATCTTGCCGAGGCTGGATTTCGTCCTCCTGATGTCCGTGAATCCAGGCTTCGCTGGGCAGGCTTTCCTGCCCTACACGCTGGACAAGGCACGGAGATTGCGAAGCGCTATCGAACGGAGGCAGCTCGACGTGACGATCGCCATGGACGGTGGGATCGGTATCGACAACATCCGGCAGGTCGTGGCCTCCGGAGTGGAAATGTGCGTCGCAGGTTCGGCAATTTTCGCGAGCGAGGATCCTGTAGCGACCATGCAGGAGCTCAAGCGGCGGGCAGAGTCGGAGCTGGTATGAGGAGTTCAGGCGCTCATGAGGGTGTACGACACTCCCTGTTGCTGACCGCCGTGCTGCTGGCGACTCTGCCTTTGTGCCTGGTGGGCTGCAAGGGCTCCGGAGTCGACAACGACCCGATTCTCCAATTGTCTGCCGATGAGTCCCTGGAGCGCGGTCGACAGCTGATGGAAGCCGGTAAGTACGGGGCGGCAGGTGAGTATCTGGCGCACGCCTTCGAGGTGGCCCCGAACTCGGAAAGTGGTCGGGAGGCGCTCCTGCTGTCGGCTGATGCTCTGTATCTGGACGGCGGTGTCGCCAACTTCATCAAGGCGCAGGCAAAGTACACTGATTTCCAGAATCGATTCCCTACCAGCGATCGCAGCGACTACGTTCAGTTCCAGATCGCCAACTGCCTCGAGAAGCAGACGCGAAAGCCCGATCGCGATCAGACTCCGACGATCGATGCGCTGGATGCCTATGATGATCTCGTGCGCCTCTATCCGACCAGCGAGTACATCGACGAGGGCCAGCTGCAGATCGTAGTCCTGCGGCAAAAGATGGCAGATCACGAATTCATCGTCGGGCGCTACAATATGACTCGGAAACTCCACCCGGCTGCTATTCACCGCTTCGATGGGCTGCTAGAGCAGTACCCGGAGTACGCCGAAATCGACAAGGTGCTGTACTTCAAGGGTGTATCTCAGCTGCGCTGGAAGAAGTGCGAGGAAGCGGATCAGACTTTCGCACAGCTGCGATCCGAGTACCCGGAGAGCAAATACGTGAAGCAGGTACCGGAGAAAAAGAAGAAGGGATGCGAATGAGTCGCGGAATAGGCTGGTGGATGATCGCTTGTGGTGTATTTCTGGGTGCCTGCTCGTCTTTCAGCGGCTCTCAACCCGACCCCGGTGTCCAGAGGGATGTCGAGCAGATGAAGCAGCGCATCCTCGACCTCCAGGAGAAAGCCGCCATGACCGAGGTGGAGTTGGAACGCCTGCGGCTACAGGTGGCCAGGCTCGAGGCTCGGCCCCGGACAGAAGAGATTGTCTCAGCTGTGGAGGTCCAGGGCGCCGACCTGATTGTCGAGCGGCCCGTGGTCGAGTCCGGCTGGCCTGGGAGTGATTCCCAACAGGGGGAAGTCCTGGAGGAATCGGACTTGCCTCTCGAGCAAGAGCCAACCCTATCGACTTCTGGAAACGCGGCTGCTGGATCGGCGACGACTCCTACCAGCCCCGGTACCAGCTCTCCATCATCGACAGCCTATGAGCCGGTAGTTCCGGCGGCACAGGCCCTCTACGATCGCGGCTATACCCTCTATCACCAGGGTCGATACCTGGATGCGGAGACGAGCTTTCAGCGCTTCCTACAGGCCTATCCGAGGACCGATCTGTCGGACAATGCCCAGTTTTGGATTGGGGAAAGTCGCTTCGCGCGAGGCGATCTTTCAGGAGCTCTGTCGGCGTTTCGCGAGACTCTGCAGCAGTATCCGGAAGGCAACAAGGTCCCCGATGCTCTCGTCAAGGAGGGCGACTGCCTGGCTGGAATGGGTGACAGGGATGGTGCCAGGCGGAGCTACGAAGAGGTCGTTCGACGATTCCCGGGCTCGGCAGCTGCCGTCATGGCCGGCGAGCGAATGGGCGATCTCCTCGAGTAGGCACGAGTGGCGGGTTGTTCCGGAGATCTTTGCGCTTCAGAACGGCATCCAAGCTCGACGCCGGAGAATCCAGGTTTCCGGCCTGGCAGGGGTCCCAGGGGGGGTCGGGCTGCTTGTGGATGGGTTCCTTGACAGGCCCCAAAATAGTGTGTACTTTCTGCTTTGGATCGTAACGGACTCATTCTAGTTGCTTTACGCGATTGCTGAGGAATTCAAGGAGGTCCAGGTATGTCGCCAAGCCGCCTTTCTTGCCTGGCTGTGTCGGTACTGTTAATCGCGGCCGCCGGCCTGGCCGCGGATGAGACACCACCCAAGCCTCTTCACTTGATCGGGGATCACTGGACGGCTTGGGACCCGCCTACTTCGTTTCCAGAGGGTGCCGAGGTCTACATCGTGCAGCGTGGAGATACTCTCTGGGATCTCGCCAGTCAGTTCTATGGGGACCCTTATCTCTGGCCGCAACTCTGGGAGCGTAACAGCTACATTCTGGACGCGCACTGGATCTACCCCGGTGACCCATTGGTCGCAGGTGTGGAAGTGACTCCAGTCGAAGATGTCCTCACCCCAGACAAGGGCGACACCGGAGACATGGGGGAGACGGAGGCTGAAGGCCTCGGTCTCGACACTGAGGCCACGCCTCCCATTCAGTTGGGGAGCGAATCCGATATCTACTGTAGCGGCTTCATTGGCCCCAAGAACCTGCATTTCGACTTCGAGATCATTGGCTCCGAGTACTCGGGATCGTCCTACGATGACCCTCTGCGGTCTGGGTATGGCTCGCGGGAAGGCTACATCATGGACCTGAGTATCAGTGACATCGTCTATATCAGCGGTGGCCGAGAGGCCGGCCTGATGCCAGGCTCCGTCTTTACTGTCGTCGAGCCAAAAGGCATCGTCAAGCATCCCATCGGCAAGGAGACCCTCGGGGTACACTTCCGCTACAACGGTCGGGTTCGAATCCTGTCGACGCAGGACACCACCGCCATCGCCGAGATATCGCACGCCTGCCATCCCATCTCAGTGGGCGCTTCTCTGATGCCCTTCACGCCGGAGCCAGTACCTCTTGCCCGGTACTCCGGAACGATCGGTCTCAACGATCCGGTCACCGAGGAGGCCCTGGTAGGCGCTCCGGTAATTGTGCTGTCCGATTATGGTGTGCTATCACTCGGCCAGGGAGACGTCGTCTATATCGATCGTGGAGTTGATGAGGTCGCTCCTGGGGACCTGTTCACCATCTACCGTCCGACTCCGTCGGAGATTCCGCCGTTGATAATCGGTGAGTTGGCGGTTTTATCTGTCGGTGAGAGCACGGCAACAGCCAAGATTCTGGACTCGCGGCAGGTGGTTCATGTGGGCGATCGGCTCTTCCCGAGAGCCGATTGAGACTGCGACGAGAGCCGTCGGAAAAACAGCGTCAGACACGTCTTGATCTGACCCCATGCTGTGGTATTCTGAGCGCTCCTCAGAAGACACGGGGTCGGTGTGGTGACGAAGCAGAATCTAAACGGGCGGCTCTTCCAGATTGTCGATGAGTTGGTGCGTCGGGGTGTGACCCTCGACCAGGCCAAGCGTGAGTTCGAGAAGCAGTACATCGTTGCCATGCTGCGCACCAACGAGGGAAATCTGACCCGCACGGCCAAATACATGGGAGTCCATCGGAATACCCTGCGCAACAGGGTCTGCGATCTGGGAATTGTGGCCGGTGATTACGTTGCCCCCACCTCGAGTCGTCGCCGTCGCTCCCAGCGGCACTGAATTCTCTTCAACCCTTCTGTCAGTGCGTAGCGAAGCCACCGATCGGTGGAGCTGTACGGGCTGCCAACTTGGCCTTTCAGGGCGCCAATCTGCCACTCGCAGGAGGAGTCGAGAGGGGTCTCTAGCTTGAGCTTTGGACCGCTGTAAAGCCTTCTAATCATTGGTGTTTATGGGCCTGTCCTGGTCCGGTGGCACGCGATTTGCTAAAATCGGCTCATTGAGGGCGCACAGGCGCCTCATGCGGTCCCGTCGATCGTAGGGCGATCGATCGCTGGACTCTCCTAGATCTAATAGGCCAGACTTTCGTAAAGCTCGAATCTCTCTGGTTTCAGAGCCAGTGCCGTGCAGACGCCAATGTCGATCGAATCCATCGAGCCCGCAGCGATGAAGTTCTTCACGCATGGTCGTACGTCGAGGGTGGTGATCACCACGGCCCTGTTTCTGGTCGTTTCGTTCAGTACTCCGCCGACGCTGCCCTCCGTACCGGACGCCCAACCGGAGCCCCCCAGTCCAGAGGAGATCTACCTGCTCGAAGAGGTTGCCGAATGGGTGTTGGGAGAGCCCATGTCGAAGGGGTTCCGTGCTTTCAGTGAGGCGGACCTGGTGGCGGCGGTCCGTTCGCGGCCGCGGAGCTTCGACCTCTTCAGGAGGTACGGCGAAGTGTCCTCTCGATGGGACCTGGTCAGGAGCCTGCCGTACGGCGATCTGATTCGGTCCACGGCTGTGCGCTATCAGGTGGATAGCCTCCTTCTGGCCTCGATGGTGGAAGCCGAATCGGGGTTCAATCCCTACGCCATGTCGGCTCAGGGGGCGCTCGGACTGATGCAGATCATGCCCGAGACCGCCAACCCCTATTCGGTGGACGATCTGCTCGAGCCGGCCGTCAACATCGACCTCGGGGCCCGCTACCTCGCCCAGCTGCTGAGGGAATTCGATGGTGATGTGACTCTTGCTCTTGCCGGCTACAACGCTGGGCCCGGAAACGTCAGGCGGTTCGGTGGGATGCCGCCATTCCGGGAGACGCGGGACTATGTCGACCGCGTACTGAACCGCTACATCGACCACCACCGAGACGTCTGGCAGTCGTCAGGCGACCAAGACTTCCTGTTCTGACAGCTGGGGTTTGGGAAAGCTACGGAGGAGAGGTTCCCTCAGCGGATCTCTCTACTGGTTGGTGGTGTCCGAGGAGTTGGTCGCGTCTTCCTGATCGTTGGAGTCGTTGCTGCTCTTCAGGCCCTTCTTGAAGTTGCGAATTCCTTCTCCAAGGCCCTTTCCGAGCTGCGGCAGTTTGGAGGCTCCGAAGATGATGATCACGATCAGCAAGATGATGAGCAACTCTTGAAATCCTGGCATCAGGCTTTGTCTCCTCTGAATATGCGCCCGTAACCAACCTGGCAGACTCGAGTCTAGCAGATCCACGCCGTCGGACCTTCCCATCGACGGTGCCCATTCGCCCTGTGGAGGCCTCTCCTCCACGGGTGCCGTCAGGGGCCGAGAATGGGCCTCCAGAGCTCGGTCAGGGGGGTTGTCAGTCCTTGCCCTTCGGGGATTCTCTGCAGGTGATACAAGCCTCTTCCGAGAGTCTGAGGGATCAGGTGGAGACGGCTGGGATTTCCCCGTCGGGCAAAGGCTTCGAACGTGCCAACGACCTTGATCGCCCTCTGTACGGCCGCTCGATGGTAAGCGAGGATCTCGGACTCATCGGAGACGCAGGTGGCCACCAGAGCGCTCTCGATCTCCGGTGGCGGAAAGAGACTGTCGTTGAGAAGCGAGGCGAGATCGTAACAGGACGGCCCGACTCGCAGATCCTGATGGTCGAGGACGCCGAGGTTGGGGGCTGCGGCCAGAGGGACCAGATTGCGCGCCATGAAATCCCGATGACAGACAACCTGGGGTTCGCTGGCCAGCTGTCTGCAGACTTCCTCCAGCGCTCGCCAGAGGGAGCGCTCGAGGTTCGAATCACCGATCAGCTGTCGAGGAGTCAGGTAGATCTCCCAGGTCTGCCGTAGCTCGGCGACAAGGAGATCCCGATCGAGAGGTGGGTTCAATGCTTCCACCGTCTCCAGCGGCAGACCTCGAATGCGTCGCAAGAGAGAAAGGGACTCCTCGAAGTAGGGCATCAGAGAGGCCCAATCTTCACCTCGCCGATCGTAGAGCGTCGATGTTCCGAGATCCTCCAGCAGCATGAAGCCTGCGCCGCAGTTCGAGCCCAGAATGGCAGGCACCGGAACTGACGAGCTCTGCAAGAGCTCCGTAGTGGCAATGAAACGAGCGCAGGCCTCTCGGACGGTGGCGGGGTAGTAGGCCAGGATGGCTGATTTTCCATCACCCAGATCCAGCCGAAAGTAACGCCGTGGTGACACATCTCCGGCCAGGCTCCGGGCTCCCTGCACCTCGTGTCCCAGCGAAGCGAGCCAGGGATGCAAGACTCTCGAATCGGGAAGCTGAGCGGGGAGGACCATGGTCGGCAGCAGCTTCAGGAGGTAGGAGCTCGGAGCGAGAGTGTCTTACCCCGGGCTCGAGACGAGCCGCCATAGCTCACGAGGCGACTCGCGCCACACGGTAGCATACCCGCTGGCAGCCTGTTTGACAGGTACTGGGGGGCAGAGGATAATCCAGCCAGAATTCTAAGGCCAAGATACGGCAGC
>JAUVRX010000134.1 GCA_030597375.1 Acidobacteriota bacterium
AATGCTGCCGGTCAGGGTGGAATGGTCGGAACGTGAAGGAGCTCTTCGCTCTCCATCCTGGACACGCTTTGGGACGCCCGAAGCCGTGGCTACGGCTCGCGCTCGCCGCCTGTTGGCAGGTGAGCTTGCGGACACCGAGCTCGATCTCGACCTGGTTGTCCAGGCCTCGCAGCCTGACGGTGGTTGGAGCCTGCAAGCCGCTTTCGAAGAGCCACCCGAGCTGGAGGGCTGGCAGGAGGACAGACTCCTGCGAGTGACCGTAGCCACCGCTGCGCCCGACGTGCCCCCCCGCGTTACTCACCACCTGCTCCGTGGCTCCGGCGAGGAGCCCTGGCCTATCTTCAGCAGCCGGGTCGTGACCGAGGGTCCCGAAACCTGGGTGGTCGTCGTGATGGAGGATCTGGCTACGGGCCACTGGGCCGCCGATGTTGTCGAGCTGGATTGAGTCAGTGGGGCCATGAGGCATTGGGGCATTGAGGCATTGGGGCCATGGGGCAATGAGGGCGTAGGGGCGAGCCTTTCCCTTGCATTGAAGCGGCCGGCGCCCCTGCCGGCCGGGGCGGGTGGGGGTGACCGGACCTGTGCCGGCCGGGGTGGGAGGGGGTTGAAGGTAGACTCCTGCCGTGGGCAGGATTCTGGCGATCGGCTGTGGCGGCTTCCTGGGCGCGGTGCTGCGGTACTGGATCTCGGGCTGGGTCTATACCCTGGGGCACGGTGGCTTCCCCGTCGGAACCCTGGTCGTGAACGTGCTCGGGTCCTTCCTTCTCGGCCTGGTCGTAGGCCTGGCCGAACACTTCGTCCTACACCCGAATTGGCAGCCGTTCTTGACCATCGGTCTCCTCGGGGCCTTCACGACCTTCTCGACGTTCTCGTTCGAGACCATGGCTCTGCTCGAGGTCGGGTCGCACATGAAAGCGCTTCTCAATGTCGGTGCCAGCCTGCTGCTGGGACTGGTGGCTGTCCTTGCCGGCCTGGTCGCGGGCCGGGCACTCTGAGGGGTACTGTATGGAAATCAAGGGATCGGGAAAGTTGCTGAGAATCTACGTCGGCGCCGACGACCGGCTGAAGGGCACACCCCTCTTCGAAGCGATCGTGCTGCGACTGCGCGAGATCGGCCTCGCTGGTGCCACGGTACTGCGTGGTATCGAGGGTTACGGAGCGGGCAGCAGGGTCGTGCATACCGCCCGCCTGCTTCGACTGTCCGAGGATCTTCCGATCCTGGTAGAGATCGTCGACAGTGACGACAGGATTGAACAGGCCGTGACCGCCGTCGAGGTGATGCTGGAGGAGGCCAATTGTGGCAGCCTGATGACTCTCGAGAAGGTCGAGATCATCCGCTACCAGCCGGGAGACTAGGAGATGAAACATGGATCGCCGTGATTTCTTGAGAACAGGAGCCGCAGTAGGAGCTGCAGGGCTGGGGAGGTTGGTGGCTTTTCCGGGCATGTCGCTGGCGGCACCCCAGGTCCCAGGGCAGGAGGCATCGTCGTCCAGCGTGGTGCGGCTGAACTCGAACGAGAATCCGTTGGGCTTGTCGCCCTCGGCGCGCCTGGCGGTGGAAAAGGCGATACCAGAGGCCAACCGCTATCCGGATGCGGCTCGCGAGGAGCTCGCCGAAGCGTTGGCGGCCAAATTGGGAGTCACGGCGGACAACATCATCCTCGGCAATGGCTCGACCGAGATCCTGCAGGTCATCGTGCAGGCCTCCAATGCGCCACAGGGCACCCTGGTGCTGGCCGACCCGACCTTCGAAGCCATCGCCTGGTATCAACGAACCCTGACCTATGCCACCGAGAAAGTCCCCCTGACCTCGGGTTTCGCCCACGACATCCAGCAGATGAAGGATCGGGTGGCGGCGGGCAAGGGTCCCGCGGTGGTCTACCTCTGCAATCCGAACAACCCCACGGGCACCCTGACCTCGTGTGCGGAGATCGATGCCTGGATCGAGGCGGCACCCGAGACCGTCCAGTTCGCGGTGGACGAGGCCTACTTCGAATATGTGAAGGCTCCTGGATACTGGTCGGCCATCAAGTGGATTCAGGATCGACCCAACGTCATCGTGGCTCGCACCTTCTCGAAGATCTACGGTATGGCCGGTATGCGCCTGGGTTATGCAGTGGCCCATCCCGAGACGGCTCGGCGCTTGCGGGAGTACCTCACCTGGGACAACGCCAACAGCTTGGCACTGGCCGCCGGTCTGGCATCACTGGCCGATGAGGGGCTGGAGGCACGCGGCAGGGCGGTCAACGAGGTGGCGCTGACGATTACCCGGAACTGCCTGGACGAGCTGGACCTGGGATACCTGCCCAGCCAGGCGAATTTCCTGATGCACCGCATCAACGGAGATGCGAAGGAGTACATCGGGCGCATGCGGGAAAGAGGCCTCCATGTCGGCCGGCCCTTCCCGGCGCTGCCTTCGTACAACCGGCTTTCGATGGGTCTGCCCGAAGAGATGGAGCTGTGGGCGGAGGCGCTCATGGACTTTCGGCAGAAGGGTTGGGTGTAGATATCCAGCGCCCTTGCAGGACGCTGGGGCAGTGAGGCCTTGAGGGTTGAGGCGGCCGGGCGTGCCTTCCGGCCGGTCTTTGAGGGCTTGAGGGCAAGGAGGCCGGCAGGCCTTCTTGCTACTCGAGGTAGCCGAGGGCCTGCAACTGCTGGCGGGTCTCGTCGTCGAAGTCCATCGTTTCGACTGCTGGTAGACGCTCGAGCTCCAGCAACTGCTGGCGGATCAGGGTGGCGAGGAAGCCGGCGAGGACAGGGTACTCGGCCGCCAGGTCGAGGCGCTCGTCCGGATCCCTGAAACGATGATAGAGCTCTCGGGTCGGCGTGAAGCCTGAAGACAGAGGCTCGATGAGCTTCCACGGACTTCGGATCAGGCTCATGCCCACCCTGCCGTCGTAATCCATGTAGGAGAAGATCGGGCTCTGAGCGGCCTCGGGGGCTGGATCGTTGCCGAGAAGCGGCACGAGGCTCCGCCCCTGAAGCGTCCTGGGTACCTCGATGCCGAGCAGGTCCAGGAGTGTGGGCAGCAGGTCGATGTGCTGTACTGGCTCCGCCACTCTTTGGCCGCGAATCATTCGCGGCGGTTTGACAATCAGGGGCACCTGGAGGGACTCCCGATACAGGTCCCAACCGTGGCCCTGAACGCCGTGCTCGTAGAAGCCCTCGCCGTGGTCGGAGACAAAGAGGATCAGCATCTCGTCGAAGAGGCCTCGATCCTGAAGATCGTCCAGCAGGAGCCCGAACTGACGATCGGCGAAGGCGATCTCGGCATCGTAGAGATCGACAAGATCCTGGTCGGTCCGCGACGTTCTGGGAATCTCGCCGGACGCCAGGCCACGGATGTGCTCGAACGAGCCTACTGTCGAGTCCCTGACCTCGGGTGCGAACTCACGACGATAGCTCTCGGGAGGATCGTAGGGGGCGTGTGGGTCGATGGTGTGGACGTAGAGGAAGAACGGACCGTCCTCGCCGCGGCGGTTCAACCAATCGAAGATCTGCTCGTTGACGCGATCGGCGCGAGCTGGCTTCAGGACGAATTCATCGAAGCCCTGCCGCAGGCCCGAGTCGGTGGAGAAGTAGGCGTTGGTGGTGAAGGCAGCCGTCCGGTAGGAAGCTTCGGCCAGCAGTTCGGCCATGGTTCGGAATCTCGAGGCCAGGGCGTGTTGGCGGTGATTGACACCGTGAGCCGTGGCTCGCAGGCCGGTAAAGATCGAAGCCACCGCGGGCTTGGTCCAGGATGTCTGGGCGACAGCCTGGTCGAAGATGACGGCCCGCTCGCCGAACTGATCGATCTGGGGAGAGACGTCGCGCGGATAGCCGTAGATCCCCAGATGATCGGCCCGCAGCGTGTCGACCACGTAGACGAGAATGTTGGGCGGCTCACTCGGCTTCAGGCTGGTAGTCGAGGTGGTGGATGCTGGCGCGGATTCGTCGCCGGTGACGGACGTCTCGATTCGGGGCCTCAGAATTCGGATGGGGTCGGGGCTCCCAGCCAGGGCTGCGGCCCGCCAGGAGAGTCTGACCGCCTGCAGCTCGCCCGGTGGCAGATCGATCGCAATGTCCCTCCGGCTCGAATCCAACTCGAGCAGCGAGATCTCTTCTCTGCCGTCGGTCAGCAATCCGATCTCGAGACCGGAAGCGGTCTGCCCTGGTAGGCGGATCTCGTCGATCCTCAGCTGGTCCCCACCGGTGGCCTCGAAGTAGAAGTCGATACCCGTGCCAAGAGGCATCGAGATCTCGTCCTCACTGGCAATGACCTGCGATCCTCCCGCTTCAGGTTGGAGGTGAAATCGGATCCAATCCCATCCCACCGCCAGGCTCCGTCCGTCGCCGCCACCGAAGGCTGTCTTGGGAGATTGGCTGTACCCATATTCGAACGTCAGCCGATTGATGCCCTGTCTCGAAGCATGAGCTGGGACGGAGAGTCTGTAGGTCTGTGGATCGGCAGCCAGGGTGACGGGTTCCAGCAGGATGCCGTTGAGAGCCGGGCGGATCTCTTGCGCTGGCGCTCCCGGGTACGAGAAGGGGAAGCACTGGATCTCGATGTCGAAGGCCCGGGCCGTGGAAAGGAAGAACCTCAGCTCCGAGGTCTCGCCGGTGCCCCAGACGAAAGAGGTCCCTGCCGAGCGCTCGTTCCAGGACCACCCGGGGCCGAGGAAGGCTCGAGCTTCTGGCGTCCCCAGATCCACGAACCGGGGTTCGTAGTGAATCTCTGCGGTAGCGAGGACCTCTACGAGATCGATGCGGGTCTCGCGGTTCTCACGAGTCCCGCAGGCTGCAAACGAGACGAGAATGACGAGCGCTAGGAGAGCGGCCCGTGGGGTCATGAATTATGCGGGCTAGCCCGATCCACCACCGACCCTGATCCTGGGGTCGATGACGATTCGATCCTCACCGCAATAGATCGTGATGTTGTATTCGTAGACTCCGTCGGCATTGGGTTTCATCTGTGTGGCGCCAGCGCGGCCGTTGCCCTCGTGCTTGCGCTCCGAATAGGGCCACTTGCTGCCGTCCTTGGCCTCGATCACGATCCTGGAGTCCCCACTGTTGGTGTTGAGAATCCAATCGATGGGCTCGCCCTGGCGAACCTCGATCTCCCAGGGGCCCATGTGGAAGTTGAACGGACCGCCATTTTCATTGGGGCACTTGGCGGTGATGACAACGGACCCACCCTGGGCAGCCGCTGGCATTGCGCTGAGCAATCCGACGATGGCGAGCAGGGCAAACGAAAGAGCGAGCACGGATTCTCTTGGGTTCATAGCGGCCTCCCGACTGCAATTGCGAATCTGGTTTCCAGCCTGTTTCCATGAGTATGCCGACGTCACTCGAGCATGGCAAGCCCAACGCGGGGCGAGTTGGGTCGATGGCTCAATCTTCGTAGACACGCCAACCCAGCGACTCGGGATCGACGTCGGAGATCTGGTCGAGATCCAACTTCATGTACCGACCCTCGGCGCTGACCGCCACCGTGCCATCGGGTAGGTAGATCTCGCCGGTGCCTTCGAACAGGCGGCGCCGCTCGCGGGTGATGCGACCCCGGGCGGTGAGCTCTGTGTCCAACGGCACAGGCTTGTGGAAGCGCACGGACAGCTCCACCGCGACTCCCCAGATCGTCGGCTCGTCCTCGAAATTCACGGTATTGATGGCCCGGCCGATGGTCTCGTCGAGGACTCCGGTCGCTACCCCACCGTGCATTCGGCCGGGATATCCCTGGTGGTCGGTCTTGCCCGTGAACCTCGCCAGGGTCTCGGGTTGGCCTTCATCCGAGGTGACATCATAGAAACGGACTCGCAAGCTGGCGTCGTTGCGCACGCCGCAGATGAAGCAGTAGTAGCTGTTGGGTTGTTTCTTGATGGGTTCGCTCATGGCCTGATTTTACGCCGGGCCGGGCGTTTGGGCAGGACGCCGGACTGTCCATCTGATCTAGAATCCTGAAGGCACAGCGGAGATCTGATCGAATGGACCGACCGAAAAAGGAGCAGGTGCCGGAGCGGGTGGCCGAGATCGACTGGCGACGATGGCAGCCCGTCGACCGGGCGACGATTCTTTTCGTCATCTCCGACGGCCAGATTCTCTTGATTCACAAGAAACGGGGGTTGGGAGCCGGCAAGATCAACGGCCCGGGTGGCAGGCTGGATGACGGTGAGACGCCTCTCGAATGTGCCAACCGTGAGGTCGAAGAGGAGCTCCGAATCTCGCCCTCCGGTGTCCGTGAGATCGGCGAGCTCCAATTCCAGTTCATCGATGGCTACTCGATCCATGTCTGGGTCTTCCGAGCCAGCGGCTTCGTCGGTACACCGGAGGAGACGGAGGAAGCCGATCCGTTGTGGACCTCGATCGACGAGATACCCTACGACCGCATGTGGCCCGACGATCGCATCTGGTTGCCACTGCTCCTGGAAGAGCGACCCTTCCTGGGGCGCTTCGTGTTCGACGGCGATCGCATGCTCGACCACCAGCTGACCCTGCGCTAGCTTGAAGCCGAAGAGGAGGAAACGATGCCCTGCCCTGAGGCCTTGAGGCAGTGGGCAGTGGGGCAATGAAGGGCCGGGGCGCCGAGAATTGCGGCCGGATCAGCCTTCGGAGACCTCGTCTTCGGGCTCATCCAAGTGGGCCATCAGCATGTGCTGACCGATCCACTGGGCCATGACCGTCTCTGGAATCGAGCCCAGCTCGACCTCGAGATCCATCCTGCTCCCGTTCCTGACGATCGCGTAGGTGACCGTCTTGCCGGGCTGCATGGTTTTCGAAGCCTCTTGCAAAGCCTGCTTGTTCTCTTCCTTGTAGGCCACGCCGTTGAAACTGGCCAGGACGTCACCGGCCTCGAACCCTGCCGCTTCGGCCGGGCTGTCCGGCACGACCCTGACGATCAGCATGGTGCCGTCCTCGTTGGTGTCCATCTCGATACCGACCCAACCTCGATTGTGGAGCTTCTCGGCGTAGGCCTTGACGCAGGCCTCGGCCGGTTGGTCACATTTCTTGTAAGCGCCGGCTATCGCCGGGACCGCGGCAGCGAGAAAAAGTAGGGCGGCGGCAACAGGAATTGGTCTCTTCATTGAAATCTCCTTTGCGGGCCGGTGAGTCGACCTTTGCTGAAGTGAGGAGACAGGGCTCTCAGGGAGGGGCGACCCGAGCACCGCAGCTACGGTTCGGATCTCTGAGAGCTCTGTCGCCTCGTGAAACTGAAGAGTTGTACGGCGAAGGAGGGATCAAGGTTGCATTGAGGCACTGAGGCACTGAGGCATTGAGGCATTGGGGCACTGAGGCATTGGGGCAGTGAGGCAGTAGGGCAATGGGGCATTGAGGCAGTGAGGGCTCGAGGGCTCGAGGGCGTTGGGGCGTAAAGGCCTCGAGATCTTGAAGCGGCCGGACCTGTGTGTAGGACCTCAGGACATGGTTGACAGTACGACCTCAGGACATCGCTGACACTTTGGGGGTGCGGGCAGGGCGGACCACCGCGGTGGTCCGCCCTGTCTCGAGGTCGATCTCACGCACGTGCATATGACGGTAGCTGACCAGGATCTTCTCCTCAA
>JAUVRX010000035.1 GCA_030597375.1 Acidobacteriota bacterium
CCCATTGTCCAATATTCCCCACTGCTGCCTCCCGTAGGAGTCTGGGCCGTGTCTCAGTCCCAGTGTGGCCGATCGCCCTCTCAGGCCGGCTATCGATCATCGCCTTGGTAGGCCGTTACCCCACCAACAAGCTAATCGACCGCGGGCCCCTCTAGGAGTGCTAGCTTTCAAGAATTGGCCAGCTTTCCTCTCGGCGCCATGACGCCGAGAACGTATGCGGTATTAGCCCGAGTTTCCCCAGGTTATCCCCCGCTCCTAGGCAGGTTACCCACGTGTTACTCACCCGTTCGCCGCTTTACTCGTCAACCGAAGTCGACTTTCTCGCACGACTTGCATGTGTTACGCACGCCGCCAGCTTTCATTCTGAGCCAGGATCAAACTCTCAAGTTGAAAATCCTGACCGCCATCGACAGGCTAAAGTGTCGACGACGATTGTTTATCTCATTCGAGACCATCTCTTTCGAGACGTTCGCAAAGTATCACTGGCGTCACTGTCAATTGACAGCTACTACCAATGAGGAACCGACATTGGTTCCCCTCTATTCAGTTTTCAAAGAACCGGCCTCACCCCGAAGGGTGATTGTCAAATCTATAACAGTAGGGATCGACTGTCAATCCCAAAACTGCTGATTGATCATTCGTGGTTGACTGCGTTGAACTCGAACCGCAGTCGATGGTGTCGCCGCCGGAGCGCGACCCGCCAATCCCTTTCAAAGACAACCCCGCGGACCAACCCCCGGCAGGGACGGCAATTTAGCCACAAAACGATCTGATTGTCAATAGGTTGGAGTCAAACGGCCTTGGCGGCCATCTTCATTCCACCTTCCTCAAGAGTAAACGACTCGACGCCCGACAATATTCCAACGCTGCGTGAGCAATAGATTCAGCGCCTCTGGATAGGCCTTGTGCTCCTCTGCCAGGATCCTGGCAGACAGCGATTCGGCCGTGTCGCCATCTCTCAAGGGCACGACGTGCTGCACGATGATGGAACCGCTGTCCAGCCCCTCGTCGACCAGATGGACCGTGCAGCCCGATACCTTCACCCCATACTCCACGGCCTGGGCCTGCCCCTCCAGTCCGGGGAATGAGGGCAACAGAGCCGGATGGATGTTGAGGATCCGCTGCGGGTACTCGGCAATGAAGGAGGCCGACAGCAGGCGCATGTAGCCGGCCAGGCAGACCCACTCCACTCCGGCATGACGGAGCGCTTCGAGCACTTTCGCCTCGTGCGCCTCGCGACTCGGTTCCAGGCGATGAGGAATGCAGACCGTGGGCAGACGCAGGGCCCTGGCCTTTTCCAGCCCGGCTGCCTCGGCAACGTTACTGACCACCAGGGCTATATGGGCCGGCACGTCCCCCCGCTCCATGGCACCATGAAGAGCGAGGAAGTTGGAACCGCGACCCGAGAGAAGAATGCCGATTTTCGTCGTCATGGTCGTTCCTCCCCTGACGTCCGGGCACTGGGGCCGTGATCGTGGGCCTGCGACCCACTGGCAGTGGGGCAGTGACTCCGACCACTCACTACTTCAAGGATCCACTGCCTCATTGCCTCAATGCCTCACTGTCTCATTGCCTCATTGCCTCATTGCCTCACTGCCTCACTGCCTCACTGCCTCACTGCCTCACTGCCCCGGAGGCAGATCGTAGACCACGCCCGAGGCACCCTTCTGGATCGTACCCATAGGAAAGGGCTTCTCCCCTGCCTGACGCAGTTGCCGGAGAATTTCACCGGCGGCGGCCGGCTCGACCACCAAGACCATCCCCACGCCCATGTTGAACACCCGGAACATCTCCTCGGTGTCCACCTCACCGTGCTCTTGCAGCAGATGGAAGATCCCGGGGATCTCCCAGCTGCCGACCTTGATCTCCGCTCGGGTCTTGTCGGGCAAGACCCTGGGCAGATTGTCGGTCAGACCGCCACCCGTGATGTGAGCCAACGCATGAAGCCCGGAGTGGTCGAGCAGCGGTCGCAATGAAGTCAGATAGGAACGATGCGGAGTCAGGAGCTCCTCGGCGACCGTCTTGCCAGCAGCAGAGCCCGGCAGGGGATCCCCGACGCCCAACCCCAGCTTGTCGAAGACGACGTGCCTTGCCAGGGAGTAGCCGTTGGTGTGCAAGCCTGTCGACGGCAGGCCGACAAGCAGATCACCGGTCTCGACCCGGGATCCGTCGATGAGCTTTTCGCGGTCGACCAGACCGACCACGAAACCGACCAGTTCGTAGTCTCCTTCGTCGTAGAAGCCGGGCATCTCGGCCGTTTCGCCACCCAGGAGGGCGCAACCGTTCTCCCGGCAGGCTGCCGCCAGTCCCTCGACCAGCTGTACCACGGCCTTCGGCTGCAGGACTCCAGCCCCGACATAGTCCATGAAGAACAGCGGCACGGCACCCTGCACGAGGATGTCGTTGACACAATGGTTCACCAGATCGCGGCCGACGCTGGAGAAGTCACCCACCATTCGGGCCACCCTCAACTTGGTTCCCACACCGTCGGCCGAGGCCACCAGGATCGGTTGTGCAATCTCGCTCAACTCGGGTCTGAAGAGACCTCCGAAACTCCCCAAATCGGACAACACGCCGGCCGTCCTCGTGGAACGCACCAGCTCTTTGACCTGGTCGAGGACCTCATCCTGGGCATCGATATCGACGCCGGCCTCGGCATAGGCAGACTTCCTCTCAGGAGCCATCGACAAGAAGTCTATCGAAAACGAGGGCTTGAGGGCTTAGTCATGTTCCTCGACCCGAATGGGGAAGAGCTCTTGCTGTTTGCGGTCTTCGGCCGAGATATCGACGCGATATTCACCCGTCCAGCAAGCGGTGCAATAACTCTCCGCCGAGCCCGACAGACAGCTCAACATCCCTTCCAACGACAGATAGTCGAGGCTGTCGGCGGCGATGAAGTCGCAGATCTCCTCTACGGAGTGGTTGGAAGCGATGAGCTCCTCCCGGGTCGGCATGTCGATTCCGTAGTGGCAGGGCCACCGGGTGGGGGGACATGAGATACGGACATGGACCTCTGCGGCTCCCGCATCCCGAACCATCTTGACGATCTTGGGGGAAGTTGTCCCCCGAACAATGGAGTCGTCCACGAGAACGACCCGCTTGCCCTGGATCAACTCGCGAACAGGGTTGAGCTTCACCTTCACCCCGAAGTGGCGGATCGACTGTTGAGGCTCGATGAAGGTGCGGCCTACGTAGTGATTCCGGATCAGCCCGAACTCCAGGGGCAGGCCCGCCTCGCGGCTGTAGCCGAGGGCTGCGAAGAGTCCGCTGTCGGGGACGGGTACGACAATATCGGCCGGCGCCGGCGCCTCCCTGGCCAGACGTCGCCCCAGTGCCAACCGGGCGCGCGATACAGGGTCGCCGAACACTTGACTGTCAGGCCGGGCAAAGTAGACCAGTTCGAAAATGCACCGGGACGGATCCTGAACGTGGGAAACCTGGAAGGTCTCCACCCTCCCGTCTTTTGCCACTACCACTTCGCCCAGCTCCAACTCCCTCACGACCTTCGCCCCCAAGAGGTCGAAGGCGCAGCTCTCCGAGGCGAAACAGTAGGAACCGCTCACTTCACCGAGCACCAAGGGCCGGAAGCCGTTGGGGTCGCGCGCCGCGATCATGCAGGTGTCGGTCATCAGCAACAACGAGTAGGCGCCCCGCACTTCTTCGAGGGCGATCAACAGTGACTCCACGACATCCTCTCTGGGGTTGCGGGCCATGAGGTGAAGAATGACCTCGGTGTCGCTGGTGGTCTGGAAGATGGATCCCTCGCGTTCCAACCGCTGGCGAATCTCCACTGCGTTGACGAGGTTGCCGTTGTGAACGATGGCCAACGGCCCCATGGAGGTCTTCACCACGATCGGTTGCGCATTGGCGAGAATACTCGTACCGGCCGTCGAGTAGCGACAATGCCCCAGGGCCCTCGTCCCCGGCAGCCGCCTCAGGACCTTGGCCGGAAAAATGTCGGCCACCTGCCCCATGCCCCGATGCACATCGAGGCGCTCTCCATCCCATGAGACGATCCCGGCGCTCTCCTGCCCCCGATGCTGCTGGGCATAGAGTCCAAGGTAGGCGTAGTGGGCCGCGTCCTCGTGCCCTTCGATTCCAAAAATGCCGCACATCGTTCGGTGGTCTCACAAATTCTGAGGGCGGTCGTCACCAGCTCTCTCGGGCTCAGCGGACAACGGCGCGTCGGTGGTGGTCGAGTCCTCCAGATCCAACCAGGGGGTGGGCTGACCCTGGTCCGAGACGCAGATCTGCGCGGCAGCTCCAGAGCGGTTCACGGTCTCTCCTATCGCCTCGAGAGCCAGGGCCGGGAGATTGTTGGTGCGCGACACGTGGTAGAGGACGACCCACTTCAGCCGATCGCTCAGCAGCTCAGGCAGGCCTCGCGCTGCCTCCACATTCGACAGGTGTCCATGGCGACCCGCGACACGCTGCTTGAGCGGCCACGGATAGGGACCGCTGCGCAACATCTCGAGGTCATGGTTGGTCTCCAGGACGAGGGCATCGAGATCGATCAGCCTGCCCCACACCAATTGGCTCCACGTCCCCAGGTCGGCTGCCAGACCGACTCGGTGCCCGGCATCGTCCTCCACCACAAACCCGACCGGTTCCCGCGCATCGTGTGGAACATCGAAAGGCTCCACCACGAATTTGCCGACCTCCAGAGCCTCTCCCGATCGGATCACGTGGGTCGAGACCCCCTTCGCCTCGAGATCGAGCTCCGCCAGGGTGCCAGCTGTCGCATGGACAACGAGACCGTGACGTCGCGCGAACCGGGCTGCTCCCCGTGTGTGATCTGAGTGCTCGTGTGTGAGCACCAGTCCATCGAGGCTGTCGGAGTCGACCTGGCACTGCCGAAGACGGGACTCGATCTCGCGGCAGGAGAACCCGGCGTCGACCATGAGCCGACGCGATTCGCACTCCACCACCAGGGCATTGCCGCCGCTACCGGAGCCGAGGACGATGATCCGTGCGGCTGGCACCGCTAAACCCAGATCGAGCTGCACGGGCTGAAGCTATCACAGAGGATTACACCCCTATGCCCCTACGCCCTTACGCCCAATGTTTCAGAGCTCATACGTGTTTCCCTGCTCCAGGAAGTGCAGATTGGGATCCTTCAGGCGTGCCACTTCATCTCGGATCTCGCGCAGGCAGGGCGGTTTGAGATGGTGCAGAAGGATGGGGAACGGGCGCTCCAGCTTGCCGAGCTCTCGACGTAGCGTCATCGGTGTGAGATGGAAAGATCGATCGGCAATCTCTTGCATCGAGTTATCGAAGCTCGTCTCGACACAGATCGCATTGACCTTGACGGTCTGATTGGCCAACTCCCAGAGTCGATGCGTCGGGCCCGTGTCGCTCGACCAGAGGATTGCCGAGTTTCCCTGCTCGATGAGAAATCCAAAGGTCGGAACGGCATGATTCACAGAGAATGGAGTGAATTTCACGCCGTCGATGACCACTGGAATCTCCTCCAGTAGCTCATGGAATTGGATGGCGGGCAGCAGATTGTTCGGCATCCTGGTGAAGTCGGGCCAAGAAGCGTTGTTGAACATGTGTTTGCGGATCGAATAGATCGTCTCCGAAGAGGCGTAGATGTCAATGGCTCCGCCGACGACGCCATAGACGTTCTCCACGAAGAACGGCAGGGAGTTCGTATGGTCCATGTGAGAGTGTGTCAGCAGGATCGAGCGCACCCTGGCCTGACGTTCGATGCTCAATCCCTGAGCCAGGGATCCCGCATCCAACGCAATCGTGTCGTTGATGAGCAAGCAGGTCATCCGACACTCGAGGCTTTCGCCTCCGTAGCTGCCGATCACTTCGATCTTCATGAAACTGGAGCCTGTATCGCCCACCCGGATGTGTCAAGGGGAAACGAACATCGACCCCCCGCACTTCTGCCGCGGGCTCCCAGGATCGATTCCGGTCTCTTCAAGGGACGGGCCTAGAATCTGCGACCGATCCAGAACGAGGTTTCCCAACCCGTCAGTGTTTCCGAGAAGTCCCACTGTCGTTGGAAATCCCAGTTCATCATGAGACCCAACAGGCGCAGGGAGAAACCCGCGCCATAGGAGGAAACGGCATCCTCGAGGCTGTTGGTCTCGCTGTCCCAGAACTGGAAGCTCTGGATGTCGCTGTACCAGGCACCTCCAACATCCAGGAAGAGGACTCCCCGAATCTGCTGGAAATGGAAGCCAGGAATGACCAGATGGTCGATGAGAGGAAACCGAAACTCCAGGTTGCTGAAGAAGGCTCGGTCTCCTACCAAAGACCTGAACTCGAAGCCCCGGATCGTGTCGAGCCCACCGATGTACAGCGGCGTCGGAGCGGCCCCATTGCTGGACGCGCCCCACAGTCGAAAGGCGAAGTTCGTCCGCCGAGTGACCGACAGGTACTGGCGAAAATCCATGCCGTAGGTGGCGGTCAGCGTCGAATCGTCGTCCTTGTCCTCGCCCGTCAGATTGGGTGCATAGCTGCCGAAGAACCGCCAGCGACGGCCGGCAATCGGACCATAGTTGGCAAAAACGGCTGTGTCACCGATCAGCGCCAGCTCCAACTGCGGGTAGTTGTCGGTGCGCGGAGAGATGATGGGGATGGGAAATCCGGTCTCTGGATCGATGATGAGGTTGCCGTCGGGGTCGAACAGGAAGCTCTGGAAGCCGATGTCACGATAGACATATCCCAGACCGGCCGAGATACGGTGATTGACGTCGAGTGGATAGGCCACACTGGCGGCGATTCCGGTCAGGCTCAATGCGGAGGTGATGCGCTCAACCTGGCCGGTGCTCTGGTCGAAAGCAACAAAGAAGTCATTATTGTCGTAGATGCGAAGAATCTTCGATAGCCGCTTCGAGCTATCGACGTAATAGACATCGAAGTCCTGGAAGCTGGAGATGGATTGGAAGAGCGCAAAGATCCGGCGATCGCCGAGATAGTCGACGAACTCGACGCCGATCTGGGCGATGAAGGTCTGGTCGTCGGAGATGCCGATGGTGCCACCGAAGACGTTCTCGAGGCGGAACTTGAAGCCTTTGTAACGGTCCTTGTTGGCATCATCGAGGGAGACTTCGATGCTGGGCTCGAACCTTGGCAACTCTTCCGCTCTGAGAGATTGCAGCTCGGTAAGGGTCTCTTCCGAGATCATCGTCGCCTCGGTAATGGGATCCTCCACATCCAGGAGATAGAGATCGAAGCGGCCCTTCCAATAGGCCGTAAAGACCAGCCGATCCTTGCCGTCGGGTGCTGCGAGCACCGTCGGCATGAAACAGCCGGTCACCGAGTTGGTGTGTTGCCGGATCGCCCCCGTCTTGAACTCGAAGCTGTAGATGTTGTTGGCACCCGAGGCATCGGAGGTGAAGTAGAGCCGTTCACCGTTGGGCGAAAACACCGCATCGGTCTCGTTGGTCTTGGTACGGATCCCCTCCCGAATGGGTACGCGCTCCTGCGGACTGTCCAGATAGATCCGAAAGAGCTTCGAGTAGCCGCCGACGACCGAGGTCAGGACGATGGACTCGCCGTCCGGTGCGTAGGTGGGGGCGCCGTCGTAGATATCGTCGTCAGTGAGATTCGTGACCTCGCCGGTCTGGGTATCGAACTCGAAGATGTCGTAGCGTCCATTCAGCCAACCCGAGAAGGCGATCTTGCTGCCATCTGGACTCCACGCGGGCGAGAACTGCTGGCCCACATCCATCGCGACGGAATGGCGGATCTTCTTCTTCAGCACGTCCAGAATCACCAACTCACGCCCGCGGTTCTTTCGAGCGAAGAAGGCGATCGAGTTACTGTCGGGCGAGAAAGCCAGGTCGCGCCCCATCTTGCGACCCATGGTCAGCTCCTGGGCCACGTAGTACTGATAGTGGCCCGAATAGCCCTTGGTCAGATTCTTGAAGAACGTGCGCTCCTGGGTCTCGTGGAGGACCACGTCGACATCACCGCGGTCGTTGGTGAAGGCGGCAATGAAGTCTCCCGACGGCGACGCCACTGGAGAGGTGTTCTGGCTCGGGATTCCGCGATGCAGCCGAAAGGGACGTCCGAAGTCACCCGGCTCTCCTGTCTCCAATAGCTCCGCCAGGTATCGTTTGCGCAACCAGCGCCGAAAATCGGCATCGAATTCCTCGGGTGAGAGACCGAAGGCCCGTTCGACGGCACGCCCCACCCGCGAGCCGACGGTGTTCCGCAGCTCGACGATGAAATCCCTCATACCTTCAGGACCCCACCGGAATTCGATGTACTCGAAGACCGAGTAGCCGAACCGGTAGGCGAAGAACCCGCCGACTCCACTCTGGGTGATGGCTGGCACCTGGTCGTTGACCACCGCATCGCGCACGAACATCTTGTCGCGGGCCGACTCCTCACCCTCCATGTAGCTGGCCATGCCTTCCATGAACCAATCGGGGGGGCGCGAGGCGATGCCCTTGCCAAGGTTGCCTCCAAAGAGCATGTGGTACTGGAAGATATGGGTCAGCTCGTGAAGGATGAGCTCCCAGAGATCTGGATCCGGAAGGTCCACGGGTAGGAACATCCGGAAGCGCACGGGTGTCGCGAAAGCCCCGATCCCTTCGGGGATGAAGTTGCTGATCTCGTTGTTCTGCTCGAAGTGAGCGTGGGTCTCGTAGAAGATCAGGGAAGTCGGTTTCTTGATCTGGAAGTCGAATTCCTGCGACAGCTGATCGTAAGCGCTCTCGGCAAAGGAGACGACTTTCTGAAGCAGCTCCTCATCCTGGGTGTAGAAGTAGATATCGAAATGAGGCGAATGGTAGATCTCCCACTTGAAATGCTCGAACTGGACCTTGTTCTTGCCGAAGTAATAATCGCCGTAGGCATTGGGCACGCTGATGGTGCCCTGACCCCAGGAGACACCCGGCACCGACAGCGCCACTGCTACCAGGAGCAGGGCTACGAACAGGCATGTGGCAGCTGATTGACGCAACTGGAACTCCTTCCCCTCACGGGGTCAACAGGACCCGCGTGGCTTCTACCTGTTTCTGGGCGAAGATATTGGCGATCCGATCCTCCAGGGCGTAGAGATTCTCGAACATACCCTGCAGTGGATCGGCTCTTTCCCCGTCGTACTGCTTGAAGTCCTTGAAGTTGTCCGAGTAGAGCTGCTCCCCGGTGCGTCCGTCAAAGACCTGCATGACGATGTCGTACTCGAATCCTGTCTGCTCTACCAGTACCTGCCGATAGTAGGTCCTGCCATCGTAGGGTGAGACGTATTCCTCGGTGCGATAACCGCTTCGATCCTGGATGTCGAAATCCAGACTCCCCGAAACAATCAGGTCCGCCTGTGTTCTCTCACCGAGATAGCGCCAGAAGTCCGTGTCAGCCGACAGGACGCGCAGGTCGTAGGAAGGATAGTCCACCGGACCCGACTCGATGAGCTTCAACTTCGTCTGACGTCGGATCAGACGAGACATGTAGCGCTCGAACTCACTCTCCACATCGACACCGCTCCGTGAGGCCGATTCTTCGCCTTCATTGCTGACCACCAGGAAGGGAGCTACTGTCACCGTCTTGCGGTCGGTCAGATCGATTCGAGCACGTACGGGTAGGAGAAGCCTGACCTGGACCTCGCCGGCCTCCACCGGCAGCGCTGCCGCCAAGAACAACAGAACGACACCCATGAGGGTCGCCCCACTCGGGTTCATCACACATGCTTCGCGCCACCATCTGAAACAGGAAGGTGAGCTCATTTCGACCCCCCAGTTGCGGCATCCGGCTCGGGCACATCACTGCTCTCCGGTGGATTCGGATCCGCTTCGGCATCCGGTTTGTAACTCTGATAGAAGGCGATGAAGGCGGAGTAGTTGCGCTTCAGTCCACGGTTGGAGGCACCGGCCTGGAGCGCCCTCTTGTAGGTTTCCAGGGCCTCGTCGAATTGCCCCACCGCTTCGTAGGCGACGGCCAGGTTGTTCAGGACCTCTGGGTCGTTCGGCCTCTCCCGATCTGCCTGCTGGAAGCGGAACAGGGCCTCGGCCCACAGTCCACGCTTCGCCATGGAGATACCGAAGTCGACCTCCGAGTTCAGGCTCGGGCCGCCGGTGGCGACACCTTTGGAGCCGTTGCTGCTGCATGCCACCCATGCCACCAGGAGGAAGAATGCGGCCGCAAGGCGCCAGGAGACTCGTAGGCGCATCAGAATTGGGCTCCTCTCAAGAATCGCGAGCACTGCTCCACGCAATGAGCTCTAGTTTGCCAGCCGGCCATCGGTACTTCCTTCGCAGTATATACGAGACAAATCGCGATCAGATTGGTTCTTGCCCAGAAGAATTGAGCGATTCTGCGCCCGGACTGCGTCTATGTACTCGAGCACTTTGCGGGGAGACTTCCATCCTGGTGTCGGTCGAGAAACGCATCCTCCTGGTCGCACTCAACGCCACCCTCGAGCTCGAGCGCGAGGTGATCTGCCACCTGGCGCTCAATCTCGACGATTGGTGGAACCGCATTGCACCTTCTTCCATCCCGCAGGTCAGTCAGAGCCTACGCCTGAGCGAACGCCTCCTGGCGAAGGTTACGCGCCTTCTCTGCAATCCCGATGCCGTCGCGGCCCGTGAGCTCGACCGGGCACAGAGCCTCGGAGCCAGAATCGTGACCCTGACCGATGCCGACTACCCGGAGAGACTGCTCGATCTGGCCCTTCCGCCTCCGGTCCTCTACTGCCGTGGAAAGGTTCCCTCCTCCCCAGGCATTGCCATCGTGGGATCCCGACAGGCCAGCCGCCTGGGCCGAGACGTGGCCGAGCTTGCTGGCAGAGAGTTGGCTCTCACAGGACTGATCGTGGTCTCGGGATTCGCCCGCGGGGTGGATGCCGCGGCGCATCGCGGAGCCCTGAGTGCCAACGGCGGGAGGACGGTAGCCGTCCTCGGGTGTGGACTGGATTCCAACTACCCTCGAGGACATCTCGCCCTCGGGGACCAGATCGCGGCTCAGGGAGCCGTGATCACCGAATTCCCATTCGGCACCCATCCCGCGGCCCGGAACTTTCCAGTCCGCAACCGGATCATTGCCGCGTTGGCCGAGGGCACGCTCGTCGTCGAGGCCGCCGCCCGATCGGGATCACTCATCACCGCTCGCCTGGCTCTGGAGCTGGGTCGGGATGTCTACGCCGTCCCAGGAGCCCTGTTCGAGGATCGATCGGTGGGGCCCAACATGCTGATCCGCGACGGCGCCCTGTTGGTACAACATCCGAGAGACATCATCGAAAGTCTCTCCTGGGAGGTCAGGCGCCGTCTGGTACCCGAGGAAGAGCAGTCGGTCCAAGCCCCCCTGAGTGGCCCGAAAGGCGATCTTCTGGATTGCATGAAGCCGGGGCATGTCTACCCTCCCGAGACTCTGGCCGCAAGCACGAGATGGCCCGTCGAGCGGGTGTTGGCTCTGCTCCTCGAATTGGAGCTTGCCGGCTGGGTTCGGCGTCGTCCGGGACCGACCTTTGGCCGCAACCGGTAGAGTCGACCACACTTGCGGCGAAATCTGTACGAGTGGTAAGGTGCCGCACCTGCCGAGGCAACGGGCTGCTGGATCCCGTCCGAACCCGGATCCGGTTGGCTGGCCACTGGAACTATCTGGAAGAGAAATATCATGCCCTCATTGGTGATCGTCGAATCTCCGGCCAAGGCCAAGACCCTGGCCCGCATTCTCGGCAGCGGCTACAACGTCGAGGCCAGCTACGGCCACGTGCGCGATCTGCCGGCGAGCGCGGACGCCATCCCCAGCAAGCTCAAGGGAGAGCCCTGGGCGCGGCTTGGCGTCAATGTCCGGCAGGACTTCGAGCCTCTCTACGTCATTCCGAGCGACAAGAAAAAGTACATCAAACGCCTCAAGGAGGCTCTCGCTCAAGCCGACGAGTTGCTGCTGGCGACGGATGAGGACAGAGAGGGCGAGAGCATCAGCTGGCACGTTGTCGAGGTCCTCAAGCCGAAGGTGCCGGTTCGCCGTATCGCTTTTCACGAGATCACCAAAGAGGCCATCCTCGCCGCCCTCGAGAACCCACGGGACATCGACTCCAACCTGGTGCGAGCCCAGGAGAGTCGTCGAATCCTGGATCGACTCTTCGGTTACGAGCTTTCGCCGGTTCTCTGGAAGAAGGTACGACGAGGCCTGTCCGCCGGTCGCGTCCAGAGCGTGGCGGTGCGCCTTTGCGTGGAGCGCGAGCGGGAACGTCGACGATTCAAATCCGGTCGTTACTGGGACGTGGAGGCGCAATTCGTCAAGCAACAGCAGTCCTTCACGGCCAGGCTGGTGCGAGTCGGTGAGAGGCGAGTGGCCACAGGCAAGGATTTCAACCCCGAGACAGGGGAGATCAAGGTACGCTCTCAAAAGCACTGGTTGCGTGACGGGCAGGAGATCGAGGACCTGATGGCGGCCTGGAAGAGTCCCTGGTCGGTAACCAGCGTCGAAGACAAGCCTCAGATCCGTCGTCCGGCACCGCCTTTCACCACCTCCTCACTCCAGCAGGAGGCGAACCGCAAGCTCCGTTTTTCGGCTCGCCACACCATGCGCATCGCCCAGAGGCTGTATGAGGGCATGGATTACAACGGCGATCGAATCGGCCTCATCACCTATATGCGAACCGACTCGGTCACCCTGGCAGGGCGGGCCCTACAGGAAGCCCAAGAGGTTATCCGAGACAAGTATGGCGAGGCCTATGCCAAGGGCCCGCGTCGCTATGCCACCAAGACCAAGGGCGCTCAGGAGGCCCATGAGGCCATCCGTCCCACGAAGCTCTCCCGCACTCCCGGTCGGCTTGAGCGTTATCTCTCGCGCGATGAGCTGCGCCTGTACGACTTGATCTGGAAGCGCACCGTGGCCAGCCAGATGGCGGAGGCCCGCCTTCGCCGTACGGCCGTCGAGATTACCGCCCCTGCCGAGGACCCGGCATTGCAGGGGGTCTTCAGCGCCACCGGCACGACCATCGAGTTCCCCGGCTTTCTTCGGGCGTACGTCGAGGGATCGGACGACCCTTCGGCGGACCTGGCCGACAAGGAAGTCATCCTGCCGAATCTGGAGACCGGAGAAGAGTGCGCTCCAGAGCACCTCGAGCCCAAGCAGCGGGAAACCATGCCTCCGGCCCGCTATTCCGAGGCCAGTCTCGTCAAGAAGCTCGAGGCCGAAGGGATCGGACGACCTTCCACCTACGCCAGCATCCTCGACACCATCCAGCAGCGGGGCTATGTCGTCAAGCAGAACAACGCCCTGGTCCCGACGTTCACGGCATTCGCTGTGACCGAGCTTCTCGAGAAGCACTTCTCCGACCTGGTAGACATCAGCTTCACGGCCCGCATGGAGCAGCAGTTGGACGACATCGCCGCCGGCACTCTCGATTGGAAGGATCACCTGCACAGCTTCTACTTCGGCGAAGGTGACGAGGGAGTTGGCCTGGAAGACCAGATCAAGGAAGAGGAACCCAAGATCGACTTCCCAGCCATCGAGATTGGTACCCATCCGGAGACCGGCGAGAAGATCGTCATGCGAGTGGGACGATACGGACCCTATCTTCAGGTCGAGGACTCGCAGGGCGACAAAGTGCACGCTTCGGTACCCGACGACGTGGCACCTGCCGACCTGACTGTCGACGAGGCCGTCAGGATGTTGGAGAAGGCGAAGCAGGGTGCACAGCTCCTCGGGCACCACCCAGAGAGCCACGAAAACGTCTATCTGGCCCACGGTCGCTATGGCGCCTATGTGCAGCTCGGTGAGACGCCCGAGAGGGGCTCGAAAGACCCGAAGCCCAGGAGAGCCTCCCTGCCGAAGGGTGTCGCCGAAGAGGGAGTGACGCTGGAAAACGCACTCCTCTGGCTCTCGCTTCCCCGCACCCTGGGGGTCGACCCTGGCACCGATGAAGAAGTGATCGCCACCAGCGGCCGTTTCGGGCCTTTCATCAAGCGTGGCAAGGACACCCGGTCCCTGACCGCCGAGGATGACGTCTATTCCATCGAGCTGCCACGTGCCCTGGAGCTGTTGGCTCAGCCCAAGGGCCGCCGAGGGCAGCGACGAGGTCAGCGCACCGTCTTGAAGGACTTCGGCGCCTTCGAGGGTGGCGGCAATGTTCAGCTCGTGGATGGACACTACGGCCCCTACCTGACCAACGGCGATCTCAACGCCTCACTGCCCAAGGGGACGGACGCTTCGACCCTGACGGCAGAAGCCGCCTCCACCCTGCTCCGCGAGCGTGGCAAGCCGCCCAAGGGGCGCAAGAAGCGCTCCTCGAAGTAGAACCGTCCGGGAAGTCTCTCCGGCCTGCAAACCGTGTGTTCGCAATGCGAGCTGCAGACTTATAATCCCCGACAGAATGATAAGCGCAGTAACCATCGTCGGTGGTGGACTGGCAGGCAGCGAGTGCGCCTTCCAGTTGGCCAATCGAGGCGTGCCTGTCGGGCTGACGGAGATGCGGCCGGTGCGGTCCACTCCAGCGCATCAAACGGATCGTTTGGCCGAATTGGTCTGTAGCAACTCCCTGAGGAGCGACGATCCGTTCCACGCGGCCGGTCTACTGAAACGGGAGATGGAGCGCTTCGGATCCCTGATCATCTCGGCTGCAAGAGAAGCGGCGGTCCCTGCAGGCGGCGCCCTGGCCGTCGACCGCGAGCAATTCGCAGACCGGGTTACCGAGGCCGTCTCCACACACCCTCTGATTCAGCTTCACCGCCACGAAGAGATGCAGATCCCGGACGGCGAGGTGGTCCTGGCCACCGGCCCGCTGACCTCGGATGCGCTGGCTGAGGAGCTCCTCGAGCTCCTCGACGACGACTCCCTCTACTTCTACGATTCCATCGCTCCCATCGTCGACATCGAGAGTCTCGATATGCAGCTGCTCTTCTGGGCCTCACGCTATGACAAGGGAGGAAGCGCCGACTATCTGAACGCTCCGCTGACCCGGCAAGAGTACCTGGCCTTCCATCAGGCGGTTCTGGATGCCGAGCTCGCTCCGCTCCACGACTTCGAGAAGGACCTCTTCTTCGAAGGCTGCCTACCCATCGAAGAGCTGGCGAGACGGGGCGTGGACACGCTTCGATTCGGACCCATGAAGCCGGTGGGTCTGCGACTCGCGGATGGCAGCCGACCCTATGCGGTGGTACAACTGAGGCGGGAGAGCCTGGCTCGCGAGCACTTCAATCTGGTGGGCTTCCAAACTCGGATGAAATGGCCGGAGCAGAAACGGGTCCTCGCCCTGATCCCTGGCTTCCAGAACGCCGAGTTCGTCCGGCTGGGACAGGTACACCGCAATACCTTCGTCAATGCACCCCGACATCTCGATGCCTTCTACCGCATTCGCCAGTCACCCAGAGTCCGGCTGGCAGGACAGCTCACGGGCGTGGAAGGCTATCTGGAGTCGGCGGCCAGCGGACTGGCGATCGCCGTCTACCTTGCCCAACAGCTGCGGGGTGCCGACCCCGAGCCCATTCCACCAACCACGGCACTGGGTGCGCTGGCGCGCCATCTGACGGAGTCGGACCCGAAGGCCTTCAAGCCCGCCAACATCAACTACGGCCTCTTTCCGGAGCTCGCGCAGCGCCTTCCCAAGAGACAGCGACGACAGGCTTTCGCCGATCGCGCCCGTAGGGACCTCGATCTGTGGGCAGCACGACAGGGTATCGAACTGCTCGAGCTTCCAGAACCCGACTCTCCAGGAGGTGGCGCCTGAAGAAGCTCATGGAGCGCTTCCTGGAGCATCTGGAAGAGGAGCGAGGCTTCTCGAGCCACACTCTGCGCGCCTACCGGAAAGATCTAGAGCTCTTTCTCCAGTTCCTCGCTGTCGATTTTCTGAGCCAGGAGCCGACCGCCATTCGGCCCGAGTCGGTCGACGCACTGGCCATCAGGTCCTTTCTCGCTTCACAGGCCAGGAACGGCCTCGGTCGCCGATCCCAGGCCAGAAGCCTCTCTGCCCTACGCAGCCTCTTGCGCTTCGCCTGTCGTGAGGGAACCCTGATACGCAACCCGGCAGAGGGGGTCCGCAGCCCCAAACAGACGAGCTCGCTGCCGCGACATCTGCGACCCGGTGAAGTGGAGAACCTGCTGGAGGCCGCCGTAGGCGAAGAGCCTCTGGTGCGGCGTGACTCGGCCATCCTGGAGCTGCTGTATGCATCGGGCCTGCGCGTCAGCGAGTTGGCCGGCCTCGACTGGCCAGATCTGGATCTGGAGGCCCGGACCCTGCGGGTGATGGGCAAGGGCGGCAAGGAACGCATGGTTCCCTTCGGCCAACCGGCCGCCCAGGCGCTCGCACGGTGGCTCGAAGTCTGGGAGGGGGTCCGAAAATCGACGCCAGCACGGCAAGAACCGATCTTCCTGAACTACCGTGGTACCCGACTCAGCGCGCGCTCCGTAGGGCGTATCGTCGACCGGTATGTGGAGAAGGCGGCTCTGGCGGCCGGCGTGCATCCACACACGTTGAGGCACACTTTCGCCACTCATCTTCTAGAGGGTGGAGCCGATCTGCGCACCATCCAGGAGCTCCTCGGGCACAGCTCGCTCTCCACTACCCAGCGATACGTCCACCTCGAGATCGAGCGGCTGTTGCAGGTCTACCGCGAGGCTCATCCCCGAGCCAAGGCGAAACCATGACTGGGCCACCTCCAAGCACCGGCAACACTGTTCCGGGAGATCGCTTCTCCTGCACACCGGCCGGAGTCATCGCCACCAGCCGGCGACGGTTCTCGGCATTCCTGATGGCGCTCGCTCTGCTCATGGTGATGGCGACCCTGGCCATGGGCCTGGCTGGTCGTCTCGTACCTGCTCTACTGGCGGCTGGAGTGGGCATCGTCGTTCTCATGGCTTGGAGGATGAGCCGCGAGCTGAGCCCTCAATGGCTCGAGATCTCCGGCGTCGAGCTGACAGTGCAGACCGCCAGTATCCGCTTCGAGATACTCCTCGACGGAGCCTTCGCCAGGCCCCTCGAAAGAGAAGAGATCGCCCACCTTGGCCGACTGGCCTCGACAGCAGGACTGGTGACCGGTGTCGGTGGATTCGACTCGCATCTGCTGGGCGAGTTCGACCTCTACGCTACCGACCTCGACCACGCAGTGCTGATCGAGTCTGGAGAGGACCGATTCGTAATCACGCCCGACAACCCAGGAGAGTTCTTGGCGGCGGCGGCCCAGGCCGGTGCCAATACTCAAAGCCCCCTGTTACAATCCACGACCCATGAATAGCTTCTCCTCTACCACCATCCTGATGGTCCGCCGAGACGGCAAGACGTGCATGGCGAGTGACGGCCAGGTGACCTTCAACAATACGGTCATCAAGGCCAGCGCCAACAAGGTGAAGCGAACCGGCAAGGGCCAGGTTCTGGTCGGCTTCGCCGGCGGTGCTGCCGACGGACTGGCGCTGTTCAGCCGTTTCGAGGCCAAGCTCGACGAGTTCCACGGCAATCTGGAGCGCGCGGTCGTAGAGCTGGCCAAGGATTGGCGTACCGATCGCGTCCTGCGCCAACTGCAGGCTCACATGATCGTCACCGACCAGCAAAAGAGCTTTCTCGTCTCCGGCAACGGCGATCTCATGCAACCCGATGAAGACGGAATCCTGGCCATCGGCTCCGGTGCCAACTTCGCTCTGGCGGCCGCTCGAGCCCTCCTCGACCACAC
>JAUVRX010000138.1 GCA_030597375.1 Acidobacteriota bacterium
GACACGGGCCCGAGTGTGGGTGCCGGATCAGATACAGTGCCGCGGCGCGGGCGATTCGGCGCTGCTTGTGCGGTGGCACCGCACACGAGGCCGGGCCGAAGTCGCGTGTCGAGCGCGCCTTGATCTCTACGAAACTGAGGGTCTCCCCTTCGAGACCCACGACATCGATCTCCCCCGCCCTGGTCCTGTGATTCCTCGCCAGAACTCGAAAGCCCTGCTTCTCGAGCCAGCGCACTCCGTCCTCCTCGGCCGTGCGACCGCGCGCGTGGGTGTTCTTCTGTCGTCGGAACTGACGTACGGCGCTCACTGCCGTTTCCAGCGGGTTCCGGTCGGCGTGTCTTCGAGAACGATGCCCTGTTCGGTAAGCTGGCCCCGAATCTCATCGGCTCTACCGAAGTCCCGTGCCTGACGCGCCTCACGACGCTCCACCAGAAGACGATCGATCTCCTCGTCGCTCAGCCCGCCTTCTTCAGCCTGGCGCCACTCGTCCGCATTCAGCACACCGAGAACCTCATCGACGCGATCCAGCGAGTCCAATACCCGTTGACGGTCGCCCACCGCCAGGCGTTGCCCATCGACGGCCTGATTGACCTCCCGGACGAACCCGAAAAGCGCCGCCAGGGCCTCGGAGGTGTTGAGGTCGTCGGCAAGAGCGTCCCCGAAGTCCTTCAGGAGTCGCTCACAGGCCGGCCCGATGGGCGAATCGGACTCCGACTCGCCTTCCGCCGCATCCAGCAGCCGAAAGCGCATCTCGTCGAGGCGCTTGAGCGCGGCACCGGCGTCGGCAAGACCCTCGAAGGTGAAATTCAGCTTCTTTCTGTAGTGGACACTCAGCAGTTGGTAGCGCAAGGCCCTGAGATCCGCACCACGGTCCACGAGATCCTGGAGGGTATAGAAGTTGCCGAGAGACTTGGACATCTTCTCGCCGTCGACGATCAGATGCTCGGCATGGATCCAGGTGCGCACGAACCGCTTGCCGGTGGCCGACTCGCTCTGGGCGATCTCGTTCTCGTGGTGCGGGAAGATGTTGTCGACGCCGCCACAATGGATATCGAACGATTCACCGAGGTATTTCATGCCCATGGCCGAACATTCGAGGTGCCAACCTGGTCGTCCCGGGCCCCAGGGTGAGTCCCAGGCGGGCTCGCCCTCTTTGGCTCCCTTCCATAAGACGAAATCCCGTACGTCTTCCTTGTCGTAGTCGTCGCTAGCGACGCGCTCGCCCTGGCGCACCTGGCTCAGGTCGAAGCCGGAGAGCTTGCCATAGTCCTCGTCTCGACCGATCCTGAAAAAGACCGAGCCGTCGCTCTCGTAGGCGTAGCCCTTCTCCACCAACTGCTCGACCAGGGCCAACATCTCGTCGATGTGCTCGGTGGCCCTAGGGTAGTGCTCGACGCGCTGGATGTGCAGACGATCCAGATCGGCAAAGAAGGAGTCGATGAAAGGCCGGGTGAACTCGCCCAGGGAGACTCCGGCGTTGGCGGCCCCCTCGATGGTCTTGTCGTCCACGTCGGTGAGATTCATCACCTGCACGACTCGCCAGCCCAGAAACTGGAGGCTGCGCCGCAGCACATCTTCAAAAAGGAAGGTTCGCAGGTTACCGATATGTGCCGTGTTGTAGACGGTCGGTCCGCAGGTGTACATGCGTACCTCGCCGGCAACCTCAGTCTCCAGTCGCGCAGGGCGACGACCCAGGGTGTTGTAGAAAACCGGGTTCTGCATGGAGGGCTCCAGCCGACCTAGCCGGACACACTGACCGAACCGCCGATCCAGCTCACTTCCGTCATCACATCGCCGAAGGAGTTGACGGCGTCGTGCCGAACCATCCCCAGGGATCCCGAGCCCGCGGAAATGGGCTCGAACTCCAGCGACAACAGCGTTCCCGACCCGCTCTCACCGTCGACGTCTCCGAGCAGGCTGTGGCCGATGATCAGGACGCCCGGCGAGCCTTCCTCGACGATCAGGTCGGTGGAGCCGCCCGAGCTCAGGAAACTACCTTCTTTCGTGCCGCCAGAGATCCAACGCAACCGGGCGTTGGGGTAAGCGAGGTTGAAGCTCACACCGTAGAGGTCGTCGACCTGGGAGACCTTGACGTCGAGCACGAACCGGTTGGAGGCGGTGTTGGTTCCCTGCGCCAGATAGATCGAGTTCGCGCCGGCCGAGCCAGTTGGAGTGAAGGTCACACCCGAGGATGGAGGTGGGGGCTCGGTCGGACCACCACCACCGCCGCCACCGCAGCCAACGATGCCGACGACTATCGTGACCACCACCAGCGCCAAGTGGGCAAGAGTCCGTAGTCCGATTCTCATCCCACCGCCTCCTCACTCCGCGCCAATCGCTTCAACTTTCGCCTCGCCTTCTCCTTGCGCAGCCCAACCAGGCGATCGATGAACAACACACCGTTGAGATGATCCACCTCGTGGCAGATCACCCGAGCCATCAACTCCTCGCCCTCCAGGACGAACGGCTTGCCCTCGAGAGTCTGGGCTTCGATCCTGACGTAGGCAGGCCGCGCCACCTTTTCGGTGATGCCGGGTATCGAAAGACAACCCTCATCATCGAAGACGCGGCCCCGGTCCTCCACGATCTCGGGGTTTACCAGGACGTGCAAGGCCTGGGGATCCTCACCGGCACTGGGGTCGACGATGGCGAGGCGAATCTCTCGACCGATCTGGCATGCAGCCAGGCCGACTCCCGGTGCGGCATTCATGGTCTGGATCATGTTCTCGGCCAGTAGCTTCAACGCTTCGTCGAAGGTCTCCACCGTGGAGCATTTGATCCTCAGCACGGGATCGGGATGGAGCCTGAGGGGTAGGAGGGACATGCTTCACTCACCCAGAGTTCTGCTCACGGTCTCTGCGACCGTGGTGTCCATCTGCTGCTCGCGAAGAGCTTCGAGTAGACCCCGCGGGTCGGGATTGCCGAGCAGGGCGGCCTCCAAGCCGTGGCGGTCCAGTTTCAACAGCATCGATTTCTCGGAGGTTCGGTAGGTCGCGACCCAGGGCTTGCGCTCGAACAGCGCCTGCTCCCCAAACAGGGTACCAGGCTCCAAGGCGCGCAATACCGGGGAGCTACCACTGGGCAGGGTGACGGAGATCTCGACCTTGCCAGAGGCCAGAAAGAACATCGCCTCGATCTGCTGACCCCGGCGAGCGATCTCTTCGTTGGGCGCCAGATTCACGACCTGGAAAGCACCGAAGAGATGTTTCAACTGGTCCGCCTCGAGCTGGTCCACCAGCCTGGTCCTTGAGAGGCTCGTCCACAGTCGATCGAACTGAATCGAGGCCGCCGTGCTTCCATGGCTGCTGCTACGCCTGCCCACCAGAGCCTCCATGATCGCAGGGCGGTGCTGGTCGAGCTTCTTGGCTCGACGCAAACGCTCGATCTTCGGCCATACCTTGTCGGCCACCGATGTCAACTTGGACACCTGAGCCAGAAGCGCCAGGGCTTTGTCGTAAAAGCCCTCCTTGGAATAGTGGTCGGCGATCTCCATGTACTCCTTCGCCGCTTCATCGAGTCGCCCGGTCTTCTTGTAGAGCTCGGCCAGCTTCTGGCGCGACCTCAGGTCATAGGGCCTCCTGCTCAGGAACCCCTGCAGCTCCTGCTCCGCCTCCTCGTATCGCTCCAGGGTCATCAGGTCGTCGACATCGAGCTCTTCCGGCTTGCTTTTCGCCGGCCGACTGCCAAACCACTTCTTCATAGACATGGCTGGGCTTGTTGGGAGAGCGGATTCAGTAGGCAACCTGCTGCTTCGTGTTTGTGTGTCCGTCAGGTGACACCGCCGCCAGAAACTGACCCCAGCAGACGGCAAGTCAACAGTTGATTATAGCGAAATCCAAGTTCGATCCAGCGGTAATCACTGCCCCCTGCTGCCTGGAGTTGCCCGCGAAAGCCCGCTTCGACGACACCCATCCACGAATCGGGGATGACCGGCCTCCTCGATGGTCCATTTCTTGCTGCACTTGTCTTGTGATGCTGAACCTGGGAATCTAAAGGAGGCAACCATGATGACCCGCCTTCGCTGCCCATCGATTCCGACCGCGCGCCTGATCGGCCTGGTGATGACGGCCCTGCTCGTTTCGGCGACGGCCCATGGAGCACAAAACAAGACCTCCTACGGCTTCGTCCGGATCATCGAGGGTCGGGCCGACCTCATGCAGGCTTCCAGCGAGACCCTTATCGACCTCGTCGAGAACTATCCGCTGATGGTCGGAGACGAGGTCCGGATTCCCTATGGCAGTCGAGTGGAGACTGTACTTCCCGACGGCACCTATCTGCGACTGGCCGGTGACTCCGAGCTCGCCTTCGAGCGCCTCGCCCTCTCGGCCGATACCGAGGATCGGCTCAGCGTACTGCGACTCCTGCGCGGCGAGATCCAACTGGTGCTGCCAAGCGACACACCAGACGCGGAGACCTTTCGAGTCGATACCCTGAACGCGTCGATCTACCTGCAGGACAGAGGCACATACCGCATCCGCACCGACGGTTCGGGCTGGAGCGAGATCGTGGTCCGAGAGGGCTTCGCCGAAATCGTAACCGAGCAGGGCTCGACGATTGTGCGATCCGGAGAGCAGACGGTTGTCGAGGGGCCGACCTCACCCGACGTTCGAGTTGAAAGGGCCGGCGTCCGAGACGACCTGGAGCGGTGGGGTGATGACCTCCTGGCCCAGGTCGGCCCTGGCGACTCCCGACACGTGGATCCCTCACTCGCCTATGCTTCCGCACCCCTGGCGCGAAGCGGGCACTGGGTCAGCGTCGGTGGTCGCTCGGCCTGGCGCCCCTATGTGGCTCCAAGCTGGCGTCCCTACCACGCCGGCTGGTGGGTCTATACGCCCAGCGGTTCGACCTGGGTCTCCACCGAGCCCTGGGGATGGGTCACCTACCACTATGGCGGCTGGAACCAGGTACCTGGCTGGGGCTGGGTGTGGTACCCGGGGCCGGTCTACACGCCCGCTTCGGTGTTCTGGTACTGGGGCCCGACCTACGTAGGTTGGGTGCCACGCCCGTACTACACCCACTACTACTGGCCGGGCTACTACCCCTCCTGGGGTTTCGGCTATCGCTCCAGCGTCCTCGGCTGGGCAGGGGGCAGGCCCCGCCATTGGTCTAATTGGACTTTCTGCAAGCACCGCCATTTCGGTCGACACCGGGGACCCCACGTAGCGCACTATGGGAGCTACCACCATACGGGGGCCCAACTCAGCAACATGGGGGCTCTTCAGGAGATCCCTCGCGGCGTCATCGCCACCGACACCCGGGCCCTCACCCCCGACCTGTGGAATCGCCCGACGGAGGCCATGAACGCCCTCAGAGCGTCGCGTGTGGACGCCAACGGCAAGCGGGTCACCGGCGAGTTGACCGATGTGACCGCCTGGGTAGCTCGCAATCGACAGCTCTCTCCTCAGGTGGTGCAGGCCGTGACGCCACGCCTCCGTGGAGGCTCTCCGTCGACCTCCACAACGAGCTTGGCGGCCGATTCGATGACGACCGGTTCGCTGACGGCCAGACGGAGGAATACGAGTTTGCCACCGGACAACCGAACGGGTCGAGAGGAGGGGATCAGCAGTCGAGTGTCCTCACCCCTCGCCTCTGCTGCGCTGTCGAATAGGTCGACCTCAGGCTCACGGTCACACCAGACCTCGAGCGTCGCAGACTGGCGCAATCGTCGGACCCTGAGCCCCCGATCGTCGACCACCAGCCAGACGCCGGCAGCTCGAAGAGTGTGGGATGGAGTGCGCTCCTATCGCGAGCGCAGCCGCCAGGACAACGCCGCTTCGATCAGACCCACCTACCGAGCCTCGGGAAGCGGCCTGGGGGCCAGCCCCGGCGATAGCGCGGTTCAGAGTCGGAGATCCTGGTCGGAGCCTCCGACCTCCAGACGCTATTTCGGTGGCTTCGGAAGCAGCCCTGGCTACGGAGGCTCCAGGTCACAGAGCACCTTGTCTCGACACTCGAGCCCCAGAAGCTCCTACGGAGGCTCTGGAAGCAGCCCCGGGTACAGTGGAGCCAAGGGCCGGAGCGTGCAGTCCAGATCTGGAGTTTCCCGGCCCGGCAGTACCCCCTCTGGCTCCTCGGCTCGCCGCCAGACCACCGGCTCTTCGCGTTCTGGTGGGCGGAGCTCCGTCAGTCGCGGGCGTACCAACAGCTCGGGTGTGGTTCGTGGAAGCTCTTCCCCACCACCCGATTGATTCGCGAATTCGAGTCCAGTGTCGTTTAGAATCGGGCCGCACATGCGGCTCGATTCTCTTGGTCGGATCCTTTTCATCCTCTACTGCATCGAGGCTGGGGCCATCTTCCTGTTGCTGCCCTGGGGAGGAGGATGGGAGCGCCTGATACTCCATGTTTCGGACGCCGGGCTTCACAGCTACCTGCTGGTGCCGGCCGTTCGCGGGCTGGTCAGCGCCTTCGGTGTCGTACACCTCGTGTGGGCGGCGCACGACCTGGACCTGATGGCGCTGGCGAGGAGGTCACGCAACTCGGGCTAGCCCCCGCCCAGGGTGGAGTTACAATCGAGCCCCTCGGGCAATACGACCGGGTCGAAGAAGACGAGCATTGGGGTACGGCAACGATGAGTGGCATCTTGGGAATCGGTCTCGACATGGTCGAAATAGGCCGTATGAAGCGGATCTACAGACGTCATGGGGACCGTTTCGTCCGGCGATTCTGCCTTCCCGGAGAGGTCGAGCCTCGCGAAGACCGCGCCCTTGTCCAGCACCTCGCAGGTCTTTTCGCCGCCAAAGAGGCCGTCCTCAAGGCTCTAGGCACCGGCTGGTCGGCCGGGCTCGGCTTCTCCCAGATCGAAGTGGTCAAGCGGGAGCACGGTGCCCCCGGGGTACGCCTGCACGGCAAGGCCGCCGTCCATGCGGAAGAGCTCGGTGTCACCCACATTCATCTCTCCATCACGCACGATGGTGCCTATGCTGCGGCTGTGGCCATCGCCGAGAGAAACCCGATCGATGCATCTACTTGACGACCGCAAAACCCGCTATCTCCTTCTGAGTCTCGCGGTGGTGGTTCTGGACCAGTGGAGCAAATGGCTCGTGGAGATCCGCCTTGCCGACCACGAGCCCTTCGTGGTGGTGCCCGGATTTCTCAACTTCATCTTCGTGAAGAACACCGGAGTCGCCTTCGGGATGTTCGCGGCCCACGGCAACGCCTGGGGCTGGCTGGTTCTCGCCCTGCTCGGACTGGCAGCACTCGTGATGGTCGGTCTCTACTTCTGGCGAACACCCTCAGAAGACCGCTTGATGTTGACGGCGTTGGCGCTCATCATGGGCGGCGCAGTGGGAAATCTCATCGACCGGATCGCCAACCGGGCCGTCACCGACTTCATCGACGCCTATCTCGGCACCTATCACTGGCACACCTTCAATGTGGCGGACAGTGCCATCACCATCGGCATCTGCCTCATGGCTGTGGATATCTTGTTCGGTCGAAGAGGGCCGGCCGGCGCCTCTCCCAC
>JAUVRX010000104.1 GCA_030597375.1 Acidobacteriota bacterium
CTCGGATCGCTGGAGAGACTACGCGAGCTCGACGAAATGGACGCTTCCAGGGCTGGACTGGATCCACCCAGGGCGACGGTGCTTTTGCACACGGATGCCGGAGTCAGGCAGTTCCGCGTCGGCAGCGAGGTCCCGGCCTCGGAGACCGTGATCGTCAGCGTCGACGACGAGGATCCCATCGTCGTGAGCAACTCCTTCTGGGGTAGTCTGAGCCATGAGCCTGGCGACTGGCGCAGCAAGGACCTGTACCTGGGAGATCGGGAGGACATCGAGAGCGTCACCCTCCAGACGCCAACCACGAGAGTGCGTCTGGCTCGCCGAGGCGAAGCGTTCTGGATCGAGGATCCGCTCGTGGACAGGGCGGATCGAGACAGGGTTCGAGACCTGCTCGGTTCGATCCTCGGGTTGAGGGTGGACTCTTTCGTCGACGAGCCGGAGCGTTCTCTGGCCGACTTCGGTCTGGAGCCGCCGGTATCCAACCTGGAAGTGAGCGCTCGGGATGGACAACAGTTGTTGTCTCTGGATTGGGGGCGGCCGGTCCCGGAGGGTGAGGGGAGATTCTTCGCCCGCGTGGATGGCCAGGTGTTCGAGACCTCGGCACGCCTGGCAGAGCCCATGGACGTGAGTCCCGAGGAGTGGCGTTCCCGGGATCTGACGACTTTCGAGACCCATGAGATCGACTCCGTCCGAGTGCTGGATAGCCAGGGCGAGCTCATGCTCCAAAGAGCGGGAGCCGACTGGAAGCGCAACGGGGAGCAGATCTCCTTTACAGCGGTCAGCGCTCTCCTCTACTCGTTGGTGGATGCGAAGGCGTCCGGGTTCCAGGGTTCTGGTGAAGCCGGCGTCGAGGCAGAAGGTCGGGCCGAGCCCGAACTGGAGATCACACTTTCCGGTGCTGACAGGGAAGAGACCTTGACCCTCGGGGCGGCGACCGGGGAGGTCGTGCCGGCCAGATCCAGTGCCAGGGAGGTCATCCTGCTGGTGGCTCCAGATGTCGTCGAGCAGATTCAGCAGAGACTGGAAGCCGTCCGGGCAGCCGCTCCGATCGGCAGCGAGGGTTTTTCCGAGAAAATCGTGGAATCGGGCGACCCAGCCGGCCAGGACCTGGCTCTCCTCGACCGACTCGACGCATCTGATTGAGCCATCAATGGTTGTGGCTTCGGGGGGGGATCCCGGGTACCCTGTGACCCGGTACCGGAGCGGGTCGGCGATGGCGCTTTTTTGTGACTGGACCACAATATGTAGTGGTTTTCGTCTTGACACACCGCCAGATCTCGTGCAAGCTAGAACATCCTGAGATCGGTGAGATGTCGCGCAAATTGCTCAAGGAATGCCAGGGCGAAGCCCGTCCGACCGGCCGGTTGAAGGCACTTCCGGGAGTCGCGCAACAGCAACGGTTTTGTAGGGGGCGAGCTCACTCAGACAGCGTTCTCGAGTGGGCTTGGAAAGGGGCCATCAGCTCGTTTCTTGGCGTTCGAAGGCTCCTTTCGTGTGGGGAAATGCCCATGGTGTTCGGCCGGGCTCCCCAAGGAAACTCAACCAATTACGCCTCGGTCAGGGGCCAGGGGGCTTGCAAGTGACGGTACGTACGGAATCGACAGGCGGAGAGGACCCAGGTGTGATGCTGACCAATGAGAGCGGCAGCGACGAGGCGGCCATCGACCAGAAACGGGTCGGGCTGAAGTTCGATCGCGTCTTCACCACTCCGGATGTTGACCCGTACGACGCCGTGGAATGGGAAGTGCGCGACGCCCGCATCAGCAACGAGAAAGGCGACACGATCTTCGAGCAAAAGGACGTCGAAATCCCCAAGGCCTGGTCGCAGACGGCTACCAACGTGGTGGTGAGCAAGTACTTCCGGGGACAGTTGGATACCCCCGGGCGCGAGACCAGCGTCCGTCAACTCATCGCCCGGGTGGTAGACACCATGACCGATTGGGGTCGGCAGGATGGTCTCTTCGCTACCGACGACGATGCCGAGATCTTCCATGCCGAGTTGACCCACATCCTCCTGCACCAGATGGCCTGCTTCAACTCACCGGTCTGGTTCAACGTCGGTATCGAAGAGGAGCCCCAGTGCTCGGCCTGTTTCATCAATTCGGTACAGGACACCATGCCCTCCATCCTCGGTCTGGCGAAGACCGAAGGCATGCTCTTCAAGTACGGTTCCGGCGCCGGCAGCAATCTGTCGACGTTGCGTTCCTCCAAGGAACCGTTGGGCGGTGGCGGCACCGCCTCGGGCCCGGTCTCGTTCATGAAAGGCTTCGATGCCTTCGCCGGCGTCATCAAGAGCGGTGGCAAGACACGTCGTGCCGCGAAGATGGTCATCTTGAACATCGATCACCCCGATATCGAGGAGTTCATCAACTGCAAACAGGTGGAAGAGCGCAAGGCCTGGGCTCTGATCGAAGCGGGCTACGACGGCGGGTTCAATGTTCCGGGTGGAGCGTATGACTCGGTCTTCTATCAGAACGCGAATCATTCGGTCCGCACCTCCGACGAGTTCATGGAAGCTGTCGAGGAGGGCAGCAAGTGGACCACCAGGGCGGTGACCGACGGGCGACCGATCGACACCTACGAAGCGCGGGATCTGATGCGCATGGTGGCGGAATCGACCTGGGTCTGTGGCGATCCTGGGATGCAGTACGACACCACTATCAACGAGTGGCACACCTGCCCCGAAGCCGGCCGCATCAATTCCAGCAATCCGTGCAGCGAGTACATGTTTCTCGACGATACGGCTTGCAATCTGGCCTCGATAAATCTGCTGAAGTTCTACCAACCGGAAGACGAACGGTTCGATACGGATAGCTTCAAGCACGCCTGCGAGGTGGTCATCACGGCGCAGGAGATCATCGTCGACAACGCCGGCTATCCTACGCCTGCCATCGAGAAGAATTCGCATGAGTTTCGTCCTCTGGGCATCGGCTTTGCCAATCTCGGAGCCCTGTTGATGGCTCGGGGACTGCCCTACGACTCCGATGCCGGGCGCGACTACGCCGGTGCCATCACCGCCATCATGTCCGGCTCTTCCTACGCTCAGTCGGCGAGGATCGCAGGGGTCGAAGGCCCCTTCATCGGATTCGAGGAGAATCGGCAACCGATGATGAAGGTCATGCGCAAGCATCGGGATGCGTTGCAGGGAATCGAAACAGCGCACGTTCCGCTGGAGCTTCTCCGGGGGGCCAAGGAGTCCTGGGACGAGGTGGTCGAGCTGGGCGATCAGCAAGGTCTGCGCAATAGCCAGATCTCGGTCATCGCGCCGACCGGGACGATCGCCTTCATGATGGACTGCGACACCACCGGAATCGAGCCCGACATCGCCCTGGTCAAGTACAAGAGGCTGGTCGGCGGCGGCATGATCAAGATCGTCAACAACACCGTGCCTGCGGCCCTCAAGCGTCTCGGTTACGAAAGGGAGGAGATCAAGGCGATCGTCGAGTACATCGACGAGCACGACACGATCGAAGGGGCTCCGCATCTGCGGGACGAGCACATGGCCGTGTTCGACTGTGCCTTCAAGCCGGCTCGAGGGTCGCGGTCCATCCATCACATGGGCCACCTGAAAATGCTGGCCGCCGTGCAGCCGTTCGTTTCTGGGGCTATCAGCAAGACCATCAACATGCCCGAGGAGTCGACACCAGACGAGATTCTGGAGGCCTACATAGAGGGGTGGCGTCTGGGCCTGAAGGCGATCGCCGTCTACCGAGATGGATGCAAGCAGAGCCAGCCGCTGTCGACCAGCAAGACGGAGAGCCAGAAGCAGGAAGCCGAAACCGACAAAGCGAAACCTCGCCGTCGCAAGCTCCCCGACGAGCGTCGGGCGATCACTCACAAGTTCTCGGTCAACGGCCACGAGGGTTACATCACGGTGGGGTTGTATGACCACGGCATGCCTGGCGAGATCTTTCTCGTCATGGCCAAGGAAGGTTCGACGATCTCGGGTCTGATGGATTCCCTGGCGACCTCGGTGTCCATCGCACTCCAATACGGTGTGCCCCTGCAGACACTCGTCGACAAGTTCAGCCACACCCGATTCGAGCCTTCCGGATTCACCAACAATCCGGAGATTCCCATTGCCAAGTCCGTCATGGACTACATCTTCCGGTGGCTGGCTTCGAAGTTCCTCAGCCGAGAGGGACAGAGGGCAGCGGGAGTGGTGTTGAGAGACGAACCGAACGACGCCGCTGAAGCAGCGAGTCCCGATTCCAACGTTGTTGCATTCGGCACTGGTAACGAAGGCAACAGTAAGGTAACCTTCCTTTATCAACAAGACGCGCCGAGCTGTCAGGATTGTGGATCGATCATGGTGCGCAACGGTACTTGCTACAAATGCATGAACTGCGGATCGACAAGCGGCTGTAGCTGAGCGACTCAGCAGCCCCCCTACGTGATCATCACAATAGCCAGATCAGTAACCTCTCGGGCTCGCGCTTCGAGCAGCGAGTCGAGAGGTCGTCGTGGGGCTGGAGGCTGGAACACTGGATTTCGTGTCGGAGAGAGCTCTCTTCGGCATTCGTCGGGGCCCCGTCGGCCCCTTTTAGGCAAGGCGCAATAAAGCGTCCTTGCCAGGAATCGGGCGAACCCGTTCGAGTGCCCCAATGAAGGGGCGGGAGGAACAGACGATGGCAACAAAGAAGACGGCTAAGAAAAAGGCGCCGGCGAAGAAAAAGGCACCTGCCAAGAAGAAGGCTGTAGCGAAGAAGAAGGCGCCTGCCAAGAAGAAGGCTGTAGCGAAGAAGAAGGCGCCTGCCAAGAAGAAGGCTGCCGCCAAGAAGAAGGTAGTCGCAAGAAAGAAGGCCGTGAAGAAGGCCGTCAAGAAGATGACGCCGGCCCAGAAGAAGGCCGCCGCCAAGAGGGCTGCTGCCAGGCGGAAGACCGTAGCGAAGAAGAAGGTCGCTGCGAAGAAGAAGGCCGTCAAAAAGGCCGTCAAGAAGATGACACCGGCCCAGAAGAAGGCCGCGGCCAAGAGGATCGCCACCAGGCGGAAGGCTGCAGCGAAGAAGAAGGTTGCGGCGCGCAAGAAGGCCATCAAGAAGGCCGCGGCGAAGATGACGCCGCACCAGAAGAAGGTTGCCGCCAGGAAGATGGCTGCCAGCCGGAAGCGCGTCGCGAAGAAGGCGGCCGAAGCGAAGAAGAGGGCTGCGAGGAAAGCGGCCGTCGCGAAGAAGAGGGCTGCGATCAAGAGGAAGATCGTCGCAGACGAGAAGGCCATCAAGAAGGCTTTTTCGAGGAAGAAGGCCCCAGCCAAGAAGAAGTAGCAGGATAGGCCACGACCGCACTGAGCTTCTCTCGCGGCGCTGCTTCGAATAAGCTCGGGCGATGCGGAAAACGGTTCATTCAAGCTCTCGCGGCCATTCGACCAGTGCAGTGCTGCTGGTGGTTGCGCTGATACTGGTGGCTGCGGGCGGTTTGTTGCTCTGGACAACGCTCCAAACGGGCGCTGGGGAGACACCCATGGTAGAGGGTGGTCCTCCAGCGCCCGATTTCGATCTACCTACCCTCGACGGCGAGCGAGTTCGCCTGGCCGACTACTCCGGCCGGGTCGTCCTTGTCGAGTTCTGGGCCACCTGGTGTGGCCCTTGCCGTCTGCAGGCCCAGATCCTCGAAGAGCTCTACCAGGACTTCAAAGGACCCTCGGTCGAGTTCCTGGCCATCAGCCTTGGAGAACCGGACGACGTGGTCCGTGAGTTCGTCGAGCAGAGGCCGTTCTCGTACCCAGTCGCGATCGACACCAAAGAGGTTTTGGGAGAGGGCCTGCAGATCTACGCTCTACCGACCGTGATGGTGGTCGATCCCGAGGGGCGAATCACCTACCTTCGCCCCGGCGTCTCCGACGCCGAGACCCTGAGCCGGGTGTTGGATGATGCCGGCGTCAAGCGCGCCTCCCTGGCTCCCTGACCTCCACCCACCCGACCGTCCTGGGCCCTGAGGTCTTGAGGGCGTAGGGGCTTGAAGCGGCCAGTGCCTCTGCCGGCCGTTGTTACATCTTTCCAATCTGGTTGTGAGTGGGAGGTCCGTCCGGGCGGTCCGCAGGGGGACGGCGGCGGCTAGACGGACTTTGAAGGGCGGGCCACCGCCTTGTCTCGTCTTCACGCCGGATCTCTTGTGCCCTGTGAAGGACCTTGCCATGCACTCGACGAGGCACCCCCTGTCGAACCACCCGGACGAACCTCCAGGACCAACGACTGCTAGACGGTCCAAAGCCGCGTACGAGGTCTTGAAGCGGCCGGACCCCGTGCCGGCCGGGGTGTGCGGGGGAAGCCCAGGATCCCGGGGGAGAGCCTCGTGCGTGGCCCAATACCACTACCGACTCAAGACCCCAAGCCCTCAAGGATCGGCCGAAGGAACGCCTGGCCGCCTCAACCCCCAAGCCCTCAATGTCCTATTGCCCGGAGGGCACGAGGGCCTTGGGTAGCGTGCCCGAGTAACCTTTTCGAAAGCTCAGCTCGAGCTTCTTCTTGTTTCGCGGCTGCACCAGGATCTCGTGGTAGGTAGGCGTTCCGAGATCGCTGGTCGGGAAGCCGATGACGTACTGATTGCGAATCTCACTCACAATCGAGTTACAGGCCAGCAACGCATCACTCTGGCTCAACACAGGGTAGTAGTGTCCGCCCGTCATGTGGGACAGCAGGTTGAGGACATCGGCATACCGATAGACCTTGTCTCCCTCACGATTCACGGTCTCGATGTCACCGGTAGACAATCCCAGAACATAGACGGGCAGCTCTGCTTGTCGTACCTTCTCCCGGGCCGCATACGGGTCGATCTGGCTCGCATTGTCGACGCCGTCGGTCATGACGATGGCGGCACGTCGAGCGCTATGGAGGTGCGAGGTCACGTCCGGTAGCCAGGACACGGCATCGTGCAGGGCTGTCGTTCCGTAGGGTCGCCAGGAGTCTGCCGATTGTCGCAGCAGTTCGACTTTGTCGGTGAACGGAACATCGACCGATAGCCGGCTGCTGGCGAAGGAGGCCAGTGCCCAGTTGTCACCCGGACGGTGCCCCATCAGGAGTCGCTCGAGGACGGTCCGACTCAGAGTCATCTTGTTGCTGTTGGCCATGCTGCCGGACAGGTCCTGCAGGAACACGACGCTCACCGGGGCCCGGTCTCCCTGCTCGAAGCTCTCGAATTCGACGATCTGACCATTCACCAGGAGGCGAAAGTCATCCGGCTCGAGCTGGGTGGCGTAGGCGCCTGAGGGATGGCGAGCCACGATCGGCACGAGGACGTAGCCGACAGAAACCTCCTCCTGAAAGCCAACTCCTGGAGTGGGGCTCTCCTGAGCCAGGAGTGAAGCCGAGCTCATCAGGAGAGCCGTCATCGATACCATCAACAGACCCAGGCCGTGGGGCCGTCTGGTAGCCTTGGAGGCGCTGACGCGAGATCTCATATCGAATAAGAGGTGGGGATCGCTCTACCGGTAGGGGGTGCAGATTTCCTCATGCAGACGATCAATATCCAGAATATCTCGATCAAGTGTGGTCACTGCCAAACCTATCAAACGCTGAGCGGTTTTGAGCGCAGTGGGGAGTGGAACGTCTACACGTACGAATGTGAGAATGACTCGTGCGATCCGAGTGTAACTCGAACTCTCGTGGAGGTCCCGCGAGAGCTGGACGAGTTTGCACAACGCGATCCGGAGTGGCGTCACGGGTCCGACTGAGTCCCTTCGAAGGGGTCTGGGCGGCTTCTTGGGGGGGTAGGTATGTGCTACCCTTTCATCGACTTTTGCCAGAGCCCCGAAAGGGTGTTTCCTATTCATTCACGAGCCTGATTATCGAGCGAGGGAGCCATGAAGCGAGTCGTTCATGTTGTCGGCACCGGCACGATCGGTGAACCACTCATCGGCCTTTTTACAGACTTTCGCGATCGGATGGGTATCGACGAGGTCACCTTTCACAAGAGGACTCCCCTGGAGTCCGACAAAGCCCGTATCAGCCACCTGCTGGCCCGTGGTGCCAAGTTGGCTACGGATCGAGATCGAGTCAATTCCTTCGAGAACATGGGCCACACCGTGAGCCTCGACGCGCAGGAGGCTCTGGAACGAGCCACCGTGGTCGTCGACTGTACTCCGGCCGGCAATCAGAACAAAGAGGACTACTACACAAAGCTGACCGGACCGATGGGTTATCTGGCTCAGGGAAGCGAGTTTGGTTTCGGCAAACCCTTCGCCCGGGGAATCAACGAAGAGGCCCTGGTTGCCGGCGACGACAAATACATTCAGATCGTTTCCTGCAACACCCACAGCATCACCACCCTGGTCAAGACCATCTGCGACGAGGGGGAGAATGGCAACTGCCTGGAGCGGGGAAATTTCGTCTGCATGCGACGCGCCAATGATATCACCCAGGTCGAGAAATTCGTGCCGGCGCCGAGCGTCGGCACGCATGAAGATCCCCAGTTCGGTACCCATCACGCACGCGACGCTTTTGGTGTTTTCCAGACCCTGGATCTGGACCTCGATCTGTTTTCCAGTGCCGTCAAGCTGAACACTCAGTACATGCACTCCATGTGGTTCCAGTTGCGGTTGACACGGGACATGGAATTGGAGGAAGTGATCGAGAGGTTTCGAGCCAACCTAAGGGTGGCCACGACCTCGAAGCGGGAAGCGAACCTCGTTTTCAGTTTCGGCCGCGACCATGGGTACTATGGCCGCATCCTCTCGCAAACGGTAGTCGTGCTTCCGACCCTGTTGGTCCGGAACAAGAGAGAAGTCTACGGCTTCTGCTTCACGCCTCAGGACGGCAACTCGCTGCTCTCGTCGGTGGCTGCTACGCTCTGGCTGATGGAGCCCGACTGGGAATCGGTCTCCGAAAGGTTGGAGCCGATCCGCCGCTGGGTGTATCACGAAGTCTAGCCCGCCGAAGAGGAGGCGCCCATCTCCCAGGGGAGC
>JAUVRX010000226.1 GCA_030597375.1 Acidobacteriota bacterium
AGCTTTTCGACGACGCAGCTCCCCATGCCACAGGCGGCGTCTATGTGAACTTCATGCCGGATGACGAGGCGGACAGGGTCGGAGAAGCCTATGGCGGTAACTACGAGCGCCTGGTCGCCGTCAAGACGGAATACGACCCGACGAACATGTTCCGGGTGAATCACAACATCGAACCCCGGTAGCGGGGCTCGATATCTTGGGGTTGAGGCGGCCGGCGCTAGCACCGGCCGGTCTCTGTGGCTTGAGGGCCTGAGGGCTTGGGGCTTGAGGGCGCAAGGTCTTGAAGCGGCCGGTGCCCCTGCCGGCCGAACGCTGGTGCCTGTCTCGGACCTCTGATGTCGGGGCCGATTCCCTTCCAGGATCTTGAACCGGCCGCCACAGGTTGTACAACCTCGGGACATCGCTGACACATCGACCTCAGTGCCTCAACGGTGTCAGAGGTTCGTTCGGGGGGGACCCCAGGGGGTTCTCGCAGCGGAAGGGAAGGAACGCCCGCCCGCCTCAGCCCCCAAGCCCTCACTGCCTTCCCGCGACGCTTGTCGCGGGACATGGCGCCCGGTATCCTAGGTCGACTCGAAGCAGCGATGCATCGGTGAGGCGCGGTGGCCCTGAGCGGGCCGGCGCCGTCGGAGATGCTGATGACGCAACCCATTTCTCTTCCTCTGTGGCTGGTGGTCTTTCTCGTCGCCTTCGCGGCTCTGGCGACGTTGGACCATCTGATCCGGCCCAGCGTTCGCTGGATGCTGCGTCGACGGGTTCAGCGGGTGCTCGATGAGCTCGAAGGACGCCTGCAGATCCGCGGCCAGCCCTTCAAGCTCACCAAGCGGCAGGTTCTCATTGACAGATTGATCTTCGACCGCGAGGTGGCGGCCGCTGCCGAGCGGCACGCCGAAGAGCAGCAGATGCGCCCCGAGGAGATTCTGGATCGGGTGCAGCGATATGCCTCCGAGATCGTGCCGGCTTTCAACGCCTACTTCTACTTCAGGCTGGGCCATGGCATCGCGCGTCGGCTTGCCCGGTCCCTCTACCGGGTCCGACTCGGGATCCCCGACGAGGCCGGGCTGTCGGCCATCGACCAGAGCTCGACGGTGGTCTTCGTCATCAATCACCGCAGCAACATGGACTACATACTCGTCTCCTACCTGGTGGCGGAGAAGGCGGTTCTGAGCTACGCCGTCGGAGAGTGGGCGCGAATCTGGCCTCTGGAGTCCCTGATCCGATCCATGGGTGCTTACTTCGTGCGGCGCCGGTCGCGCAACGACCTGTATCGCCGGGTGCTGCAGCGATACGTCCAGATGGCCACCGCAGAAGGCGTGACCCAGGCGGTCTTTCTCGAGGGGGGATTGAGTCGAGACGGTAGCCTCCAGCAGCCCAAGCTGGGTCTGCTGGACTACATGCTGCGGGAGTTCGATCCTGAAGGTGAGCGTGACCTGGCCTTCGTTCCGGTGGCCCTCAACTACGATCGGGTTCTGGAGGATCGTACCCTCCTGTTGGACCTCGATCCCGAGACCGACCGCAAGAAGGGCCTCGCGGTGGCCTTCACGACGCTGCGCTTCATCACTCGACAGCTGCAGTTGGTCATGCTGGCGAAATGGCATCGCCTCGGTTACGCCTGCGTGAACTTCGGAACCCCAGTCTTCGCCAAGGCCTACCTGGCGGAGCGCAACCTGGATCTGCGAACCCTGGACAAAGAGGAGCGCTTCGCTCGGGTCGGTGAGCTGGCGCAGCACCTGATGGGCGAGATCAGCCAGATCGTGCCCGTGACCCCTGTGGCGCTGGTGGCCACCGTTCTGCTGCGGGAGCAGGAGCGGCGCCTCAGCGATCTGGAGCTCAAGGCCGAGGTGCAGCAGCTCGTCGATCGACTGGAGGCTTCCGGCACTCACGTCTATGTCCCCCGGAACGATCGGGAGTACGCTATCGATGTGGGTTTGCGCATGCTGGTATTGCGTAGAGTGGTGCGGAGAGACGACTATGGCCTCCTGGTGGTGGAGCCCGGCGAGTTGACGCTGCTGCGCTACTACGCGAACTCGATTGCCCACCTGGTGGCCGATTGAGACCTCGATCTGCCCACCCGTTGGGGTGTTGCGCTGCGCACCAGCAGCCTGCTAACGATTAGGTAGCACCGAGATCATCGGGCCGCAGGTTCTTGTAGAACCCACGGGCCGCCTGGCATTGGGGGAGCGACCATGGACTATCCATCCGTCTACCAGATGTTCCGAGAGGTCAGCACCATCAACGGCTCGAAGCTGGCCTTCAAACACAAGCGAGACGGCAACTGGTTCGAGGTAACCTGGTCCGAAGCCAGGGAATCGGTGCAAAGGGTCGCCAAGAGCCTGATCGCCCTGAAAGTCGAGAAAGGGGCCCGGGTGGGCATCCTCTCCCTGACCCGACTGGAGTGGGCACTGTGCGATTACGGCATCGTCAGCTGCGGTGCCGTGACGGTGGGAATCTACCCTTCGAACCTGCCCGCCGGCTGCGCCTACATCCTTGCCCACAGCGACTCCGAGATCGTCTTTGTCGAGGACGCCGATCAGCTCGCCAAGGTCTTCGAGGTTCGGGGGCAGCTGCCGGACTTGCGGTACATCGTCATCTACGACGGGCCCTCGGATCCGGAACACGACGTCATGGGCTGGGAGGATTTCCTGGACAAGGGGGCCGACGTATCCGACGAAGAGGTCGTACGGAGAGGCGAAGAGCTCGGTCCTGACGACCTCGCCTCCATCGTCTACACCTCGGGGACCACGGGGGAGCCCAAGGGAGCCATGATCTCGCATGGCAACCTGGTGTTCACCAGCTGGTCGGCGTGCGAGTCCCTGTATTTCGAGCCCTACTTCACCACCCTGATGTTCCTGCCTCTGGCGCATGTGTTCGCCCGGCTCATCGCCTACGTCTGCCTGCGAAGAGCCCTGCCCGTCGCCTTCGCCGAGAGTCTGACCACAGTGCTGCCGAATCTGCAGGAGATCCGGCCCCACTTCATCGCCAGCGTGCCCCGGGTCTTCGAAAAGGCCCACGACAAGATCGTCTCGAACGCCGCCGAGGCTGGCGGGATCAAGCTGAAGCTCTTCGAATGGGCCCTGAAAGTCGGTCGCAAGGTGGGCGATCTGAAGCAGAAGAAGCAACCCATTCCCGGCGGGCTAGCTCTTCAGCACCGTCTGGCGCACAAGCTCGTCCTGCACAAGATTGGCGACATCTTCGGGGGGCGCATGGAATGGGCGGTCTCCGGAGCGGCACCGCTCAACAAGAGCATCGCCGAGTTCTTTCACGCTTGCGGTGTGCTCATCGTCGAGGGCATCGGCATGACCGAGAATACCTCCTTCAGCCACGTCAACCGCTTCGACAACTACAAGTTCGGTGTGGTCGGCCAGCCCGGGCCCGAGATCGAGCAGCGGATCGCCCCGGATGGCGAGCTGCTGACGCGAGGCGCCAACACGATGCTGGGCTATTTCAAGGACCCGGAGGCGACGGCGGAGACCATCGACGAGGAGGGGTGGCTCTACACCGGCGACATCGGTGAGATCGACGAGGAAGGGTTCCTGCGGATCACCGACCGCAAGAAAGACCTGATCGTCACTGCCGGTGGCAAGAACGTGGCGCCGCAGTGGGTCGAGCAGATCCTCCGGTCCGCTCACTTCATCGGGCAGGCGGTGGTCATCGGTGACCGCAAGAAATTCCTCACGGCTCTCCTCACTCTCGATCCCGAAACCGTGCCGAAATGGGCCGCGCAGAACGATCTTGGGGACTCGAGTCTGGAGGAGCTGGCGGCGCATCCCAGGGTGCGCGAGCTCATCGAAATGGAGGTCGAGCAGCGCAACAAGGAGCTGGCCTCTTACGAGACCATCAAGCGTTTCGAGATCGTGCCCCGGGACTTCTCCATCGAAGGCGGCGAGCTGACCCCGACGCTGAAGGTCAAACGCAAGGCCGTGGTGGAGAAGTACAAGGAAGAGATCGAAGCGCTCTACGAGGATTGAGCGACGAAGGCTCAGTCCTCCTCTTGGGGCGCCTCGGATGGGTCCCTGGCATCTTCCGGAGGGGGAATGCAGAGGCCCTCTCGCAAGGTCGTGCGGGCCGCCTCCAGGTACCCACCCAATCCCTTTTCTGCGAGATCCTTGAGCAGGAGCATCGGCGTGCCGTAGTCTTCCTGCAAGACCCCCAACTCCTCCTTGAGCCGCTTGCAGGTCGGCGAATCGTCGCCCTCTTCTCGACAGATTCCGATGATTTCCGTCAGACCCGGACCCTCGAAACCGTGGAGCGGTTGCTCCGCAGGGCTGGTGTGAAAGGGCTGGAGTCGACCGGTCTCCCGTTCCTCGGGTTCGAGGTGACGCAGAAAGATGAGGTCGGACTTCGAGCGCAGCAGGGCGTCTCCGTCACTGTCACGGACCACGACGACCTGGTTGGGGCGATCCACCAGTCGGACCTCGAGAATCTCCATTTCGCCCATCGGGCGATAAAGGACCTGGGTGCCGTCGTGCTCGAAGAAGCACTCGTCCTCAGCCACCGCGACAGTCGGGGCCAGGAGAGCCGAGAAGGTGAGCGGCAGAATCAGGGTAGTAGATAGCGATTTCGATCTCATCGACTTGTCCGTCGGACTCCTGGAGTCTAATAGATTCAGGTATGAGGCAGTGAGGCATTGGGCAGTGGGGCAGTGAGGTATGTGGGCTCGGGGGTGTAGGGGCGTAAGGGCATAGGGGCTTTGAAGCGGCCGGACCTGTGTGTAGGACCTCAGGACATGGTTGACAGTTCGACCTCAGGACATCGCTGACACTTTGGGGGTGCGGGCAGGGCGGACCACCGCGGTGGTCCGCCCTGTCTCGAGGTCGATCTCACGCACGTGCATATGACGGTAGCTGACCAGGATCTTCTCCTCAA
>JAUVRX010000198.1 GCA_030597375.1 Acidobacteriota bacterium
GTTTACGGAACGCTGGACCGCAAGCACCCGGGTGTCGCCCACCTCTTCGAGCGCACCAACAACATCGCTGTCAGTGGCCGTTTGGAAGGTGTGGAGTCGCCAACGCACTACGACTTCGTTCGTCTGCGTCTGACGCCGAAGCAGGTTCGGAGCCGTTTCGCGAAGCTGGGCTGGCAGAAGGTCGTGGCCTTCCAGACCCGGAACCCGATGCATCGGGCACACTTCGAGCTCACCCTGCGGGCGGCCCGGGAGCACGAGGCCAACCTGCTCGTCCATCCGGTTGTCGGCATGACCAAGCCTGGAGACGTCGATCACTACACCCGGGTGCGCTGCTACCAATCGGTGCTGGATCGTTATCCGACCAACACGGCCATGCTGTCGCTATTGCCTTTGGCGATGCGCATGGGTGGTCCGCGCGAAGCGCTGTTGCACGCCATCATTCGCAAGAACTACGGCTGCTCGCATTTCATCGTCGGCCGGGATCATGCAGGTCCCGGCAACGACTCCAGGGGCGAGCCGTTCTACGGCCCGTATGCCGCTCAGGATCTCATGCGCGAGCACCAGGAAGAGCTGGGCATCGAGATGGTCCCCTTCAAGATGGTCGTCTATGTCGAGGATCGCGACGCGTACCAGCCCATGGATGAGGTGCCGGAGGGCGCTCGCACTCTCAGCCTGTCTGGCACCGATCTGCGCGACAGGTTGGCGGACGGCCGCGAAATTCCCGAGTGGTTCACTTTCTCCGAAGTCGCCGAGCAGCTGCGTCGAACCCACCCGCCGCGCCACCAGCAGGGTTTCACGGTCTTCTTCACGGGCCTGTCGGGATCGGGAAAGTCGACGGTGGCCAATGTCGTGATGGTCAAGCTGCTGGAGATGGGCGGTCGTCCGGTCACGCTCCTCGATGGCGACATCGTGCGCAAGAACCTCTCCTCGGAGCTGGGCTTCTCCAAAGAACACCGTGACCTCAACATCCAGCGCATCGGTTTCGTGGCCTCCGAGATCACCAAGAACGGTGGCATCGCGATCTGTGCCCCCATCGCCCCCTACGAGGCTGTTCGCACTCAGGTGCGAGAGATGGTACTGCCTGGCGGCGGCTTTGTCCTGGTTCACATAGCGACGTCCCTGGAGATCTGTGAGCAGCGTGATCGCAAGGGGCTCTACGCCAAGGCCAGGGCCGGCATCATCAAGCAGTTCACGGGCATCTCCGATCCCTATGAGGTGCCCGAGAATCCAGAGCTTTCGATCGACTCTGGAGTCCTGTCACCCGAAGAGGCAGCTCAACAGATCATGCTGTATCTGGAGCGGCAGGGCTACGTTGGGGTCAATTCGAACGACTAGATAGAGAGAGGGGTCCAGAACGATGAGCCGACAAGAAGATCTGGCCAGGATCGAGCAGGCCCTCCAACTCGCCGAGAAGGTCCTCCAGCCCTTCACGCCCGGTTCTATCGCCGTGGAGCGAAAGGCCGGGGGAGATCCGGTGACCGAGGCCGACTGGCGGGTCAACGAGACCCTCTACAACGCCCTGCCCCGTGAGGGCGAGGGCTGGCTCTCCGAGGAGACCGTGGACGATCTGGAGCGCCTCGACAAGTCACGGGTCTGGGTCGTGGATCCCCTGGACGGGACGCGCGAGTTCGTCGAAGGGCTTCCGGAGTGGAGTGTCTCGGTGGGCCTTGTGGAAGAGGGGCAGCCCGTGGCCGGTGGAATCCTGAATCCCGCCACCGGGCAGCTGGTGCTCGGTGCACTGGGTCATGGCGTTACCCTCAACGGCGAGGTCGTGAGGGTGAGCGACCGCAGCGATCTGCAGGGTGCAGTCGTCATGGCGAGTCGCAGTGAGGTGCGCCGGGGAGAGTGGAAGCGTTTCGAGGATCAGGGCTTCGAGGTCAAGGTCTGTGGGTCGGTGGCCTACAAGCTGGCCATGGTGGCGGCAGGAATTGTCGAGGCCACCTGGACGCTGGTTCCCAAGAACGAATGGGACGTGGCAGCGGGTGTGGCGCTCGTGCGGGCGGCGGGAGGTCAGATCGAGGTGCTCGACGATCCCCAGCGCAGCTTCAATCAGAGGGTACCTCTGATGCCGGGTCTGCTCGCCTATGGACCGACCCTGCACCACAGCATTCAGGAAGTCATCGCCCGTACCGCCGACGCAGAATAGTCCTCGTCGACCCGCATGACCGCAGCTACCCGAGCCGCCGGAGCGGCGCTCCTCGCTCTGCTCGTCGGCTCCGTGATGGGCTGTACCCGGGCTCCGGAGCCGTCGAGGTCCTTCGACAACGTGGTTCTGGTCACGATCGACACGCTGCGAGCCGATCACCTGGGCGCTTACGGCTATCCCCGCCCGGTGTCCCCCTTCATCGACTCGCTGGCTGCTGCAGGGGTGCGTTTCGACCGAGCCATAGCCTCGAGCTCCCATACCGCACCGTCCCACACCTCGATCTTCACGGCGCAGCATCCGGCCCGTCATGGAGTCCTGTTCAACGGTGTCAAGCTTCGCCCTGGGATACCCACGTTGGCCACGACCTTTCACGACGCCGGCTTCGAGACCGCGGCCTTCGCCAGTGTGAGGTTTCTCCGGGGGTCTGCCAAAGGGTTCAGCACGCGGAACTTTCACAGCAAGGCCGGCTACAGGCGCGCCGAGCGCACGGTCGACCGGGCCTTGCAGTGGTTGGAGGATCGCGATGGGGAGTCAGGATTTCTGCTCTGGGTCCACTTCTTCGACGTCCACAGCTCGAATCTGAAGGCTCGGCCTCCGGCAGATCTGCTGGAAGAGATGAGGCAGGATTCGAGTCAGCGGGGAGAGGAGCTCCAGAGTCTACTCATCGAGGTCCACGGCATTCCGCCATAGTTCCTGGCGAAGGAACAAGAGCGTTTCGAGGGTATGGGGCAGATGGAGCGCTTCGATCGCTACGATGCGCAGATCGCCTTTGTGGACAGGGAGTTGCACCGTTTGTTCGAAGGGTTGGAGAGCTCGACTCGGGGCTCCAGAACGCTCTGGGTTGTAACTGCGGATCATGGCGAAGGTCTTGGAAGCCACCAGTACATCGGTCACGGCAAGCACCTCTACCGCGAGCAGATCCGAGTGCCATTGATCTTCTTTGGCAGTGGCGGTGGGTTCACCCCGCGAGCCATCGAGCAGCAGGTTCGGCATGTCGATCTCTTTCCGACGATTGCTGAGCTCGCGGGCGTAGATCTGGACGCAGACGCCCTGGAGCTCGAGGGGCGTTCGCTGGTGCCTCTCTTGGAGGGAGCACAGCTCGGTACTACCGGGCCCGCCTTCGCCCAGCGTCGCCCGGCCGACAACCTGCGGATTCGGGGTGGGTGGCCCGATGAGCTGGTGCTGGTGGCGGCAGCCGAGCGCTTCAAGTACATCCTCCACAGCGTCGGCGAGGACGAGCTCTACGATCTGGAGATCGATCCCCTGGAGCAAGAGAATCTGATCGGTACAGGCCTGCCGCAGGAGCAGGAGCTATCCAGCTGGTTGGCTCGCAAATACCAGTGGATGGTGGAGCATCCCCTGACCGGGTCTCTCGAGGATGTGCAGATCGAGCCGGAGTACGTGGAGGAGCTCAAGGCTCTCGGATATCTGAAATAGGGTTCTGCGGGACGGTTCCAGAGCGAAAGCCCACTTTGTGTCTCCTCGTTGGATCGAGCCTTGGAACCAGCCAATATCTTAGTCTTGTAGACTAAAGTTTGAGAAATTTTGCTTGACAGGAAATATCCGAGACCCTACAATTTGTTAGCAGTCTTGGTCGACGAGTGCCAAACTGGTTGACTTCGAGGCAGCTAACTCTTTCAAAACAAATAACTTCTTTAACTACAGGAGGTAGGGAAGTGTCTGTGAAAATTCGTCCATTGCACGATCGAGTCCTGGCCAAGCGGATCGAGGAGGGTGAGCAGGTCCGTGGTGGCATCATTATCCCGGATACAGCCAAAGAAAAGCCGCAGGAGGCCGAGGTGATCGCCGTCGGCCCCGGCAAGATTCAGGAAGATGGCAAGCGCGCTCCCATGGATGTCAAGAAGGGGGACAAGGTCCTGATCGGCAAGTACTCGGGCAGTGAGATCAAGATCGACGACGACGACTACGTGATTCTGCGTGAGGATGAGATCCTCGCCGTCGTCGGTTGATTGCGAAGCTCAAACATCGAGAATCCGCATTTCTGAGAGATTACAGGAGGAATAACGAATATGGCTGCAAAGCAGATTACCTATGCTGAAGAGGCGCGTGGCGCCATGATGAAAGGCGTCAACAAGCTGGCCGACGCCGTCAAGGTGACCCTGGGTCCAAAGGGTCGCAATGTCGTGATCGAGAAGAAGTTCGGCTCTCCCACCAGCACCAAGGATGGTGTGACGGTGGCCAAGGAGATCGAGTTGGCCGATCCGCTGGAGAACATCGGCGCGCAGATGGTGCGCGAGGTCGCTTCCAAGACCTCCGATGTGGCTGGTGACGGCACCACCACCGCCACCGTGCTGGCTCAGTCCATCTTCCACGAGGGTTCGAAGAACGTCACCGCTGGCGCCAACCCCATGGAGCTGAAGCTGGGCATCGAGATGGCTGTCGCTGCCGCCGTCGAGGCGATCGACAAGCTCTCGAAGCCCGTCAGTGGTGAGGAGATTGCCCACGTCGGTACCATCTCTGCCAACAACGACCCAGAGATCGGCAAGATCATTGCCGAGGCGATGGACAAGGTGGGCAAGGACGGTGTGATCACCGTCGAGGAGGCCCAGAGCCTCGACACCACTCTCGAGGTGGTCGAGGGCATGATGTTCGATCGTGGCTATCTGTCACCCTACTTCGTGACCGATCCCGAGCGCATGGAAGCTGTCATCGAGAACGCCAAGATCCTGCTGCACGAGAAGAAGATCAGCTCCATGAAGGACCTGCTGCCGATTCTCGAGCAGGTGGCCAAGCAGGGCCGTCCGCTCTTGATCATCGCCGAAGACGTCGAGGGTGAGGCCCTGGCCACGGTGGTGGTCAACAAGCTGCGGGGCACGCTGCAGGTGACCGCCGTCAAGGCGCCCGGTTTCGGTGACCGTCGCAAAGCCATGCTGGAGGACATCTCGATCCTCACCGGCGGCCGCGTGATCACCGAGGATCTCGGCATCAAGCTCGAGAACATCAGCTGGGAGGACCTGGGTGATGCCAAGAAGCTGGTGATCACCAAGGACGAGACCACCATCGTCACCGATTCCGATGACCCCAAGCGGCGCGAGGCCATTGCCGGTCGCGTCAAGCAGATTCGCAATCAGATCGAGGAGACCTCCTCGGACTACGACCGCGAGAAGCTGCTGGAACGGTTGGCGAAGCTGGTGGGTGGTGTGGCCATCATCAAGGTCGGTGCCGCCACTGAGAGCGAGATGAAGGAGA
>JAUVRX010000278.1 GCA_030597375.1 Acidobacteriota bacterium
ATCAGCTCACCCACGATATGCGCGGGCACGAATGGGCCTTCTGGATCGACGTCCTCGAAGAGTGTGGGAGAGTCGAGTAGTAGCGAAGGTTGGCTCCCGGCTTCCGGCTCGAGGATTTCCAGCGCGTCGATGCGCTGACCGATCAGCCGATCCGTTGGATCGAGGGCACGAAGCAGGCCATCGACACCGCGACCAAAATTGAGATTCTTCCAGCTCAGCAGCTCTGCCTCCAGCTGCTCTGGGTTCTTGCTGAGGTCTGAATTCCGGATGCCGAAGACCCGAGTTAGAGCGCTGTCATGCGGAGCGTGCTCTGAGCTTCCGAAGAGCGAAAGCCCCTCGTGCACCCACGGAACCTCCAAGCCAAATTGGTCGGCGATCGTGGGCACCAGATCGACCGCCTGGGCGCGCCGGTCGTCGATCACGCCTTCTTTCTGGCCTGGGCGTTTGATCAACAGCGGCACGGGTAGTACGTCGCGCGCCAGCAGGTCCGGATCTGTCGGGCGTCGCGTCGAACCGGGCACGAACGACAGACCGTGGTCACTGACAACCACCAGAAAGGTCTGGTCGTAGATGCCAAGTCGATTCAGGCGGTCGATGAGCTCGCCGAGCAGTCGGTCACAGGCCTGGGTCTGCAAGAGAAGGCGCTGGTAGGCGGCCACAGCATCCCGCGGATCTTCGCCCCAGTGAATCTGTCCGACCTCCCACCCGGCGATCACCCAGGGATCGTTGTAGCGCTGGGTAGTGGGTAAGAGCTCCCAGGGCAAGTGGGGCAAGAGAGCATGGTAGAAGATCAGCTGCGGCCCCTCATGAGCCTCGATAGAGGCAACAAACGACCGAAAGTCCCGCACCCTCTGCTCATCCTGGCGGTCTTGAGCACGACTTCGGTTCGGCCGGACAAATCCCCCCCAATTGGCATCGATCGCTGGCAAATGGCGGCGCCAGGGCAACGGTGCGAGCACATGCAGATAGGCCACACCCAGGTCCTCGACCAGGGTGGGCCAATGAGCCCCGGCCATCGACTGATCCTGGCCGGCCGGATTCGGCGGCGCCAGGCGGGTGATCTCCTCATGAACCTGCAATCGAGCGCTTCCGGCAAACCAGGTGAAGAGGTTGCCTTCACGAACGGCATCGTTGTGCTCGCCAGTGGGCTGAGGATAGAGACCGCTGAGCATGGCGGGAATGGCCGCGGCGCTATGGGTGTAGGCGCCGGATGCTCGGCGAAACCAGGTTGCCTGCTCGGCTAGGGCGGCGAAGTTCGGGAACAACTCGGCGTCGATCTGTCGCTCGGCAGTCATTAGCGCGGTGACCGGAAGCTCATCGAGGACGAGGATGACGATCTTGGTGTCAGAGGGCAGTGAAAGGTCCACAGTGGAAGCCTCCGGCGGCTGCATCAGGTGACGCACAGTGGGTTGCCACAGGAAGACCAGTGGGAAGATGAGCAGCGCCGGAGTCAGCAGGGTGAGGAACAGACGCAATGGAGGCCAGCGGTGCCAGGCCACAGCCAGAGCGCCGGCGAGCAAGACCGCCATCGCTACCGACAGAATGCCGGGGCCAGACACAAAGCCGCCCACGACTGGCAGGAGGACGATGGCGGTCAACAAAGTGAGACCGGCGGCAAAGAGTCCTCGCGCCCACGGCGATGGCGACCGGGCAGGCGCCAGGAACAACAGACCCACGACGAGTGGCAGGCCAAAAGCCAAGATCAACACCAGGGCTGCGGCATCCTTGCCGGTAACACCGTGGGCGATCAGGAAGGGCGGATGCCGGGCTAGCAGGTCGAAGATCGGTTGGCTGACGGCGAACGCGGTCAGCACCGCCAGGTGCAGCGCACCTGTCAATCCTGGTGGCTGACGAATCGGCTCTCTCGCACGGTCATGAATCATGCGGGCTAGCTATCAGCGGTGGCGTGGTAGAGGTAGCGGGTTCCGGAGCCGATCCTCAGGGATTTCTCGATGGAGAAGGATGCGGCGAGATGACGCTCGAAATTCTGCCGGTTGTACTCTTCGTGCTTCTGGCCCTTGTGAAGCAGGAGCTTCTCGACCATCGGATCGTCGCGAGTCGGGAATTCGATGACGAGGTCTCCGCCAAGAGAAGCCAGAAACCGGAGAACCTCCGGGATAGGGATCGTCGCCGAGAGAACGAGATGGTGGATCAGCGCCAGACAGAGTGTCAGATCGGGACTGCCACGGCTCAGCAGACTGCGCCGCTCCTCACCCCGCCAGCCGAGACCCGGCGATGGTTGAGCCAGGTTCATGACCAGGGGCAGGATCTTCTCGTCCTTCTCAGCGCGTAGCTGGCGGTAGAGCCTCTCGACAGCGAAGTGATCGATGTCCATCGCGATCACACAGTCGGAGTGCCGAGCGGCGAGTCTCGAGAAGTGTCCGGTATTGCACCCGAGGTCCCAGACCTGCTTCCAACGCTGTCGGCTGGCCACCTCTGAGACGAAGTTCTCTTTCAGTGAGAAGTCCTCGTCGTGGTAGCTGTGCTCCTTGCTGTATTCAGACCACTCCGATCGCCTGACTTTCCAGTCGAGATTCGCCACCAGCCTTCTCATTCGTACGACCGTGGAGCGGACTATCTCCGCATTGAAGCCACCTTTGCGAAGGTCCTCTCGTATGCTCCGGTTTGTCCCGCCATAACGTTCCTGTAGACGGGCCTGCATCACGACGTGCAGCAAGACGCCAGGTCGGAGAAGGTCTCGTTTCGAGAGCAGACGACTCATCGCCTCTGGCGGAATCCCATCGATGCTACCCCGCAACCATGGCTGAAAGGCCACCCCTTTGTAGGCTTGTAGCTGAAGGGGAAACAGGAACATCTGACAGAACTGACGGTACCCTTCCCACGGTTCGCCGGGCCCGAAGCTCTTGAACGACCCGACATCGATGAAAGTCGGCCGCGATCCTATCCACTGGATATTGAAGGCAGAGGCATCTTTGAGTATCAAATCCTCCCCGAGGGCATCCAGGAGGAGGTCCAGCTGCAAGAGGGCAGCGTCCTTCAGCATTCCAAAGCTCCACTCGTACGGATACGAGAGGAAAGGAACTCTCCGATGTTCGAGAATCGCTGCCCAGTCCTGGGCAATTTCTTGGAAGGAGTCTTCGATCTCTCCAGGGGGCGTGCGAGTGGTCTCGACGATTCTCCCGTCAGCCATTGCCTTGGAGAAAAACCGAGTTGCCTCGAGAGCTTCCCAGTCGCGCAAAGCGGCCTCGCTCAGCCCACGACAAATCGTGTCTTGGTCCACGAGTATCCGACTTTCCGGGTCTCGGAAGGAACCAGGATCGTACTCTGCCATTGGAACTTTCAGGTGTGCGTGTCTATTTGGCGGCTGTGGCTCACGCCTGATCGCTCTGATCGCCTCCGTCCTTGGCGAACCCAAGGAACCCACGCAGCCGTCGCCAGTAGATTTTCAATAGCACGATGAGGCCCGCGACTCCACCCAGGATGACCTGCAGGATCAGGCTACCCGCAGCAGGATCGAGGTAGGCAAGCGCTGGCACCGGCCGGCACAGAAATGCCAGGAGAAGCAGCAGAACGACAGTCGAATTCCTCACGGAAACCGACGATAGCATGGGCCGATCCGGAGGGTCTGTGAAGGATTATGCTTCAATGGCAGAAGACAGCGGGCTGAGAATCGGCTATTCCTCCACCCTGATTCATAGCCAACTGGCTATTCTTCCTACCCGACCAGATAGGCAAGATCCACCTCTGGGGGTGTGGCATGGTAGCCAGATCTCTGGTAGGAAAGTCACACCACGTTATAGGCAGACCAGGCGAAAGCCTGAGACGCAAAGCCGCGGGTCTTCGATTCCTCCGCGCCGGAGTCCCG
>JAUVRX010000168.1 GCA_030597375.1 Acidobacteriota bacterium
CCGGCCGGCACGGGGTCCGGCCGCTTCAATGGTCATGGGCACAGGTCGGGCCGCTTCAAGATCCCACCACCACCCTCACGCCCTCAAGCCCTCAAGCCCTTACGCCCCTATGCCCTGATTGCTCAAGACCCCAAGACCCCAGGACCTCAGGACCCCAAGACCCCAGGACCGCAGGACCGCAGGACCCCAAGACCTCAGGACCCCAAGCCCCCAAAGACCGACCGGAAGGAACGCCCGGTCGCCTCAACCCCCAAGCCCTCGAGCCCTTGAAACCGCTGCCGGGCGGCAGCGGTTGAAACAGTTACAATCTGGCCATGCTCCGCTCCCAGAAACGCCTGCTCGTGCTCGTGGCATCGCTGATCCTGGTGTTGGTGATCTGCGCCCTGCTCTACATGGTGGGCATGAACCAGCTGGAGGGCCAGACGCGGAGCTTCTGGAGAAGCCTCGAATTCGTTGCCGAGACTCTCTCGACGACCGGTTACGGGGCCGATGACACCTGGTCCAATCCCCTCATGGTCCTGTTTGTGGTGCTGCTCCAGTTTCTGGGAGTCTGCCTCATCTTCATGATCTTCCCGGTCTATCTCATCCCATACCTGGAAGAGCGCTTCGAGGTAAGGCTGCCCAAAGAGGCCGAAGACGCCACCAATCACGTCTTGATCTACCGGTTCGGGCCAGCCGTAGCGACCCTCGTCGACGAGTTGCAACGCGCCTCGATTCCGACCGTCATCATCGAACAGGACGAGACCGTCGCTCGACGTCTGATCGAGGCTGGACACCAGGTCGTGAGCGGCAGTTTGGAGGATGGGATCCTGAGTCGGGTGAATCTACAACGGGCCAGATCGCTGATCGCCAACAGCACCGACGACGAGGATGCCGCGGTGATCCTGGCCGCCCGTCAGTCCGGCTTCGAAGGCGAGGCACTGGCGCTCGTGGAAGAGCCGTTTCATCGCAAACCGATCATGTTGGCTGGAGCCACGGCTACCTACACTCCACGGCATATCCTGGGCGCCGCCCTGGCGGCTCGAGCCAGCCAGCGCGTCAGTCCGACCGTTGCCGATGCTCAGCAGCTGGGCCGCAAGTTGAAGGTCAGCGAGGTGAGAATTCCGAAGGGCAGCCGCCTGGCCGGCCAGACGCTCGCCGAAGCTAGCCTCGGGCAGCGGACAGGTATCACCGTGATTGGACAGTGGGTCGAGGGCCGACTGGTGGCCCCCACAACGGCCGACATGCGGTTGGAGCCCGACGGCATCCTGGTTCTCGTCGGCAGCCCGACGAGCGTTCAGAAGTTCGAAGAGCTGTGTGACGAAGCCAAGCCGCTTCGCCGCCATGGTCCGGTCGTGGTGGCTGGCTTTGGCGAGGTCGGTGGCAAGGTGGTCGAGTTGTTGAGCGATGTGGGTGAAGAGGTCGTCGTCATCGACCGGCAGGAACGAGATGGCGTGAAGGTCGTCGGAGACGTTCTCGATCCGAGGGTTCTGGAGCAAGCCGGAGTCGGCTCGGCGAAGGCCGTGATCCTGGCGGTGGACACCGACAGCGCCACGATGTTCGCGACGGTCATCGTCAAGGACCTGGCACCCCATGTGCCCGTGATCGCGAGGGTCAACCGGGCCGAAAACGTCGAGCGTATCTACCGGGCCGGTGCCGATTTCGCCCTTTCCATCAGTCAGGTGTCGGGGCAGATCCTGGCGAGGCGGCTGCTCGGTGAAGAAGCGGTCTCGCTCGACCCGCAGCTCAAGGTGCTGAAAGTCGGTGCCGGTGGGTTGGCTGGGCGGCATCCGTCGCAACTGGGGATTCGCCAGAAGACCGGCTGCTCGGTCGTCGCGGTCGAGCGGGGTGAGGATCTGATGATGGAGTTCGGTCCCGACTTTCGCTTCGAGTCCGAGGATGCGATCTTCGTCTGCGGCAGTAGTGAAGCGACCCGGATCTTCCTGAAGATGTTCCCCCAGGGCTAGATACGGGAACAACCTCAGCTTCGAGAGCGGAGTCGCTCGATGTCTCGATCGCGCCGCGCCTCGACGCGGCGACGGTCTTCGACGTACTCCTCTTCGACTTTGGCTCTGGCTGCGGGATCCGGGGTCTTCGCGAGATTGTCGCGGAACAGGATCTCGAGCTCGGCCAGCTTGGCTTCGCTCTGGCTGCGAAGCTCGGCGATCTGCTCTCTGGCCGCCGGGCTCAAGCCCTCGTCACGAGGTTTGTCGATGCCCTGCTCCTCGAGTCTCTCGAGAGCCAGGTCGTAGGCCGACTTCATGCCGATCGTCTTGTCATCCCGAGGCACGTCGAGAGCCTATCACCGGCGCCGAACGGCGACATCACCGAAGCCCGAAATCATGCCTACTGCCAGAGTGGGAGCCCTTCACCCGAATCGATTGATTTGCTATAAATCTCGGGCTGGGGACAGGTCGCTCCTGGCCTGTTGGCACTTTCGCCTATTTCGATAGCAGGTCCGACCCCTCAGCGGGAGGAGGCAAGGTAAGGATGATTGATGCGCAAGGCCTGACTCGACGGTACGGAGAGTTCGCGGCCGTCGACGGGATCTCGTTCAATGTCGACGAAGGTGAGATCGTCGGCATGCTGGGCCCCAACGGCGCCGGCAAGACAACGACCCTGCGAATGATCACCGGCTTTCTGCCGCCCACCGAAGGTCACCTGACGGTTGCCGGCAAGGATCTTTTCAGCGACCCGGTAGCGGCGCGCAGGGAGGTGGGGTATCTGCCGGAGAACGTCGCTCTCTACCCGGAAATGAGAGTCTCGGAGTACCTCCGCTACCGGGCGATGCTGGAGGGCATGAGCCGCAATGAGGCCAAGCAGCGAATCCCGGAGACCGTGGAAAGCTGCTTTCTGGAAGAGGTGGAGAAGCAGATTATCGGCACCCTCTCCAAAGGCTACCGGCAGCGGGTGGGGCTGGCGGCCGCCATTCTCCATCATCCCAGCGTCCTGGTGCTGGACGAGCCGACCGTTGGTCTCGATCCCAAGCAGATCATCGCCATTCGGGAGTTGATCCGGGAGTTGGGACACAAGCAGACCCTGCTGTTGTCGAGCCACATCCTGCCGGAGGTGGAGTTGCTCTGCGATCGCGTCATCATCATCGATCGAGGCAGGATCATCGCCGAGGGCTCGCCGCAGGAATTGCGGGAGAGCTGGATCGGCAACACCATCCTCAGGGTGGGGCTGAAAGGCGGGCCAACCGACGCGCTGGGAGTGCTGGGGGCCCTGCCGGGGGTCGTCGATGTCGAGGTACTGGATGCGGAGACCGGGAGCTATCGGCTCGAGTGCGCCAAGGATGCCGATCCGAGGCAAGCCGTTTTCGAGACCGCCAAGCAGAGGGGTTGGGTGATGCTGGAACTGTCGGAAGAACGAGCCTCGCTCGAGGATGTCTTCGTGCGGCTGACGACCCAGGAGCCGAGCGATGGCTCCGCCAGGGTCGCGGTCGACGATGCCACGGCGGCGGAGGTGCCGTCATGAAGGGCCTCGTCTCTGTCATGGGTCGGGAGCTCAGGGCCTTCTTCTTCTCGCCCCTGGCCTACATCGTGGCGGCGCTCCTGCTGCTGGTCAACGGTCTCGTGTTCTGGTTGATCGTCAGCTATCTGAACGATCCCCGGGCGCAGTTCGGTGCGCCTTTGGAGCTCTTCTTTGGACAGACGATCTACTTCTGGTTGGTGCTGGTCTTCGTAGCGCCGGTGCTCACCATGCGCCTGCTGAGCGAGGAGCGCCGCAGCGGAACCATCGAGGTTCTGATGACGGCACCGGTCACCGCAGGGCAGGTCGTAGTCGGAAAGTACCTGGCGGCCCTCCTCTTCTACTGTTTTCTGTGGCTTCCAACCGTGGCCTACCCGCTGCTGCTGGCCTATTTCGAGGAGGTGGACTGGGGTCCTATTCTGGCCGGATACCTCGGCGTGCTGGGAATCGGAGCAGTGTTCCTCGCGGTTGGACTGCTGGCGTCATCCCTGACGAAAAGTCAGCTGGTAGCGGCGATTCTCACTTTCGCGATGCTCATTCCACTGTTTACCTTCGGGCTCCTCGAGAATCTCTTCAACGACGAATCCGTCCGGCAGATGCTCTCCTATCTGAACCTCTGGCAGCACATGGAGGAGTTCGGCAAGGGCATCGTGGATACTCGTCGTCTCGTTTACTACTTCTCGGCGACCGTCCTCTTCGTCTTCCTGTCGGCACGGGCGCTCGAGTCCCGGAAGTGGAGATAGAGTGATGGCCAGATTCGACACGAGATCGAGGCGAAAAGCCCTCTCCGGCTCACTGTCCGGTGCCGGCGTCCTCCTGGCGATCGCGCTCTTCGCCATTACGAATTACTTCGGGTGGAAGTATCACCAGCGTTTCGACTGGACCCAGAGCCAGCTGTATTCGCTGTCGGAGAAGACCGAGAACGTGCTGGCAGAGCTCGACCGCGACGTCGAAGTCGTGGTCTTCATGAGCCCTGGAGACGAGCTGTTCAGTGCCGTCAGCGGGCAGTTGGCGCGTTACGAGGCAGGCTCTCCGCGGGTCCGGGTCCGGTATGTCGATCCTGTGAAGAATCTCCTGCAGGCCCAGAGTCTGGTTGAGAAGTACGAGCTCAGCCATCTCAATGTCGTGGTCTTCGACAGCGGTGACGACCGGCGAATCGTCGACGGCACCGAACTGGCCGACTACGACTATTCTGGGATGCAGCTAGGAGAGGGTTCTCAGCTCGTCGGATTCAAGGGGGAGCAGGTCTTTACCAGCACGCTCCTGGATCTGGTGGAGAGTCGAAAGCCCAGGATCCTCTTCACGACAGGTCACGGTGAGCTCAGCCTGGACGACTACTCACCCGAGGGCATGTCCCTGGCCCGCGAGCTGCTCGGCAAGGACAACTTCGAGCTCGAGGAATGGGTCTCGATCGGCCAATCGCAGGTGCCGCCGGGAACCGACCTGGTGGTCATTGCGGGTCCCGACTCGACGTTTCTCGAGCCCGAGCTGCAGGTCCTGAGGGGTTATCTCGAGGGTGGTGGTCGGATGTTGGTCTTGCTGGATCCGACTCTTTCACCGGCGGGCGGGCTGGTCGAGACCGGGCTGGAGTCGTTTCTGGTCGATTTCGGTGTCATGGTGGGCGAGGACATCGTCGTGGATCCGTCGAACCCGCTGCCTTTCTTCGGAGCCGAGACCATCTTCGTCAACGCCTACACCGATCACGCGATCGTTCGTAGCCTGGATCAGGCTCAGCTGCCCGTCATCGTCGCGCTGGCACGCTCGGTCGGACTGGCCACCGATACGCAGGGCTACGAAATGCAGGAGTTGATGCGGACCACGCCCGATGGGTGGGGCGAGACCGGGCTGGAGAATCTCCAGGAGGTAGAGAAGGACGAGGAGGATCTCGCGGGTCCCGTACCCCTGGCGGTAGCTGTGAAAGCCGCCGCCGACGCGGAAGAAGCGTCGGAGAGCTCCGCAGCGGAGGAGACGGTTACCGAGAAGACAGCCGCCCGGGATTCGGGCGAAGATGCCTCCCGCCATATGCGACTGGTAGTGATCGGAGATTCCGATCTCGCCACCAACGCCCAGCTTCAGAACGTGCCGAATGCCACACTTCTGGCCAACACCCTGAACTGGCTCGTGGAGCGGCAGACGCTCATCGGCATTCCCCCCAAGAAGCCTGAGCAAGTAAGGCTCAGCCTGACTCGCGCAGAGTTGTCCCGACTTACGTGGCTGGTGCTGGTCGTGCTGCCCGGACTTGTCATCCTGATCGGATTGACGGTGTTCTTGCGGCGCCGGAGGTGAGCGATGCGCCCGAAGCCGGTCCTGGTCCTGTTCGTCATCGTGGTCGCCCTGCTGGCGTTCATCTGGTTCTACGAACGGCAGCTGCCCTCGAGCGACGAACGTGGAGAGTTGGCCAAGAAGGCATTCGTTTTCGATGTTGATGCAGTGAATGGGATCGAGTTGGAGCGGGAGGGCCGGCGCGTACACCTTGTCCGAGCACCGCGCGATGCAAGTGGCGAGGAAGACGACGAAGCCCTGGGCTTTTTCGAGGACGAATGGCGGCTCGAAGAGCCTCTAGAGGGCTGGGCCGACATCGATCTGATCAACGGTCTCCTGGACGACCTCGGATCGCTGGAGAGACTACGCGAGCTCGACGAAATGGACGCTTCCAGGGCTGGACTGGATCCACCCAGGGCGACGGTGCTTTTGCACACGGATGCCGGAGTCAGGCAGTTCCGCGTCGGC